>JAFWBJ010000036.1 GCA_017507145.1 Clostridia bacterium | reverse complement strand
CCCGCGATCCGGCTGTTAAGATTGCACATAACCAGGTGCCAGGCGAATGATGTAGCAGTTTGCTCCCGGCTGAAAGGGGGCGGACAAATCGGGCAGTTGAACAACTCGATCCGTGAAAGCTGACATTCGTGCGTGGCAGGATGTTTGGGAAGAAGAGAGAAAAGAAAAAAATGAAGGAGAGACTGTTGCGTGTCTCTCCTTTTTTTTGAGAAAAAAGTCGAACGTTCATGAAAAATTCACATTTTTGTGATATACTTAATTTGATTTTGGCTGTTTTATGCAGCCATTTTAGATGTGACTTTAAAAATCAATCAAGAAAAGAGCGTGAATGTGATGGAAGCACTGTATGAGAATATTGTGCAGCTTGAGCTCGGGCAGATCATCATGTGGCTGGTTGGCGGCCTGCTGATTTACCTGGCGATCCGGCACGATATGGAACCGACCCTACTTTTGCCGATGGGCTTTGGCGCGATTCTGGTGAACCTGCCCAACTCCGGCGCAGTGGCGGAGGAGGGCGTACTGACGACCCTTTACAACGCCGGTATTGCCAATGAACTCTTCCCCCTGTTGCTGTTTATCGGCATCGGCGCAATGATTGACTTCGGGCCGATCCTATCGAATCCGAAGCTGATGCTGTTCGGCGCGGCCGCACAGTTTGGTATCTTCTTTACCATGTGTCTGGCTTCGATTTTCTTCCCCATCAACGATGCCGCTTCGATCGGTATCATCGGCGCAGCAGACGGACCGACCGCAATCGTGGTTGCTAACCTGCTCAAATCCGACTACATGGGGGCAATCATGGTTGCTGCCTATTCTTATATGGCGCTGGTGCCCATCATTCAGCCGCCGGTCATTCGTCTCCTGACCACCAAAAAAGAGCGGATGATCCGCATGCCCTACAAGCCGGCGGCCATCTCCAAAAAGACCCGCATCCTCTTCCCGATCGTGATCACCGTTCTGGCCGGTCTGGTGGCTCCCGACTCTGTTGCACTGGTCGGATTCCTGATGTTCGGTAACCTCATCCGTGAGTGCGGCGTGCTCAACTCGCTGTCCGAGACGGCGCAGAAGGTGCTGGCCAACCTCATTACGATCTTCCTCGGTATTACCATTGCGTCCCAGATGCAGGCTGAGAAGTTCCTGCAGCCCGAGACGCTGCTGATCCTGGGCCTCGGCCTCTTTGCCTTCGTCTTTGACACGGCGGGCGGTGTGCTCTTTGCTAAGCTCCTCAACATCTTCCTCAAGGAAAAGATCAACCCCATGATCGGCGCCGCCGGTATCTCGGCGTTCCCGATGGCCGGCCGTATCGTGCACAAGATGGGCATCAAGGAAGATCCGCAGAACTTCCTGCTCATGCAGTCGATGGGTGTCAACGTTTCGGGTCAGATCGCATCGGTGATTGCCGGTGGCTTGATTCTGCAGTTCTTTGGTTAAGGAGGAAAACATGATGTTGTTAATGAATCTTTCAGCCGCGGCTGAGCTTCCGAATATCGGTAATTTTGTGGCCAATTTGCGGTACATGGGCCTGGGCATGCTGGGCATCTTCATTGTTATGGGCGCGATTATTCTGGCGACCCTTCTGCTTAACCGTGTCTTCAGCGACAAGAACAAGCAGGACGATCAGTAATCCTCTCCCCGCAGAAGAGCGTGGGAACATCTGTTATCGGACGGATGTTCCCGCGTTTTGTTTTGTGCCGCTGACAGTGCTTGGGGAATTTTCCCGGCCCTGTTGCGGTGGCTGCATAAAAAATCTCCTGTGCCGTTGGCACAGGAGATTTTGGTTTTGTTTGGTTTTGTGATGGGGCTTTAGCCGACCATCTTGAGGGCGCCTGCGTTTTCCTTGATGGTGGTGTTGGCAGCCAGCTCCTCGTAAGCGGCGGCGTAGCGCTCGTTGGTGATGTCGGAGCGGACACTGATCTTCCACTCGGGCTCGCCTTCGCCGACGTAGAACATAATGTGTGCGCCGTACTCGGTGGACTCAACGATCTCTACATCGCCGACCTTGCGGTCTGCATCAAAGAGCCAGGTGTCGAATGCCGAAACCATCTCGCCGGGGAGGACGTTCTCATAGAGACCGCCGTTTTCCTTGGAGCCGGTGTCCTCGGTGTACTCGGTGGCGAGTGCAGCGAATGCATTCTCATCCTTTGCCGAAGCTTCCCACTTGGCAAGGACTTCCTCCGCTGCAGCCTTGGCGCCGGCAGCGTCGGTGTGGTTGGCAGACTGGAAGAGGATGTGGCGGACATTGCGGCTCAGATCCTCATCGCGGGACTTGGTCTTCTCCAGCATGACAACCGTGTAGGAGATAGCCTCATCGTCTGCGATGATGGTGGTGTCGCCGACCTTGCGCTCTTCAGCGAAGGCCCACTTGCCCTGCTCGGTGTCGCGGGCGGAGTAGTTAGGATACTTGGTTTGCTCCAGGTTGGAGGCGATGTTTTCCTCGGTGATTTCGCCGGTCTCGGCGGTCATATCCTTCCAGTACTGGGTCAGGTAAGCGTCGAATTCCTCAACGGTCTTGCAGGCAGCCAGAGCGTCGGCCTTGGCCTTCAGGTCAGCCTTGGCCTGATTGATCTGCTCATCGGTTGCGTCTTCAGCGAGGAGTGCGCCGGTCGAAGAGAAGGTGAACTGACGCAGCGCAACGAAGGTGTGATCAGCCTCATGCTCGGCGAAATGCGCATCGATCTCCGCATCGGTGACCTCGATGCCCTCGGTGATCTGCTGAGAGTACTTCGATGCGAGAAGGGAGAGCTCGATGGCCTTGCGGATGTCATTGACCTTGATGCCGCTGCCATACTGTGCAGCGATAAAGGAGGAGACGGAGGGATAGTTGTACTGTACGGCAGCCTCTTCCAGTGCGGTGAAGTTGGCGTCGACGGTTGCCTTATCCTCGTCGGTCAGCTCCATGCCGGCAGCCTTTGCTGCCTCAGCCAGAACCAGGATTTCCTTGGCCTGCTCAACGGCTGCGGAGAGGAAATATTCGTGCCAGGTCTGCTCGCCGTCCATGGACATCTGGCTCTTGAGCGACTTGGTGGAGTCAAGGCCAATGTAAGAAGCATACTCGCCCAGCTGGTTGAGCATGTTCATGTAGCTGGTACGGTAGATATAGCTGAGCATCGCGCCGTCAAAGGAGTAGTTTGCGGACGAGAGGGGGGAACTCATGCGAAGGAGAATACCGGTGGAGCCGATCAGGCTGCCCAGCAGAACGACTGCAAGCAGAACTGCAGTCAAGGCAAGGAAAATCTTTAAGCCAAGATCCTTGCGGGTTGTTTTCTTTTTGGTGTTACCCATAATTGGATTACCGCCTTTTCTTGATTTTTCGTAGTCTTTTGTAATGGAAAAAAACGCTTTTTTAATTATACCGATTTTTTGTGATGACTTTGTGAACAGCACATGAATATTTGATAAATATATGTAGAAGAAGCGGGGTATTACCCGTTTCTTCCTGCAGCCTGTTGGATCAGACGTTCATGATGACCGGCAGGACCATCGGCTTGCGCTTGGTCTTGGCGTAGAGGAACTTGGAGAGGTCGTCCTTGACCTTGGTTTTGATCTCCATGCGGTCGACGGCGCCGGTGTCGAGGCAGTCGGTGAGGGCGTCGAGGGCAAGCTTGCGTGCCTGCTCCATCAGCTCTTCCGACTCGCGGACATAGACAAAGCCGCGCGAGATGATGTCGGGGCCGGAGAGGATCATACCCTCTTCGATATCCACCGTAGCGACCACGACGATGAGGCCGTCCTGCGAGAGGTGGCGGCGGTCGCGGAGGACGATGTTGCCGACGTCGCCCACGCCATAGCCGTCAACCAGCACCTTGCCTGCCGGCACCGAGCCGGCCCAACGCGCGCCGTGCTGATCGATCTCCAGCACGCGGCCAATGTCGGAGATAAAGATGTTGCGGTCCTCAATGCCCATGAAGCGTGCCAACTCGCGATTAGCGGCGAGGTGGCGGTATTCACCGTGGATGGGCATGAAATACTTGGGCTTGGTCAGCGCCTGCATCAGCTTCAGCTCTTCCTGGCAGGCGTGGCCTGAGACGTGTACCTCAACGACCGAGTCGTGCAGGACGTTGACGCCGTTCTTGGAGAGCTCGTTGATGATGCGGCCGACCAGCTTTTCGTTGCCGGGGATGGCCGACGACGACAGGACGACCAGGTCCTGACGGCCGAGTGTGACTTTGTCGTGCTCGCCCCACGCCATGCGGTAGAGGGCGGACATCGGCTCGCCCTGGCTGCCGGTGGTGATGATGGTCAACTCCTCGGGCTTGTAGCGGCGGATGTCGGCGATGTCGATGAGGACGCCGGAGGGCACCTTCATGTAACCCAGCTCGACGGCGGCACCGACAATATTGAGCATGCTGCGGCCGGTGATGGCCACTTTGCGGCCGTGGTTGGCCGAGGCGTCGATGATTTGCTGTACGCGGTGCACGTTGGAGGAGAAGGTCGCGATGACCAGGCGCTTGTCAGCGTTGCGGGTGAAGATATACTCCAGCGATTCACCGACCTTGCGCTCGGAGGGGGTGAAGCCGTGGCGCTCGGCGTTGGTGGATTCGCACATCAAAAGGAGCACGCCTTCGCGGCCGATCTCGCCCAGGCGAGTGATGTCCATCATCTCGCCGTCGATGGGAGAGATGTCCAGCTTGAAGTCGCCGGTGTGGACGAGGGTGCCAAGGGGCGTGCGGATGGCCAGACAGCAGGCATCAGCGATCGAGTGGTTGACCCGGATGAACTCCACGCTGATCGCACCCAGCTTGAGGATATCGCCTGCACTGACGACGTTGAGCTTGGGCTGTGCAGGCAGACGGTGCTCGGCCAGCTTGTTGCGGATGATGCCGATGGTCAGCTTGGTGCCGTAGATGGGGGGATTGATGGTGCGCAGGATATAGGGGATCGCGCCGATGTGGTCCTCATGCCCGTGCGTGAGCAGGATGCCGCGGATGCGATCCTGGTTCTTTTCCAGGTAGGTGATATCGGGAATGACGAGGTCGATGCCCAGCATTTCCTCGTCGGGAAAGCCGAGACCGCAGTCAACGACGATGATGTCGTTCTCATATTCGATGACGGTCAGATTTTTGCCGACCTCGTTCAGTCCGCCAAGCGGAATGATGCGTATTTTACCTAAGTCTTTATCCTTTTTTTCTTTTTTTGCCATTTTTGTACCTGTTCCCGCACCGAGCGGGATTCCTTTCTTTCACGGTTATCAATATTTGCGGATATGGACAGTGCCATGCTTCAATCAACGCAGAAAAAGCGCGCAAAAAGCCGGTCCCGCACCGTGCGGGACAGTGAGAACAGCCGTGTGAGCGCACAGAAAGCAAACCTCATGCAGCGGCACACCACGCACATGTGCCGCCACCTGAGGCAATGTTTTTGTTTGAACAGAAAACAGTACGGTCAATCAAAGTATATCTATTATACACGATATCCTGCCGTTTGTCAAGGGAGATTTCACTGCGCTCACTGGCAGAGCGCCCAGAGCAAGCCGGTCAGAGCCCCGCCCGAGCAGACACCGGCAGCGTAGTGCCACAGCCCTTGCTGCCATGCCGATTTGCGGCGCCGCCCAGTCCGGCTTCGGGTGATGAGATTTTCTTCGATGATGCGATTTGCCTCGGCGATCATGCGCTGCTCGGAGGCATCCGCCTGCTCGGGCTTGACCAAAAAGTAAGCTTCCTCGAAAATAGCGCTTCCTGTTTCCCGCAGGAGGATGATGCGCCGCTGACAGCCTTTTACCATATATTTTCCTCCGTTTCCGTTTTCTTTAGTATTGCCCCGGCGCGGCGGCTTATTCACCCAAAGAAAATCCGGCAGAGTGCGCAGGCAAAGAAAATGCAGAAGAGCATCACAGCCAGTGCGCAGGGCAGGGCATAGCGGGTGCGGCGGATGCCGGCCGCTGAAAAATAGACGGCAAAGAGGTAGAAGAGGGTATCGGAGGAACCCATGATGACCGAGGCACAGAGGGCGGGAAAGCTGTCCGGCCCCAGCTCTTTGAGCAGGGCAGAGAAGGTGGCATTGGAAGCGCTGCCCGAGAAGGGACGGACAAGCAGCAGCGGGAGCAGATCGGCCGGCAGACCGATGGCATCAGCGGCCGGTGCGAGCAGGGCAGAGAGGTCGTGCAGTGCGCCCGATGCCGACAGCATCCGTACGCCGACCAGCAGTGCCGACAGCGTCGGGAGAAGCCCCACCGCCGTCTCCAGCCCCCCTCGCGCACCGGTAAGGAAGGCATCGAAGTAATTCTTGCGCCGTCCGAACAGACAGCACATTCCCGCCGCCGTAACCACGAAGGGGACGAGCAGTGCCGCCAGCTTTTGCGGATTCATGGGCGCTTCCTCCATGCGGCAGAGAACCGGCAGAGCAGAACGGCCACCGCCGATGCCGCCGCCGAGCAGATCCAGACCGGGAGAAGAATGGCATACGGCTCGGCCGATCCGGCGGCGTAGCGCAGGGTGATGAGGGTAGTGGGCAGCAGCGAGAGGGAGGCGGTGTTCAGCACCACCAGCGTGATCATATCATCGGTGGCGGATGCCGGATCGGGATTGTGTTCGGCCATGGCGGCCATGGCCTGCAGCGCAAAGGGGGTGGCGGCGTTGCCAAGACCGAGCAGGTTGGCGCTGAGATTGGCGGCGATCTCCTCCATGCCGATGCCGGTTCTGGCGGCGTGCGGGAAGATCAGACCGAGCAGGGGGCGGAGCATGCGCGCAAGCCGGGAGATAATGCCTGCTTCCTGCAGGACGCGCATGACCCCGCACCACAGACACATCATACCGCAGAGCGCAATGGTCAGCGAAACCGCATCCGATGCCCCCTCCAGCACAGCTGTGCTGACTGCCTCACCCTGTCCGCGCAGCGTGCCGTACAGCATGGCCGCGCCTGCCAAAATACCAAACAATTTACCAAGCATCGACTTTTTCCTCTCAAGATGACAAAAATGTAAAAATATTCCTGTTTTTTCGAAATTCTCTTGACTTATTCGACCGGATATGCTATAATGCAGGCAGAAAGCAATCATGCTTAACAGAATTTGGAGGGAATCATCATGAAATCTGCCGGAATTATTCGCCGTGTTGACCAGCTTGGCCGCATCGTGCTCCCTGCGGAGCTGCGCAAAACCATGAATATTGATGATAAGGATGCGTTGGAGATCTTCGTCGATGAGGACAAGATCATCTTGCAGAAGTATGCTCCCGCCTGCATCTTCTGTGACAATGTGGATAATATTGTGCATTTCCGCGGCAAGCGCATCTGCGCTTCCTGTCTGGAAAAGCTCAAGAATGAGATGTGATTTAGTCTATGCAGCTGCTGATTCAATCAGAACAGCCGCGTGCGGTGCTCGCTGAAGCAGTTTGCACCGAAAAGGGGCAGGTACTCTTTGCGTACGCTGCCCCTTTTGGCTTGGATATGGGAGATCATCTGCGGGATTGCCTTTGTCGGGCCGATCGCGCTTTGCCGGAGATGCTTTTCCCCGGCCAAGCGGCTCTCGCGCGGACAAAGTCGGGCCGGCCGATGCTGATTCTGCGCGGCGCGGCGGGAATCGATGCCCTGCTTTTGGTGCGGGAAAGCCGATGCACGACGGCGGCACTTGCCGCGGCGGCCGCACACGCCTATGCGGACGTCATGCTTTTGCCCGAACTGCCCGATGCGCCCGAAGCAATGCCGGCGCCGACCGAGATCGAAGCAGCTTATGTCGAGCTGACCGCACTCTTCGCCCATCGCCCTATGTTCGGCGGTCGCCATGCGGCGAGCCTGGAGAGAAGCTTACAGCAGATCGTAGCCCTGCCGCCGCTTGCTGACAGAGAAGTGCGCATCGACCTGCGCACCGTTGATACCGAGCTGCCTTCGCGCAATTTCGCCGGCGTGTTTTATGCACTTTCTTCATTTTTGTGCCGCTGTACCGGCGGCTCGGCGCTGGACGCCGCTCTGTTCGGGGACGGCGATATGATTGCGCTGATTCTAAAGGCGGAGATGCCGCGGCCGGTGGCGCCGGGGCGGTGCGGTCTGTCCATACTGGCCGCCCATTTCCCGATGGCGGCCGAACTGATGCTATGTAAGGCATTGGCCGAGCAGGAGGGCTTTGCGATTGAAGCCTTTGCCGAAAACACGCAAATGATCGGCTTTACCTGTCGGCTCTGGCGCGGCGACCCTGCGGTGTACGGTCTGAAGAAGCCGATCGGATTCAGTGACGCAGCAGAAGAAGCAAGAGCAGCAGAATGGTGTCGTCTTCTCCGGGACGCTGTGCTAAGATCAGAATGATGCCGAGCAGAAGCAGCTCCTCGCGGCCGATACCGGCAAACAGCCCACCTTCGTCCTCTCCCCTCTCCGCGGTGTGCGGTGCGGGGGGAGGGCTTTTTTCTTCGGCCGTCGGTTCGGGTGGAGAGGGCGGCAGGGACGGTGCGGCCGGCAGACCGTCAGCGCAGAACTGGGGAATCTTGGGGAGTGCGGGCGGCTGGCCGCCGGCATCGAAGGCAACGCCGCTGTAATGCTGGGGCGGCCGGACTCCCTCCGGGCGCCCGCTTTGGGTTCGGCTGTACATCGGATTCTCCTTTCTGTGCTATCGGTTGAGCAAATTGCCGAGCCGGCTGAGGTTGACGATGGAGTCGATCATCTGGCGCCGGTTATCGCTGAGGTAGGGCTTGAGCGCGAGCAGCAGGGCGGTGCGATGGTCGGGCGCGCCGGGCTTGCCCGACGGCTTGCCGGCACCGGACAGCAGGGCCGGCATACGGGAAAGCAGCTCCGGACTGCTGAGCAGGGAAGAGAGCAGATCGGGGCTGACAGTCGGAGCAGCGGCCGTGGTATCATTGCCCTCGGCCGGCGGCTCGGCGGTGGGCTCCGATACCGCGGCATCGGTTCCGGCTGCGTCGTTTCCGCCGAGCGCCGAGATGATACCCTGCAGCTGTGCCATGCGTGCGGGATCTTCCAGTACGCTGCGCATCATGGCAGAGAGGTCGGGTGACTGGTCAGCGGCCATGCGTACTTCCTCCGTTTTTCTGAGATTCCAGCTGTTCGGCGAGGCGGGTCAGCTCTTGGTCGGAGGCCGAGCCGAGGGCCTGGCGCAGGGCTTGAAGATCGCCGGCGCTGAGGTTGAGGGCGGCGCGGTCGATGCCGGCCTCGTCAGCCAGCCGTGCAATGATCTGTCGCAGCTGGCCGTCGTCCAGGCGCAGCATTCGGTTGACGGCATTTCGGTCAAATTGCATATGATTATCCATCCTTTCTGAGCGGGATCGGTTCAAGGGCAGTATATGCCGGAGCGGGGCGGCGTGTGCGGAAAAGAGAAGCGCCCGTCCGAAGAAGGACGGGCGCTGGGGACTATACTTGTGTCGGTGGAACGAATAATTTGAAAGCGGGCTCGGACATCACGAAAACGCCATCCGCGCGGCGAAGCGGACTGCGGCTGGCGGTGAAGATCCCCTCGTCCAGCCCGGTAATCATGCCGGGGCGGCCTTTGATGAGCAGGACGGTGATCTCCCCCGGTGTGCCCTGCGGTTTGATCAGCACATGCTCGGTGCGGCTCGGCGAGGAGATGCCGCCGCCGAGGGGATAAAGCTGTTCCCAGTAAACGGTGCCGTTCTCCCGGCAATGGATCAGCGTGTGTTTGTCGGCCGAACTGCGGGTAGCATGGACCACGAATTTTTGGCTGTTCACGGTGAAGGTGAAGGTTTCAATTTGCTCATTTTCAGCGATCTTTTCCCCGAAACGGCGGAAGTATTGGTAGGGGGACAGCGCAGTTTCGGCCGTGTAGGCCATGATGTCTCCGACATCGCACTGCAGAGCGGCGCAGATGCGGGCGACCGTGTCGGTGGTGACCGTCTCATCTCGGGTGAGCTTGGCCATCACGCGCGAGCTCAGCCCGGTCAGATTCATCAGGTCTGTCCGTGTCATGCCGCGCTCAAGCAGCAGCTTCCACAACTTGGTGTAGGTGATATACATTATCGCACCTCCTTCTGCTTACAGTATAGCACAGTTGGTGCGTATTGTCAATAACAAATTTACGATCGTAAAGAATAATTTGCAAATTATCCTTCGCACAAAGAAAAAAGCCGCCTGCAGGCGGCTTTGGGAAAGCGTGGAAAAGCGCAGGGCGCGCTCAGAGCAAGATAGCGCCGAAGAAACCGATCAGGAATCCCAGGCAGGCGCAGACCGCCCATGAAACGATGGCCGTGATTCCGCAGGCCTGTGCTTTTTTGGGCGTTTCCCTGTGCATGAGAGGCCAATAAATGATGCCGAAGAGGGGAATCATGGCGGCGAGCACGCAAAGGCCAACGCTGACGTGGTCATCTGCCGCGCGATAGGGGGAAGCGGTCGGGGGATTCGGTGCCGCACAGCCGCAGTTGGGGCAGAAAACTGCTTCGTCAAACAATTCTTTGCCGCATTTCGTACAGTATTTCATCGGTAGTCTCCTTCCTCAAATTGTGTATAATTTGGGGGTATATCTACATTATAATGCCGATTTCACGCTTTGTCAAGCGATTTTTCTATTTTGCTCGGCGCTCCGCTTTTTGTTCGGCAGCTGAAAGCTCCGCCAGATAGGCATCGGCACGGTGCGCATCGACCGGCGAATACTTTCCCCGCTCGCCGATGATCAGCGGCGGATGCGGGTGCGTGTAGCCGAGAAATCTCGGCGGCAGATGGGTCACTGCATCATCGAGGTTCCGCACGAGCACGAGATCGGCAAACCGCGCTTTCAGCCCCGGGCAGAGCCCGCGGGGGGCGAAGATCACCCGCGGCGCGCCGAACGCAAAGCTGTGCAGCTTCCCGCCGCGCAGATCGGGTCGGGCATACCATACAAATTCGTGGCAGAGAAGGGCAAGCGCGCCGCCGTGGCTGTATCCGCAGACGGTGATCTGCGAGAGCGTAGGGTCAAGCAGGGCGTTTTGGATCAAGGGAAGGAGGCTCCCAAAGACACGCGCGAAACCCCTGTGGCAGTACCATACGCAGGGCATGTGCGCGTAGAGCACGCTGGGAAAGTCAAGATTATTGAGCCAGTCCACCTCGCCGTTGCTCTGCTCGAAAAAGACTGTGAGCGTGTTGCCGTCCCGCTCAAGACAGTAGCTTCCGCCGTTTCCGGCAGTGATGTAGGAGGCTTCCAAGAGCCGCGCAAAGCAGATGCGCATTTCGGTGTAAAGATTCACGTTCTTCTCCTTTTTGCGATTTGTTATGAGGATATGAGAAATCGGCAAGGAGGTGATTGTGCCAGGCGAAAAAAGAAAGGGGGGCGCTGATTTGCGCCCCCCCTTTTGCGGCCGGTGACCGTTTGCGATGGCAGTTTTATGCCAATGTTTTCTTCATGTATCCGCAGGTGAATGGGAAAAAGTCGAATTTTTGTGTGCCGGTGTGGGTAAAGCCGAATTTTTCGTACCAACGCCGCAAGGTCTGATTTTCTTCAACAATGCCGATATGGATTGCGGAGCAGGCTTGCGCCTTTGCAAATGCAAATGCGTGTTTCAGCATAGCTTCGCCGATTCCGTTATGACGAAACTCGGGCAAAACACTTAAGTTGTTTAATTCCGTCTCCCCTTCGTTTGGTGCGGAGAGGGAATAGTAGCCCACGATTTTGTCATCGATCAAATAAACAAACATCGGCCGGTGCTCGTGGCTGAACTGCCATTGGAGGCGCGCCCGGTTCATGGCAAATGCGGTAAATCTTGGCGCATTTTCAGCGGTAAATCCGTGATCCTCTGCAACGGTTAAAAATGCCGTTTTGATTACGTTCACACATTCGTCTATCTCGGAGAGTTGCATTTCTCTGATCATTGTTAGCCCATAGTCCTTTTGCATGAATGATTTGATCGCGAAGCAAATATTGCACAGCGAAGCGATTTCATTTTCCCACTGGGGCAAATATCGTTGAAAAAAAGCACTTGCATTACGCTACTTCTCATAAGGATGTTTTAGCGTAAGGCGGTGTCCTGGAGTAGGACGGACAGTTTAGGCTGTCCGTCCTTTCCTATTATACTGCTTGTTTTGTTTGTTCTGCGGTTAATCTGCCGATATATCGGAAGTAGATATCGATTTGCTGCTCCGATGCTTTAGACCATTTACATTCACGTTCGTGGATCACTACTTTGGCTATAAAGACTCTGAGCACCTCGGGAGTCAGTTCTTTCAGATCCGTGTACTTGTTTGCAACATCTATGAACTTGTCCACATTCGTAGATGCGGCTTTCAATTCTTCTATCTCCGCTTGGAGCTTCGGAATCTGTTCTTGTATTTCGCGTTGCTCCGCATTATACCCATCCGACAGCATTCTGAACTGCTCATTCGTTATTTTACCGAGGACATTATCCTCGTAAAGTCTTTTGAACAAAGCATTCAGCTCTGCGTTGCGTTTCTCCAATTTACTGAGTTCGTTTGTTTTTACCGTAAGCTCCCTTCTATTTTCGGAGGAGCTTTTCTTGTTTATGAACTCAACAAATTCTTTCGTTTTCGCCCGTGCATAATACGTTGCCTTGCGGATCTCCTCGAGGATGATTTCATCAAGTGCCACTTCTTTTATGCTGTGAGGCGTACATTGCTCTTCACCCATATGCTTACGGTAACGGCTGCAAATGAAGTTGTAGTTTTCCGGCTTGATGGTGGTTCCTCTGACAAAGTACAATTTCGAACCGCAATCCGAACAGCACAGGAGTCCGTTGTATTTATTGAGATCACCCATACTTGTTCTTCTGCGTTTGCCCGCTCGTACCTTTCGAACGATATCCCAAGTAGCTTGATCAATAATTGCTTCATGTGTGTTCATTTCGCACCTCCTTCATAAAGAGAGAGCGGCTCCGTCTCGGGAAATCCCGATTCAGAACCGCTCCGTTTTCGTTATTCACTTGTTTCTTCCTTACCATATGTACTACCTCCTTCTTTGGTAGCACACACAATATCACAAAAAGAGGTGGAATTCCAGTGAGAATCTAATATAATAACGATTATTTATTATATGCCAATCTCTTTCAAGTCCATTGCTTCTTGTTCCAATTTGCAATCGTTATCCAACATGAAGCGAATCGTATCTTCATATTCAGAATCCAACAACATAGCAAGCCTTTTCTTGTCGTTCTCGGTTAGTTTTTTTGCAAACGCAAGGTTTTCTTTTAAGGTCTCGACATCCATTTTATATGGGCTGAAGTTGATCCCTGTTCGTTTGCGCAAATGCTCGAGGATATAGAATCCTCCTGCATCGATATCACCGAAATGCAGAAAAATCTTGTTTGGATTTTGATTATAAACTCTTCTTATGAAGTTTCTTCGATTTGTATTATGATATCCGCCAAGGTAGATTGCGAAAGCATCCGTACATTTGAACGCATTGAATGTTGTCAAGTTTTCAATAGTGATAACAGTACTGCCTAAAACCTCAATTGAGTCAATATTTTTCAACATAACAGATGATATCGCAATATCACCATCCATTTTTGAAAAATCAATCTTCTGACCGCAAATAGATATAGTACCCGCACCTTTGAAATAAACATGACCGGGATTTTTTACGATGTTCAAATCAGCAAGAAGCGT
>JAFWBJ010000035.1 GCA_017507145.1 Clostridia bacterium | reverse complement strand
ATTATAGCATAAAAAGAGCGTCCGTGCGGGTTTGTGTAAAATTAGCCATTTTTGCGCAAAATTAGCTCAAAAAATTATTTTTCGGGGAGGTGACAAGGAGAGAGCCGACACTGCAAAGAAAAATCAAGTCCCCGAACCCCTCCCCAAAAACTTTCACGCACGCCAAAAATGAGGGCGTGATGGAAAGTTTTTCGAAAGGGGCGCGGGGGAAACCTTTTTTCAAAAAGGTTTCCCCCGCATAATTTTTAAACCAAAAACAACTCAGCCACAAACACCACCGCGCAGCAGATCACCGCGACGCGGAGCAGGCTCTGGCCAAACCAGGCGGCGGCGATGCCGGCGGCGAGGGCGAGCAGGCCTGCCCAGGGCGAGGCGGTATCCTCCATGATGGAGGGGAAGGTCATGACGGCGAGGGTGACGTAGGGCACATAGTAGAGGAAGGAACGCAGGAAGCGGTTCTTGATCTCCCGGCGGATGAGGGTCAGGGGCAGGCCGCGGATGAGGAAGGTCACGGCGGCCATGATGAAGATGTAGAGGTAGACGTTTCCGCTCATGCCGACACCTCCTCGTCGCGGACGGGGCGGATGACGGCCGCGGCGGCCGAGATCAGCACGGTCAGCAGGATGATGCGCACGCCCTTGGAGATGGCGGCCATCATGGGCAGGTAGGTGAAGACAGCGCTCGCGGCCATGGCCACGACGATCAGGCCGCAGAGGAAGCGGTTCTTCCGCGCCGGCGGGACGATGACGGCCAAGAACATGCCGTACAGTCCGACCGACAGGGCGCTGACGACGCTTGCCGGCAGGATGCTGCCCATCAGCACGCCGAGCGCACTGCCTGCGGTCCAGCCGGTGACGGCGACGGCAAAGGCGCCGTAGGCGTACTGCGGGCAGAGATAGCCCTCCTGCGCCATCGAGATGCCAAACACCTCGTCGGTCAGCCCGTAGCCCAGCAGCAGGCGGTGGCCGAGCGGCAGGGCGGGGTCAAGCTTTTGGCTCAGCGCACAGGACATCAGCAGGTAGCGGGCGTTGGCCACCACCTCCATCAGCGCGACCTCCCAATAGCCGGCCGAGGCCGCGATGAGGGTCAGGCCGACAAATTCGCCGGCCGAGGCGTGGTTAGTAAAGCTGGTCAGCGCCGCCTGGAAGGCATTCAGCCCGGCGTTCCGTGTCGCGATGCCCAGTGTGAAGGCCACGGCCAGATACCCGAGCATGATCGGTATTCCATCCCGCATACCGCGGGAAAACTGTACTTTCTTCTCAAACATCATGATTATCTCCGCAATGACAGATTTCGCTGCCATCATTGTACACCCGCACCCCCCGTTTCGTCAAGCGGTTATGCGAAATTTGCTGTTTTTGGCCTGTTTCAATCATAATTATCATAATTATGTTTTCACCCCCTTGACATCCCCTGACGGGTGTGCTATACTACACATACACCCATCCTGCACGGCCTTCTGCCCGGCGGCTGCAGGATGAATAAAGAAAAAGGAGTCCTCTCATGAAAAAGTCGCTTGCCCTCTTTCTGGCGATGCTGATGCTGCTTTCCACAGCCCTCTTCGCCTGCAGCCAACCCGGCGATGTCACCACCACTGACACCACTGCCGCACCCGACACCACCCAGGCCCCCTCTGATATTCCTGACGTCACCGATACGACCGCACCCGAAGAAACCAAGCTGGTCGCCAACATCCCCGATGTGAAGTATGACTACACCTTCAACATCGCCAACGGCTTCCACAACCAGACCAAGTACACCACCAACGCCATCGCGCCGCACGAGCAAACCGGTGACGTCATCAGCGATGCCATGCAGCGCCGTACTCTCATCGTTGAGGAAAAGCTGGGCATTACCATCGCTGACCTCGACATCTCCCAGTCGCAGATGAAGACCGTTCTCGGCGCAAATTCGGCTGAGTTTGATCTGATGACCGTTGACCTCTCGGGCGTCCGCACCTTCATCAACGCAGGCTATGTCCTCGATTTCAACGAGCTGCCCGGTATCGACCTGGATATGCCCTGGTGGGACCAGAACGCCAAGGAAAAGCTGTCGGTTCAGGGCAAGCTCTACCACACCTTCTCTGATTTCCTCATCACCCACCTCGACAACAGCCGTGCCCTCTTCTTCAACAAGCAGATGGCTGAGGACCTCGAACTGGGCAACCTCTACGATGTCGCCCGCTCGGGCAACTGGACGCTGGATAAGATGCGCGAGTACGGCATGAAAGCCGTCAATGACGTCAACGGCGACCAGACCATGGATGCACAGGACCGCTACGGCATGCTCTGCTGGAACTCGGCAACCTCCTTCTATGAGATCTACCTCACCGCTTCGGATGCCGAAATCATGAAGAAGGGCGACAACGGTATCCCCTACTTCTACTGCTATGACGAAAACTTCCAGACCGTCTGCGAGCGCCTGCTCGGCATCTTCAACACCGACAACTTCACCCGCCTCGACGAGAACGGCCTGAAGATGTTCATGGAAGGCAATGGCCTCTTCCTCTCCTACACGCTGCTGGCCGCAAAAGAACTGCGCGCCATGACCACCGACTACGGCGTACTGCCCTTCCCCAAGTATGACGAAAGCCAGGAGAGCTACTGGCACGTCTCGCCCAACCCGCATGCTCTGATGGTTCCCGTCCACGTCGACCAGGAGCGCACCGGTGTCATCCTCGAGGCGCTGGCTTACTACTCCAGCCCGATCTACGCCGGCAACAACTCGGTCCCCTACGCTTACTTTGACAACGCCGTCAAGGTCCGCGCAACCCGCGATGCCGACTCCTTCGAGATGCTCGACCTCATCAGAAACACCATCTCCTACATCATCAAGTTCGACGACTCGCCGCTGACCTCCTCCATCTATACCTGCTTCACCCAGGGCCAGAACATGTTCTCCTCCCTGATCGCCAAGCTCCAGAAGACAGCCGACAAGAAGCTCGCTACCGCCTTCGAAAATATGGGTGTTGTGGTAGAGTAAGGCGCCGGGGACGTTGTCCCCAGACCCCTACTGGGGGGCTTCTTGAAAGAAGTCCCCCAGGCCCCCCAAGAACTTTCATAAAAAAGTATGACCTTTGTGCCAATCAAGTCTGATGCGCACAAAGGTCAGCTTTTATTTTGGAAAGTTTTCGCGGGGGTCTGGGGGAGCCTAGAGTTTGCCGTAGGCAAACTCTAGGCTCCCCCAGTAGGGGTTTCGCTTTGGCGGCTTGCCGCCAAAGCCGCAAAGCCCCCAGGGTCTTACTCCGCCACCAAACGTCCGTCTTTGACGTCGACCGTGATGGTGGTGTCGGGGGCGAGGTCTTCGGCGATGATTTTGCGGGCCAGCAGGGTCTCGAGCTTCGACTGGATGAAGCGCTTGAGCGGGCGGGCGCCGTAGATGGGGTCGTAGGCGGTATCGATGATCAGATCGCGGGCGGCGTCGGTGAGGGTCAGCCCCAGCTGCTTGGCCGCGAGGCGGCGGCGCAGGTCGTTGATCTGCAGGTCGACGATGCCGCGGATGACCGTCTTCGACAGCGGGCGATAGAAGACCACCTCGTCGAGACGGTTGAGAAACTCGGGGCGGAAGGCGCGTTTGAGCAGGGCCTCGACCGACGCCCGCGCCTCGGGCGAGATGTCGCCGTCGGCGGTGATGCCCTCAAGGATAATATCCGAGCCGAGGTTGGAGGTCAGGATGAGGATCGTGTTCTTGAAATCGACCGTCCGCCCCTGGCTGTCGGT
>JAFWBJ010000034.1 GCA_017507145.1 Clostridia bacterium | reverse complement strand
GATCCGGCCGGCCGGCGCATCCTCGGGGGAATCCAGGGCGGTGATGACCCTCATGCCGCCAAGCTCAGCGGCACGGCGGGTGCCCAGCGCGCTGATGACCGAGCTAAAGATCGCGGCCGACTCAGCGGGGGTGAGGGTGAAGACGGTCTGGGGCAGGGACATCAGTGCGGCCAGGCAGACAGCGGAGGCCGGCAGGTGCAGCTTGTCGCCGGTGCGCTTCTCCTCGGCTTCGATGACCCGGCGCAGGGTCTCGCGGGCATAGTAGAGGCGGCTCTTGATGGTGTTGATTGAGCAATCCTCCAGCGCAGCCGCTTCGCCCAGTGTAAGCTGGTGGAAATAGACGTCCTGCACGGCGCGCTGCTGGGGCTCGGGCAGCAGGGTCATCATGCGCTCGATGGTGTTGTGCAGCGATTCCTTCTGCAGCCACTCCTCGATATTGTCCTCCGGGCAATCGGCGGCGCCGTCGGGCAGGATGGGCAGAGTGCGGCCGTGCAGATGGTCGTGGCAGACATTGTGGGTGATGACGGTCAGCCAGCGGATGAAGCTGTGCGGATCGCGCAGCTCGGCGATATGCTGAAACACTCGAATATATACCTCGGAAACGATATCCTTGGCTTCTTCCGTGTCCTGCAGCAGGACACAGGCGAGATTGTAGGTCAGTAAGTGGGTCTGTTCAAACAGGACAACAAAGGCTTCTTCGTCGCCTTCCCTTGCGCGCTCAATGTAGGGCAGCAGCTGGAATTTCTCCTGCATTTCTCGGCCTCCTTTCCCCGGAATGTGGGAAAATACACCTTATTATAGCATATTTTCCGGAAATAATCAACCGCAAAGCGCGAAAAACGTTGTCCGGCAAGCAAAATGGGCAGCGGAGCCGCCAAACGCTGCGGTCTCCACTGCCCGGTGCGGCGGGGATCAGCCGCCGGCCGCCACGAACATCGCCTCGCGGTCAAGCCGCACGGTGACGGTGTTGTAGGCGTAGTCGGTCACAGTAACGTAGATGTATTTGCGGATCAGGGTACTGGCATCCAGCGTAACCGAGTGGCTGGCGCCGCGTCCTGCGGCCAGCACGCGGTCGGTGGGCAGGAGGGCATCGGGATAGTCGATGTATCCCCCGCTGTCGACCAGCGTGATGCTGCGGATGTACTCGCCG
The DNA here is from genome assembly GCA_017507145.1 of Clostridia bacterium. Taxonomy (GTDB): domain Bacteria; phylum Bacillota; class Clostridia; order Oscillospirales; family CAG-272; genus SIG693. Next base: position 8,044 of record JAFWBJ010000034.1, on the reverse strand, counting down.
TCAGCCGCCGTCAGGTCGAGCATCAGCCGGCCGCGCTCGTCGAAGCGCATTGACGCCGCGGTGAGGGTGGGCGGTGTGCTGTCCAGGCAGACGGGCAGGGTGACGGTCTGCTCGCCGCCCGCTGTCCCATAGAGGGTGAGGGCGACGGTATAGGTGCCGTCGGGGCAGAGGTAGCGCGGATTATCGGTCGCCGAGCCGTCCCAGAGGGGGATCATCGCGGAAACCGCCATGCCGTCGTTGAGGTAGGCCTTGCGCAGGCCGCCCCCGTTCGCGGTGTAGACCGTCACGCCGTCCGCATCGGTCACGGTCACGGTGTAATGCGACACATTGCGCAAGAGGCACAGGCTCAGCGTCAGCGGGCGGGTGAGGGCGTTGGGGTTGACGGTGATCAGCTGCGGCTCGTAGTCGACCATGTTCTGCAGGACGTCGCCGCCCTGGCGCTCGCCCAGCGAGATGCTGACGCCGCTGACGAGGTCGGCGGTGACCGTCTGACCGAGGTAGAGCTGTTGGCCGCCCTCGTAGGCGGTGGGGGCGGCGATGGGCGCGGCGCTCCAGCTGCCGCAGAAGACCGCCCAGGGCATCGACAGGCTGCTCTGCTCGGTCTCGGCCGTGATCCGCCCCTCGACGATAAAGCCGGAGGGGAAGGCCTCGGCACGGGCGGCGTAGAGGGCGGGATCGAGCTCGACTGCGAGCGTCAGCGTGCGGCGCTCACCGGCCGACAGGGTGATCTGTCCGCCCTCCGGCCCGATGGGGGTGCCGTCCAGGGTGATACGGGCCGCCAGCGGGACCAGGCTGCCGTCAACACAGAGGGTGGCCGCATCCCGGCTGTAGCCGCAGAGGGTGAGCCAGGCTTCGCTGACCTCGGTGCGGCTCTCGGCGGGCTCGGCGGCGAGGAAATCCTGGCTGGCGTCGGCGTAGAGCGAGGGGAAGAGGGTGACGGGCAGGGCACGGTCGGTGCGATTCTCGGCCGTGAAGGTGAGGGTGAACTGCGCGCCGGCCTCGGGCGCGGTGTATGCGCCGCCGTCGTTGCCCGTCAGCAGGAGCGGGCTGGCATCGGCGGCGAGCAGATTCAGCACGCCGGCGCCCTGTGCGCGCACCGAGAGGGGGGTACCGTCCTCGGTCGCCAGGGGGGCGGCGCTGTTCTGCAGCAGTGCGCGAGCGGCGGCAAGGGCCTCGGTATCCGAGCGGCCCTCGGCCCGCAGATTAGCCAGCAGGACGGCCAGCGCGCCGCTGACCTGGGGGGCGGCGTAGGAGCTGCCCGACAGAATCGCGATGCGGCCGTCGGTCGACAGGCCGATAAAATTCTCGCCCAGCGCCGTCAGGGTGGGGGCGAAGCGGAAATCATCGGTCAGACCGCGGGCGGTGCTGTCCGAGAGGGCGCGCACCTGCATGCCGCGCGAGGCGGTCTCATTCTGCGCAAAGCGCAGGGTGCCCTGCCCGGCGGCGGCCAGGCGCTGACCGTCCTCGATGTCAAGGAAGATGGCGGGCAGGACAGCGCCCTCCAGCTGCATATTCACGGCGCCGTCGGTCTCGGGGTCGTTGTCATAGATGATGACGCCGATCGCACCGGCCTCGGCGGCGGCGATGGTCTTATCCACAAAGCTGATGGTACCCCGCTCGACCAGCGCGATGCGGCCGAGGAGGTTGAGTCCGGCATAGTTGGCCGGCTCGCCGATGCCGGGGACGGCGACGTAGGTGAGGGGCTGGGCGCCCATGATGTCGGCAAAGGCAAGGGGCTGGCCGCCCAGGCTGACGAAATAGTCGCGGCAGGAGTCGGTGTAGCCGATCCGCCGGCCGTCTGCATCGTAGAGGGGGGCCAGGGTGGAGTGATTGCCGACCGCCGTGCCCACCGAGATGACGCCGGGCAGGGATGCGGGCGCGGCGATCGTGCCGCGATCGGGCAGGGCGGTGGGGAAGACCTTTGCGCCGGTGCGATTGTAGGAGAAGCTGCCCTGGCCGACCTCATCGCTGTTTCCGGCGGCGGCCACGATGCCGACACCGGCGGTCTGGGCGGCCGCAATGGCGCGGGCAAGGCCTTCGCCCTCCCCGCCGTCGCCGGCCGGGAAGCCGAGCGAGAGGTTGATGACGTCCGCCCCCAGCAGGAGGGCATCGTCGATGGCCGAGAGCAGGATGTGCTCTTCGGTGCCGTCCTCCAGCTTCTCGCCGAAGACCTTCATCAAGAGCAGCTGGGCGCCCGGCGCGCTGCCGGCGTATTCGTCGGTGCGGCTGGCGGCGGCCAGGGCCGCGACCTGTGTGCCGTGCTGTGCGGATGAGTCGGTCGGGGCGGTGGGGTCAGCGTAGTTGTAGAGGAAGGGGACCTTCGCTCCATCCTGGCCGCCCTCGGCCGGGGTGCGGCCGATCAGGGCCAGGCGTGCGGCCAGCGCGGCGCCGGTCAGGGCGGGGTTGGCCTCCTCGGCCAGGGTCAGCCAGTCGGCATCGGCATCAAAGCCGCTGTCGATGACGGCAATCACCGTCCCATCGCCGGGCAGGGGAGCGCGGTTATCCGGCGTGCCGTCGGCCGGCGCTTCGCCGTCGGGGAGCGCTGAGTCTTCGTCCAGTGCAAAGTAATGGGCGGGCAGGACGACGTCAAAGCGCTCGCCCTCGGGGGCAGTATCGCCCAGGGCGCGCAGGTAGGGGATGTCGGCACGGTCGATCTCGAGAGCAAGGCCGAGCAGAGCGGCCGTCCAGCGGGCCTGCTCGCGGCAGCAGTGGGCCGTCTCGCGGGCGGCGGCCAGGATGGCATCCAGCTGGTCAGCGGCCGTCTGCCGTACCGCACGGCCGGCGGCGGTCAGGGCATAGACATCGGTCGGGCGGCCGGCTTCGGCCGCGGCGGCGGCCAGCGGGGTGCCCGTGCGGGGCAGCAGCAGGACGGTGAGTTTCTCTGCGTCACAGACGTCGCTCTTCTCAGCCGCGGCCGGCAGGATCAGGGTCAGCGCCAGGAGCAGGGCAAAGGCGCGCAGTAAAATTCGTTTCATTCCTTATCGTTCACCTCCCGGGTGCTCAGTCCAGCGCAATGCGATAGGTCTTCTGGTTGAGGGCGTAATCGTAGACATCGAGGTAGAGGTAATCGCCGGCAAAGGACGAGATATCGTAGATCAGCGTCAGGGCGCGGCGGCCCTCGCGGTAGCTGATGTTATGGTCATCGCGGTAGAGCGAGGTCACGCGGCCGTAGCTGTCGGTCGCGTCGCGGTAGAGGACGGCCCGCATGGGGTAGTGCTCATCCCGCAGGGTGATGGCCACGCGGCGGCCGCCGTCCTCGGTCGTATAGACCTCGATGTCGGTGACCTCGGGCGGACGGGTATCGACCACGATGGGCAGGCTGTACTCCTCGAGCACCGCGTCGCCCATGCCGAAGATGCGGTAGGTGACGGTGTAGCGCCCGTCGGGCACGACATAGCCGACCCCGTCGGACGTCTCGCCGTTCCACAGGCGCACCACCATGCCATCCAGCGACTCGTCTTTTTCGTCGTAGTGGGTCTTCTTGAGGTAGTAGCCCCGCTGGGTGCGGTTGATGACCTCTCCATTTTCGTCGGTAACAGTGGCTTCAAAACTGTACAGGCTGCGCAGCAGGTGGAGGGTGCCGCTGGCTTCATCCAGCATGCCGTCCTGATTGGGCGAGAAGGCAATGAGGTCGCGGCGGAAGGCGGTGTTTTCGTCGTAGAAATTGCAGCCCAGTCTGAGCACCTTGCCGGAGAGTGTGGTGCCCAGCAGGTAGTTGTCACCGAAGAAGGAGGTCCCGCCGTCGTAGCTGAACTCGTCCAGATACGGCAGGGCATCGAAGTCGCCCGCAAAGCCGAGGTAGGGGATCGACAGGCACTCGCCGTCGGCCCGCTCGGCCCAGATGTAGCCCTCCAGGTAGTACCCGTTGGAGAAATAGCGGCGGTATTCGGCCGCTTCGGCCTCGCTGAGGGTCACCTCGACGGCGAAGCTGCGGCGCTCGCCGGGGGCAAGCTGCACGGTGGATACGTTCCCCTCGCCGTAGCGGTTGATGTTCACGCCGCCGAGGCGAAGCTCGGCATCGGCGAAGACGTGGGCGCGGTTGGCGGCAAAGGCGACCGTGCCGCGCTCGTCCTCCAAGAGGAAATAGTCATCCGAGCCGACCGAGGCCGAGAGGGTGTAGGTCTGGGGCTTGGCGGTGGGATTCTCGAGGGTAAAGCGCAGGGTGAAGGCGCCGCGGTCGGGCAGGCCGTCGCCCAGTTCGATGACCGCCCCGCCATCCTCGGCGCGGAGCAGGCTCTCGGCGGCGAAGAAGGCCTCGGGCTGCACCCGACCGCCCCCCTGCACCCGAACCGGGAAGGGGTGGCCGGCTTCATCCAGCATCGGCACGGCGGTGGTGATCAGCCGGGCAGTGAGGGCATCGTCGCGGTCAGCGCCGGCCGGCAGATCGGCCACGGCCAGGGCGCAGAGACCCGCGATGAGCGGCGTGGCCATCGACGTGCCCGATTGCGAGAGGTACTCCCCGCCGGGTGCGGCGGCATAGACGGTGCCGGGCGAGAGCAGACTGGGGCGAATGCTCAGCCCTGAGGAGCGCGAGGAATAATCGGTGGGCATCCCCGCTCCGACAGGGGCCGTGATGCGCAGAAGGGAGGCCGAGACGGTGACCGTCTTCTCGGCGGCATCGGCCAGCGCCTGCCCCACCGCTTCCGTCACCGAGACGGCCGGGATGGGCATGGCGTCGAAGGCCATGCTGAAGACGTCATCGCCTGGGACATTGTTGTAGCAGATCATGCCGACCGCGCCGGCGGCGGCTGCGGCGGCCAGTTTTTCGGTGAAGGTGATCTCGCCGCGGCGGACGAGGGCAAGCTTGCCCTCAAGCGAGAGGCCGTCATAGTCGGCGGCCGCGCCGAGCCCGGGGACGACGACATAGGGCAGGGTCTGCTCGGCGAGGACCTCGGTAAAGCGCCGGTCGGTAAAGCCCTGGCCGGCCGCGCTGTCGGTGTAGGCGAAGAGACTGCCGTCCCCCGCGCCCAGGCCCCGCTCGAGCACCTGCTCGGGCGTGTAGGCGCCGACGGCCAGCGAGAGGGCGTAGGAAGCCGGCTCGGCCACCATACCGTAGTCGGGATTGGCGGCCAGCGGGAAATTGATCTCTCGCGCGGTGTCATAGGCCGAGCCCCGGCCGACCGCGCCGTCGTTGCCGACCGCGCAGACCACCGTGCAGCCCAGTTCGCGGGCCTTCTCGAGGTGGCGGTAGATTGAGAAGGTATTGGTAGCGTAAGTGTAGCCGGGTGCGGAGCCGAGGCTGAGGCTGATGACATCCGCCCCCAGCAGGACGGCGTCCTCGATGGCCGAGTAGAGGGCATATTCGGAGGCAGTCGGCTCACTGCCGTCCGAGAAGACCTTCATCAGAAGAAGCTGGGCGGCGGGGGCGATACCGACATAGTCGCCGGCCGCATCTGCGCCGCCGGCCAGGATGGAGGCCACATGCGTGCCGTGCACGCTGAGGGTCTGCACGCCGGTATCCTTATCGTAGTAATCGAAGGCGAAGGGAATCTTCTCGCTGACCCACAGCCGGGCGGGGTCGGAGACGCGATTGGCGCGGGCGATGCTCAAGGTCGGCCAGAGGGCTTGCAGTTTTTCCTCGGTCAAGGCCGGCGCGGTGCCCTCGGGCAGGGTGAAGACGGGGTGGCTGACATCAAAGCCGGTGTCGATGACGGCAACCAGCGCGCCCTGGCCCAGCTGGCCGGCCGTATGGCGGGCATCCAGCCCCAGCAGATCGGGGGCGTAGAGGGGCCCCGGCTGTGCGGCGGTGTCGGCCGGGTCAGACGACGCGTCCTGCGATTCCTCGGCCGAATCAGCGGTATCCATGGGGGAGATGACCCCCAGCAGCTCGACGGCGGCCACGCCCTCAAGGGCAGACAGCTCGTCCAGCCGGCCGGCGGGCAGGCGGACGCCGATCGAGCGGGTCAGATACCAGCTCCGCCCCAGCACCTCGGCGCCGTCGATGGCCTCGGCAGCGGCCGCGAGGGCATCGAGCTCTTCTTCGGCGGCGGCGATGGCGGCGGCGCCCGCAGGTGTGGCGGCGTAAGCGGCCGCGCCGCCCACGGCTGCGGCGGCATCGGCCAGGCCCTCGCCCGTCAGGCAGACGAAGACCTCGACCAGTGCATCCTCAGCCGGCTCGGCCGCGGACGGCACGGTGCAGGCGCTCACCAACAGGAGGAGGCAGAGCAAACACGATAAAGCACGGTATGGCATGATTTTCCCTTTCCGAAAATGATTTGGTACCCGCCGCCTTACAGGAAGGGGGCGAAAAGCTGCAGCAGCGCATCGGTCAGCCAGCGGGGCGGGCTGGTGCGCAGATCCTCGGCCTTGACCTGCCGCGAGGCGGCAAACAGGCCGCAAAAGTAGCGGCGGATGTCGGGGATGGCCTCGGTGTCGGTCATCCAGGCGCCGCACTCGAAGTGCAGATAGAGCGAACGGTAGTCCATGTTGATGGTGCCCACCGTGGCCACGCGGTCGTCACAGAGGAAGACCTTGGCGTGCAGAAAGCCGGGGGTGTAGGTGTAAATCTTCACGCCGGCCTCGATGAGGGGCGCGAAATATGTTCGGGTGGTGGCGTAGACCAGCTTCTTGTCGGGGACGCCGGGCAGGACGATGCGCACATCCACCCCGCTCTTGGCCGCCAGCTGCAGCGTCGTGCAGAGGGCGTCGTCGATGATGAGGTAGGGGGTGGTGATCCAGACGTAGTCGGATGCGGTGCGCAGGATGTGGTCATAGACCCACGCGCCGATGGCCTCGCCGTCGAGCGGCATGTCGGCATAGGGCTGGATGAAGCCGCGGGCAGGCGCGTCGGGCAGGCGTGGCGGGGTGGGCGGGAAGTAGCGGGCCAGCGGGATGGGATTGCGGCAGTTCGCCAGCCACATCTCGAGGAAAATGGCCGTAAAGGCCCGCACGGCGCCGCCGGTGACCATCATGGCCACGTCGTTCCAGTGGCCGCAGCGCTCGACGCGGTTGATGTACTCGTCGCCGATGTTGATGCCGCCGGTGAAGGCGACCCGCCCGTCGACGACCATGATCTTGCGGTGGTCGCGGTTGTTCTGGATGGTGCTGATCACCGGGCGGAAGGGGTTGAAGAGGATGGTCTCGATCCCCTCGGCCGTGAGGTCGCGGTCGTAGCGGTAGGGCAGGCGGAAGAAGCTGCCCATGTCGTCGTAGATCAGCTTGACCTCCACCCCCGCCGCGGCCTTCTCGCGCAGGATGGCGTGGATTTCGTCCCACATCTCGCCCTCGGCGACAATGAAATATTCAAGGAAAATGAAATGCTCGGCCCGGCGCAGCTCCGCGCACATCGCAGCAAAGGCCGCCTCGCCCGAGGGAAAGAACACCGTGTCGTCGGCGTCGAAGATGGGAAAGCCGCGCAGCGAGAGGTAACGCGCGCGCTGCCCGGCGGCCGGCTTGGCAGCCGCATAGCGGGCGGCCGCACCCTCATCCTGCTGCAGGTAGGGCGCCAGCAGCGCATCGGCCTCGGCCAGCCGCCGCACAATGCGACCCGACAGCGACTGCGCGTGCACGATCAGAAACAGCAGCCCGCCAAAGGCCGGCATCAGCGCAATCAGCATCAGCCATGGCAGCTTATACGCATCCTGCTTGCGCCGCGTGATGATGAACATCACCGCAAGCACACTCAGCACCGTCAGCGCAAAATACAGCCAGCGCACCGCCGCAATGCCGGTCAGATACATGAACGCAAATACAAAAAACTGCACCAGCAGCGAAAGTGCCACCAGCACACGCCGACGGAACAGCACATGCATCCACCGCTTCCATCGGATCTGTGTCTTTGCCATACCTCTCCTTCCCCGCACGACGCAAAAGACCGCTTGCGTGATAAAACGAAGCGGTCTCTCTGCTGTCACGCAGTTGATAAAAGTGATGATGATTTGGGGCTTTGCCCCAAGCCCCACCAGAGGGGCTTTTTGAAAAAAGCCCCTCTGGACTCCCCAAAAACTTTTGAGATTCTCCAAATTTTTTTCAAAAAACTCTTGACAAACCGAAATGTTTGTGGTATTATATCTTAGTCGATGCGTCAGCGCACGTAAATAGCGTG
>JAFWBJ010000033.1 GCA_017507145.1 Clostridia bacterium | reverse complement strand
CGACAAACTTTCTATCACGCCCTCATTTTTGGCGTGCGTGAAAGTTTTTGGGGAGGGGTTCGGGGAGGGACTTTTTTCAAAAAGTCCCTCCCCGATTCTTATACCGCTACACTTGCTGTTCGCAAGCCGGAGTCTTCGACGATGACGGTTTTGATGGGGCGGAAGTCGACGGTGCCGGGCTCGAGGTGGTACTCGATGCGGCGGCTTTTGACGGTGCGGCTGTAGTCGGCCCAGAACTGGACGGTGACGACGGTGGCGCCGTCGCGGGTCTCTTCGCTGACCCAGTCGTAGATGGGGGCGTAGGCGCCGCGGCCCCACTGGACGTAGCCGCCGTCGACGGCCATGACTTTGCTGAAATCGAGCGCGCTGCCGGGCACGTCGAGGATTGTCTCGGCGTAGTTACGGATGGCGTCGGCGGTGCGGGGAGCGTCGCTGCCGCTGATGCGGGCGAGCCGGATGGCGATGAAGTCGCAGAGGCCGAATTGCAGACGCCGCTCGGCGCGCAGGTCATCGAAGCTGTCGCCGCCCAGCGCAATGAAGGTGGAGACGTACTGCTGCGCGGCACTGCTTTCGCCGCGGTGGCCGTGGACATACCAACGGTAGCTGTCACGCGGGGTGAAGTAGGCGTAGAGCTCGCCGAGCATGACGAGGCTGTGGCGGCCGGGACCGAGCACGTCGGTGCCGCCTGAGGCGATTTCGAGGTCGAGCACCGGCAGCTCGCGGATCTGGGCAGGGTCATCTTCGGCGGGAATGGCCTCGCGGCGGAGCGACCAGTCGGTGACGACCATGCCGTTGTAGGCGGCGTAGGTTTCGGCGGGCAGGCCGAAGGTCTTGGCCAGGGCGGTGCCGTCGCCGGTGATCAGCGCACGGGCGGCATCGAGCACCCAGCTGTCATAATCGGGGAAGCCGAGCGCGGCCCACGCCTCATCGACCGTCTGCGTTTGGACGGGGGCGGCGGTGTCGTCGGCCGGCGGCGCGGTGGTGACGGGCGCGACGGTGGTGTCCGGCTCTGCTGTGTCGGTTGCATCCGGGATGACGGGCGGCAGGTCGGGCGAGCAGGCGCAGAACAGCATCAGCAGACAAAGCAGAATGGCAAGTTGGCGCATGGCGGGCACTCCTTTTTGGGAAAGATACCCTTTAGACGCAGACAGGACAGCTTTTGTTCCGTTGATTTTGCTTTTTATTTAAGAGATGCGGGGGAAACCTTTTTGAAAAAAGGGTTCCCCCGCGCCCCCTTCGAAAAACTTTCCATCACGCCCTCATTTAAGGCGTGTCAGGAAGTTTTTGGGGAGGGGTTCGGGGAGGCCCTTTTTTCAAAAATGGCCTCCCCGATTTATACCATCAAATGAAAAAGCAGATTTACTGCCGCACACACTGCTACGCCAAGTGCTGTCGGCAGGGCGGCGGCCAGTGCGGTTTGCCGCCACGAGCCGGTCTCGCGGCGGACGGTCAGCAGGGTGGTCGCGCAGGGCCAGTGGAAGAGCGAGAAGAGCATCACGCAGAGGGCGCGGCCCGCATCCCAGCCGTGCGCGGTCAGGAGCGGCCGCAGGGCATCGAGGCTGAGCGCGCCGTCCATCTGTCCTTCGGCGGCGTAGGTCATGACGATGATGGGCAGGACGATTTCATTGGCCGGCGTGCCGAGGATGAAGCCGAGCAGGATGACCCCATCCAGCCCGATCAGCCGTGCGGCGGGGTCAAGGAAGGCGGCGAGGTGACCGAGCAGGCTGGTTCCGCCGAACGAGCAGTTGGCGAGCAGCCAGATCAAGAGCCCCGCCGGCGCCGCCACTGCGGCTGCCCGTCCCAGGACGAAGAGCGTGCGGTCGAGCACCGAGCGAACCAGTACCTGCCCGAGCTTGGGCGGCCGATAGGGGGGAAGCTCAAGCGTGAAGGCCGAGGGCATGCCGCGCAGCAGGGAAGCCGAGAGCAGGCGGGTCATACCGAAGGTGGCCAGAATCCCGAGCAGGATGAAGGCGGTCAGCCAGAGCGCGGCGGCCAGTCCGTCCCACCGCCCGCCCCCGCCGACCAGAAAGAGGGTGATCAGCGCGATGAGGGTGGGGAAGCGGCCGTTGCAGGGCACAAGGCTGTTGGTCAGCTGGGCCAGCAGGCGCTCACGCGGGGAATCAATGATGCGGCAGCCGCTCACACCGACGGCGTTGCAGCCGAAGCCCATGCACATGGTCAGGGCCTGCTTGCCGCAGGCGCGGCAGGCGCAGAAGGGGCGGTCGAGGTTATAGGCAATGCGGGGGAGGAAGCCGGCGTCCTCGAGCAGGGTGAAGAGGGGGAAGAAGATGGCCATGGGTGGGAGCATGACCGACACCACCTGCCCCAGCGTGCGCAGGATTCCCTCGCCGAGCAGACTGCGCAGCCAGGCGGGGGCGCCGATGGCCGAGAGCCCACGGGAGAGCAGTTCCTCCAGCACCCCGAAGAGCGAACTGAGCCAGGCGGAGGGGTAATTCGCGCCCTGGACGGTCAGCCAGAGGATGCCGGCCAGCAAGACGAGCATGACCGGATAGGCGGTGAATCGGCCGGTGACGATGCGATCGATGCGCCGGTCAGCGGGCGCGTAGCCGCAGCCGGGCGCGGCACAGGCGGCGTGGGCGATCGACTCGGCCTGCGCGATGAGGGCGGCCGCAATGCGGTCGGTGTAGGCGGGGTCGTGGCTGAGGGTGAGCAGAGCCTGCCGGCGGGGGCAGGAAGCGGCGGCCATTTCGGCGGCGATGGCGGCTTCGATGTCGTCGGGATAGCGGGGCAGAGTGGGTGCGGCTGGCGGTGCGATGAGGGCATCAAGGGCGGCGGTGAGTCGAGCCAGTTCACGCGGCCGGCGGGCCGACAGGCCGACCACCGGCAGGCCGAGCGCGCGGGAGAGGGCCTCGGGGCTGAGCGCAATGCCCTTGCGCGCCGCCTCGTCCATGAGGTTGAGGCAGACCAGCATGGGGCGGTCGGGAGCCAGCTCGATGATTTGCAGGACGAGGTTGAGGTTGCGCTCAAGGCAGGTGGCGTCGCAGACGACGATGACGGCATCGGCGGCGTTGCTGCAGAGGTAATCCCGGGCGACCTCCTCCTCAGCCGAGTGGGCCAGCAGCGAGTAGGTGCCGGGGAGGTCGACGAGGATGTAGCACCCGCCCGGCGTCTGGAACTGGCCGGTGGCGGTCTCCACCGTTTTGCCCGGCCAGTTGCCGGTATGCTGGCGCAGGCCGGTCAGGCCGTTGAAGACGGTGGACTTGCCGACGTTGGGATTGCCGGCGAGGGCTACGGTTCGGCAGGGTTTGGTGGGGGTCATGGCCGGTTCGCCTCCCGGTCCAGGCGGACGGTGCGGCCGTCCTTTTTGCGGATAGCGATGACGGTGCCGCGGATGAGGTAGGCGGCGGGATCGCCGAAGGGACTGCGGCCGATGCAGGTGACCGGAGTACCCGGAATAAAGCCGATATCCAGCAGGCGGCGGCGCATGCCGGCATCGGCGGTCAGGGCGGTGACGGTACCCCGCTCGCCGGGAGCGAGGTCGCAGAGGGAGCGCTTTTGCATGGGATCACTCCTTTGGTCAGATTGGCGCGGGGGGCGCCTGATATATAGGATATTCGACAAGAGGTGCGGGGGTGAGAGATGGCAGAGGGGGCGCGGTTACGTTTGGTTGATGTGGGGTGCGCTGGGTTTTGGGGGGATTTGATTGTTTGTGCGGCTGGATCGGGGGAGGGAAGGACCAGCTGCGCAGTTCCTTCCCGTCCCCCGCGCCCCCTCTCAGTCCCCTTGCTTTGCCAGCCTTAGCTGAAATGGTGGAATACCTCTGCCACTGACTGTCGGGCGGGGGTTTTTCGTTCGGCTGTTACTTGTTTGTACTTACAGATGTGTCAGACTTTTGCTGATTTAGGCCGCCCTGGATATTGGATTGTGCAGATTTTGTGTTTGCTTCGCTGAAAAGATAAAGTACCCCTGCCACGAACTGTCGGGCAGGTTTTTTTCGTTCGATTGTCGAGTATTTGTACTTACAGATGTGTTTGACTTTTGCTGATTTAGACCGCTCCCGATTTTGGGCGATGCAAATTTGTACGGTCCAATGGGCCGTGCGGTCATATTTCAGAAAAATCAAACGATAACGGCTGCATAAAAGTAACTTGCGAACAAAAGGGAATGCTCCCGTAAGGTAGAGGAAGGGGTATTTCACCCCTTAAACTAAGGCTTGTCAAGCCAACAGGGCTGAGGGGAGGGCCGGAGGGGAGAGGGGCATTCGGCTTTGAGATTGCCCCTCTCCCCTCCGGAATAGCCGCACTTCGCTCCAGCAGAAGGAATCCCCAGCCGCACACCCCCACCGCCAAAACCAAAAGAATAAAATACATTCCCGCAAATCACGCACAAAAGAGGAGAGCACCTTTTCAAAAGCGCTCTCCTCCCTTAAAGCTTATTCTGTCAAGAATTCTCCCCATCCGCCCGGACGATCTTGCCGTTCTGGAAGAAGCCGGTGTAGGTTCGGCCGGAGGGCCAGGTGTAGGTGCCCTCGCCGTTGAGATTGTTGGCGGCAAACGTGCCGGTGAAGGTCTCGCCGTTGGCCCAGGTGTACGTTCCCTGGCCAGCGCGCTGGTCAGCCACGAACTGCCCCTCATATCGGTCGCCCGACGCGAAGATGAAGACGCCGCTGCCCTCCTTGAGGTTGGCAACGAAATCTCCCTCGTAGCGGGAGTTGTCAGCCCAAACCATGACGCCCTTGCCGTGGCGGAGGTCGGCGACGAAGCCGCCGGTGTAGGTGGCGCCGTTGGCCCAGGTATAGGTGCCCTGGCCCTCCTTCTTGCGGTTGATCAGCTGCCCCTCGTAGATGTCGCCCGAGACAAACTCAAATTTGCCGTAGCCGGTGATCTCGTCGAGGTAGAAATCGCCGGTGTAGCGGTCGCCGTTCTCGTAGAGGAGCGTGCCCTTGCCGTGACGGCGGAGATCGAGCAGCTCGCCCTCATAGACCGAGCCGTCCGAGTAGCTGACGGTGTTCTTGTCAAGATCAACGTCGGCTTCCAGACCGTCGGAGTAGTAGAGCTTGCCCGAGAGCGGCAGGCCGGCGTCGTCCACGCGGCCGAAGAACTTGATGGTCGAACCGTCCTCGGCGACGATCTTCTGGTAGCGGATGCCCGAGAAGTAGACGGCGCCCACCAGAACGACGGTGGTGATGGCCGCGATGAGCAGGATGGTCAGCAGAACCAGCCCTGTGCTGCGATGGCGGGTGGGTCTGCGGCGCCGGTGATTGCCGCTCTGGGGCGGGCGGGGCGTGTAGCCGCCGCTGCCGGCCGGGCGCTGCTGTGGGCGGTTCGGGGCGGGGTAGCCGGCGGGGCGCTGATAGCCGCTGTACGGCGCACGCGCGTTCGGGTTCTGCGGATAGTGATTAGGCCGTCCTTGCGGGTTCTGATTCATGGCGAATACCTTTCCTTACCTTGTCATTTTGTGCGATCAACGGTCAAAGGGGAAAACGGTCAGCGGAGGATGTTGCCGCCGGGCTTGACCATCGTGAGGAAATTGTCGAGCAGCTGGAGCACATCGGGCAGCAGCTGGAAGAGGAGCGAGACACAGACGATGCAAACGAGCAGAATGCCAAAGAAGGAGAGCCAGTTGGTGCCCTTCTTTTCGTAGCGGATCTCGGCCGAGGTCATCTCGGCGCGGGGGATGAAGAAGTGCGCGCCGTCGAGATTCGTGCGGCCGGCACCGGGAGCACCGGGGACGGGCTCCACCTCGCCGTAGAGCTCGGCGATGCCGGGACGGAGGGGGAAGCCGGCCTCAAGGTCGGCGCGGTCATCCTCGGCGCAGCGGACCACCCGCCGCAGGGCGCCGTGCCGCTTGAGGGCCGAGCGCACCGCGCTGTTCTTGCGGAAGCCGAGCTGCTCCAGGGTCATGGCGCGCTCGGGCGAGTCGGCATCCTCCCGCGCGACGGCCCGGACGAAATCGCCCAGCACGCGCTTGTTGAAGATGGCCATCACCGAAGCGGCCAGGATACCGATGAAGAGGCAGATCAGAATCGAGCGCACCGAGAAAAGCCCGTTTGCGCTGACGTTGATGTTTTCATAATTGCCGAATTCGATTGAGAAATATTTGTCCACAAAGTAGTCGCGCAGCTCGGCGAAGAGCGAGGGCTCGTCAGCCGCCTCGGCTGCATACGAAAGAAGAAGGGTTTTCATGGGCTTATCCTCCTTATGGGACGAAAATTGCGATTATTACGTAGAAAGATCGTCAAAAATTGCACTTCCGCAGAGTTTTTCGAGCACCGCCTCAAGATCGCGGTCATCCTCGTAGCAGAGCTCGATGACGCGGCGGCGGGGGGTGTGCGTAATGCGGACGCGGCGGCCGAGCAGGGCCATCGACTTGCGCTCGAGCTCGGCGATGTAGTCGACCACCACCTCGTCCCGGGCGTCCTCCTCGGGCTCTTCGTCGGGGATGGCGTTCATGGCGCGCACCTCAGCCTCAGCGGCGCGGACCGAGAGGTCGCGGGCCACGATGCGCTCGGCCAGCGGGTCAATCTGCTCGCGGCGGCGCAGGCCGAGCAGGGCACGCGCGTGTCCGGCCGAGATCTCGCCGGCGCGGAGCAGAGCCAGCGCACCGTCGGGCAGGTCGAGCAGGCGGAGCAGGTTGGTGACGGCCGAGCGGCTCTTGCCAACCTTGGTTGCCACCTGATCCTGGGTCAGGCCAAAGCGGTCGATCAGACTGCGATAGCCCAGCGCTTCCTCGACGGGGTTGAGGTCGGCGCGCTGGACGTTCTCGATCAGCGCAATTTCAGCGGCTTTGAGCTCGTCGCTGTCGAAGACCACAACCGGGACCTCGGTCAGGCCGGCCATTTTGGCGGCCCGCCAGCGTCGCTCGCCGGCGATGATCTCGTAAAATCCGCTGTCCGGTGCCGACTCGCGCACCAGGATGGGCTGGAGCACGCCGTGCTGGGCGATCGAATCGGCCAGCTGCGCCAGGGCTTCGGGCGCGAAATCCTTGCGGGGCTGATCGGCGCGCGGCTCGATCTCCGCGATGCGGAGGGTGGAGACGGTGTTTTTGGTGATAATCAGGCTCTCATCCAGGATGGCATCGAATGCCGTTCCCAGGCCGAAATTCTTTTTTGCCATAGTCAATATCCAATCGTGTTATTTTGGGGCGTCAGATGCGCAGCAGCAGCTCGCGGGCGACATCGAGGTATTCCTGCGCGCCCTTGGCGTGCTTGTCGTGATAGAAGACCGGCATGCCGAAGCCGGGCGCCTCGGAGAGGCGGACGCCACGCGAGATGGTGGTGCGGAAGAGCTTGTCGCTGTAATGCTTCTTCAGCTCATGCATGACCTGCAGCGAGAGGACCAGCCGGCCGTTGTACATGGTGACCAGGATGCCGGTGACCATCAGATCGGCGTTGCAGACCTGCTTGATGCGGCTGATGGTGACCATCAGCTGGGAGAGACCCTCAAGCGCGTAGAACTCGCACTGCATCGGGATGATGACGCCATCGGCGGCGGTGAGGCCGTTCATGGTGAGCATGCCGAGCGAAGGGGGACAATCAAGGATGATATAATCGAAGGCATCCTCCTCGCGCAGGGGGGCGAGAGCATCACGCAGGCGATATTCGGCCCGCTCTCCGGCGTAGAGATCGAACTCGGCGCCTGCGAGGGTGATGTTGGTGGGCATGACCGAGAGATTGTCGAAGGCGGTGGGGACGATGGCCTCCTTAGCCGAGGTTTCGCCGAGGATGACCGTCTTGGTCGTACAGCGCAGGGCCTTTTTGGAAATGCCGACGCCGCTGGTGGTGTTGCCCTGCGGGTCAAGGTCAACGAGCAGGACGCGCTTGCCGAGCTGGCCGAGCGATGCGGCGACGTTGACCGCAGAGGTGGTTTTGCCGACCCCGCCCTTTTGGTTGGCAAACGCAATGATTTTTCCCATGTCGAAGCTCCTTTGCTGTTCATTCATCTTATTATAGCACATTTGCGGCGCGATTGCAACGATTCTGTCGAAATTTACAGTTCGTTTATGGAATTGCGGCGATGTTTCACGTGAAACACGCAGCCCCCGGCATCGGGCGGATCGATGTCGGGGGCTGGCGGAAGGCGTTATGTTTCACGTGAAACAAAAATCTCGACCCGCACGCCGTCGTCGGTCTCGCGGCGGTCGAGGGTGGCGGCAATGCCGGCCTGGTGCAGGATCGAGAGCGCGCGGTCGATTGAGTTGTAGAAGATGCCGATGTCGCGGATGGCGGCTCGGCGGCGGGGGCGCATCTGCTCGATCAGCGCCTCGGTGGCGGCGACGGTGAGGCCGCCCTGCGCAATGCGGGCGAGCGCTTCACCCCGCTGCTCGGCGGGAAGGGCCAGCAGGGCGCGCGCGTGGCGCTCGCTCAGCCGTGCCTGCTCGATCTGCTGCCGCTCGTCGGGCGAGAAGCGCAGCAGCCGGAGCTTGTTCGCCACCGTCGACTGCGAAACGCCCATCCGTTCGGCCGCATCCTGCTGCGTCCAGCCGTGCGCCGCGATCAGCGCCGCCAGATCCTCGGCCTGGTTGAAGATCGACCCGCAGAGCCGGATGGGGGCATCGGCCTCGGTGCAGAGCACGCAGGGCAGGCAGCTCAGCTTGCAGCTGATCGCCGCCGCTCGTCGTCGCGCTCCGTCAATGACCAAAAAGCGACCGCTTTCGCGATCGGCGCGGACGGTGAGCGGGTGCAGGATGCCCATCCGCGCGACCGAGGCGCAGAGGCGCTGCTGATAATGGTCGTCGGGCGCGGGCCGGGCGATGAGGGAATCGGCGGCCAGGGTGAGGATGGGGCGCGGGTCGGGCGCAGGCGTGCGCCGGGGAAGCTTGGTGGTGGGCATGGGGTGGTCCTCCGTTGTCGTTGATGAGGACAGTATACCACGCCGCGGCCGCTGATTTCGTCGCATACGCGGGTAGGTTTTGCGGATTTGTTGCGCTCTGGCGCGCTATTTTGGCAGAAGAAACGGAAAAGCGGGGATTTGGCGCGGAGATGGGCAAAAAAACAGCCCCGAGGGCCTGGCCTCGGGGCGAGCATGCAATTAGAGCGGCTTTTTCTTCATCTGGCCGAAATCGCGCGGGTAGATGGCGGGAGTCTGGCTGAGCTTGCGCACCGACACGATCACGCGGGTCAGCGGCTCTGGCTCGTGGGGGGAGGTGAGCTGCCGCGCCTCAAGCGCGACGTCCCCGCCGCCCAGCAGGCGGATCGCACGGGAGGCCGGCACCAACTCGGCCTCGGCCTCGCGTGACTTCATCGCCAAAAACAGCCCGCCGACCTTCACATAAGGTAGGCAAAGCTCGGACAGGAGCGGCATCGCGGCCACCGCGCGGGCCGTGACTACATCAAACTTGCCGCGCAGCGCAGGATCGCGCGCACCGTCCTCAGCGCGCAGCGTCAGCGCCGTGAAGCGCCCACTCAGCCCCAACAGCTCGGCCGTCTCAGCCATGTAGCGCACCCGCTTGCCAGTGCCGTCAATGGCCGTGACGCGCAGATCGGGCCGCGCAATACAGAGCGGCAGCGCAGGAAAGCCCGCGCCCGACCCAATATCGGCCACCGCCGCACCCTCGGGAATCAGCGGCGCCAGCGTCAGCGCATCAATATAATGCCGCAATATCACCGCCGCCGGTTCGGTGATGGCCGTCAGATTCAGATGCTCGTTCACCTCCAGCATCCGCTCGGTCAGCGCAAAAAACACCTCCCCGCACCCGAGATGTTCACCCATCCCGTTGCGGCTGAGCAGCTCTTCATAAAGCGCAAGAAAATCAGATCTCGTCATGGTTGACTCCTTTTCGTTGGGGGTAAAAATGTTGCAGAAGACCTTGGGACGCTGTCCCAAACCCTGCTTAAGGGCCTTTTTGAAAAAAGGCCCTTAAGAATCCCCAAAAACTTTCAAAAAATTCCTTGATGAAAGTTTTAGCGGGGGTCTGGGGGAGCCTAGAGTTTGCCGTAGGCAAACTCCCAAGGAACTGACCGCAGGTCAGTTCGGTTTTCTTAAAAGGCCCCCCCAGCGGGGCGTGGGGCAGAGCCCCACAATCACTTCACCCCGAGATAAATCATCAGCACCCCGATGTCGGCTGGGCTGACGCCGCTGATGCGGGAGGCTTGGCCGAGGGTGAGGGGGCGGAGGGTTTGCAATTTCTGGGCGGCCTCGATGCGGAGGCCGGTGATGGCCGAATAGTCGATCGAATCGGGGAGGCGGAAGGACTCGCGTTTCTCGAGCCGCGCGACCTCGGCGAGCTGGCGGCGGATATAGCCGGCGTACTTGATGGTGACCTCGACGCTCTGGACCACGGTGCGGCCGAGGTCTGGCCGTGCGGGATCGAGGGGGGCGAGGGCGGCGTAGCCGAGGCTGGGCCGGCGGAGGAGGTCGGCGAGGGAGATGCCGGTCAAAATGGGGGGCTGGCCGAGCGATTCGAGGGTGGCGTTGGTTGCCGCGGAGGGGGATAAATGTGTCATCTCGAGTCTGGCGCACTCGGCGTCGATGGCGGCCTGCTTGGCTTCGTATGCGGCCCAGCGCGCGTCGGAGATCAGCCCGATCTCGCGGCCGAGCGGAGTCAGGCGGCGGTCGGCGTTGTCCTGGCGCAAGAGCAGCCGGTACTCGGAGCGGGAGGTCATCATGCGGTAGGGCTCGTTCGTCCCCTTGACCACGAGGTCGTCGATCAGCGTGCCGATGTAGGAGGACGACCGCGGCAGGAGGATCGGCTCCTCGCCCCGCACGAAGCGGGCGGCGTTGATGCCGGCGACAAGGCCCTGCGCGGCGGCCTCCTCGTAGCCTGAGGTGCCGTTGAACTGCCCCGCGCCCCACAGCCCGCGGACGGCGCGGAAGGCCAGGTCTGCGGTCATCTGGGTCGGGTCGGCGCAGTCGTACTCGATGGCGTAGGCGTAGCGCATAATCTCGGCCTGCCCAAAGCCGTCGAGCGAGCGCAGCATGGCGTGCTGGACGTCGGGGGGCAGCGAGGTCGAGAAGCCCTGGATGTAGAGCTCGTCGGTGTCGGCGCCCATCGGCTCGACGAAGAGCTGGTGGCGGGCCTTGTCGGCGAAGCGGACCAGCTTGTCCTCGATGGAGGGGCAGTAGCGCGGACCGGTGCCGTGGATCTGGCCCGAATACATGGCCGAGCGCGCGATGTTCTCGCGGATGATGCGGTGGGTCTCGGCGTTGGTGTAGACGATGTGGCAGGGGATCTGCGCGAGGTCGTCGAAGGCGTCCTCGGGGGTGTCGGCGCTGTAAGGGATCGGGTGCGCCTCGCCCGGCTGCAGCTCAAGCGCGCCGAGCTCGACCGACTGCCGCTTGACCCGCGCGGGCGTGCCGGTCTTGAAGCGCATCAGCGTGATCCCGAGCGCCCGGAGCGAGTCGGACAGCCCCTGCGCCGGCAGGAGCCCGTCCGGCCCCGACGCGTAGTTGCGGTCGCCGACGAACACCCGCCCGTCAAGGTAGGTGCCGGTGGCGATGACAACGGCCTTCGCCGCCCAGCGCTCGCCAATGCGGGTCTCAACCCCGCAGACAGCGGGGCGCCCGTCAACGCCCGGCTCGGTCAGCAGCGCGACAACCTCGCCCTGCACCAGCCGCAGGTTCGGCGTCCGCTCAAGCAGACGCTTCATATGCGCCGAGTAGGCGCGGCGGTCCGCCTGGATTCGCTTCGAGTGCACCGCCGCCCCCTTGCCGAGGTTGAGCGTCCGCGATTGCAGCGTCACAGCGTCAGCCGCACGCCCCATCTCGCCGCCCAGCGCGTCGATCTCGTAAACAAGATGCCCCTTGCCCGTCCCCCCGATCGAGGGATTGCAGGGCAGATTGGCCACCGCATCCAGCGACAGCGTAAATAATACCGTGTCACACCCCAGCCGGGCAGCAGCCAGCGCCGCCTCGACCCCGGCATGACCGGCTCCGATAACAATAATTTGTGTGGTGAGGTTCATGGGAGTGGTTTGGGCCTTTCTCGGGGGAGGCCCTTTTTGCAAAAAGGGCCTCCCCCGAACCCCCTCCCCAAAAACCTTT
>JAFWBJ010000032.1 GCA_017507145.1 Clostridia bacterium | reverse complement strand
GGCTGAGTATATGCAATTCTACCATTTCGAACGTATCAACATGGAAAACGGCCTTACTCCCGATGAAATCAGGAGTAAAGCCGCGTAAAAATCAGATATTCTGCGATAGGTGTTTCTTTTTTCTGTCTAATCGCCCGGGAGAGGTCTACTTGGCCGAAGGAGCGTACAAATAAACCGGGTGCCGTCGCATCAGCGACGGCACCCGGTGGCGGTTCTGTTTATTTATCCAATCGGTGCAATCTCCCCGATGGCGCGGTACTTGGCGTAGCGCTGTTCGCGGACGACGTCGGGCGCCATGGTGCGCAGCTCGGCCAGGTGGCGGCAGAGCATGGTACGCATCTCGGCGCACATGGACGGGAAGTCGGCGAAGTTTTCGCGGACGATCTCGTCGGCGACCCCGAAGGCGGCCATATCTTCGGCCGTGATGCGCAGGCACTCGGCGGCTTCGGCGGCTTTGCCCGCATCCTTCCAGAGGATCGACGCACAGCCCTCGGGGGAAATGACCGAGAAGACAGCGCCCTCCAGCATCAGCATGCGGTTGGCCACCGACAGTGCCAGCGCGCCGCCGCTTCCGCCCTCGCCGAAGACGACCGTGATGACCGGCACATGGACGGCCATCAGCTCGACCAGATTCTCGGCGATGGCCAGCCCCTGTCCGCGTTCCTCGGCATCGGCACCGCAGTAAGCGCCGGCGGTGTCGACGAAGCAGATGATGGGGCGGTCGAATTTCTCGGCCTGCCGCATCAGACGAAGGGCCTTGCGGTAGCCCTCGGGCTTGGGCAGACCGAAGTTGCGCTTGACGCGCTCGGCCAGATCCTTGCCCTTTTCGATGGCGATGACGGTTACGGGCGTGCCGTCGAGGTAGGCGAGGCCGCCCACGATCGCGGGATCGTCGGCATAGCGGCGGTCGCCGTGGAGCTCAGTGAAGTCGGTGAAGATGCCCTCGATGTATTCGGTCGCCGAGGCGCGGGCATTGCCGCGGATGGCGCGCAGTTTATCGTAAGGATGCAGCTGCATAGTGTTATCCTTTCGTGGTGAGATCGGCGGGCGATCAGCTCGCCTTCTGGCCGTTGAGGCGCAGGAGCTTCTCCAGCGTGGCGCGCATCTCGGTGCGCTTGACGATGGCGTCGATGAAGCCGTGCGCGAGGTTGAACTCGGCCGATTGGAAGTCCTTCGGCAGCGCCGAGCCGGTGGTCTGCTCGACCACGCGGCGGCCGGCAAAGCCGATCAGCGCGCCGGGCTCGGCGAGGATGATGTCGCCCTCCATGGCGAAGCTGGCCGTGATGCCCCCGGTCGTGGGGTCGGTCAGGACAGCGATGTAGAGCCCGCCCGCCTCGCCGTGGCGCTGCACCGCGCCCGAGACCTTGGCCATCTGCATCAGCGAGAGCACGCCTTCCTGCATCCGCGCGCCGCCCGAGGCCGTAAAGCCGATGACCGGCAGGCGGCGCTCGGTCGCATACTCGAAGAGGCGGGTGATGCGCTCACCGACGGCCGAGCCCATGCTGCCCATCATGTAGGAGGCTTCCATGGCGAAGAGGGCGCAGTCGATGCCCCCGATGCGCCCGATACCGCAGAGCACGCCCTCCGACTCATCGGATGTCTTGCCGGCCTTGGCCAGCTTGTCGCCGTAACCGGGGAAGGCGAGCGGATCGACGCTGACAACCTCGGAGGCGAGTTCGCGGAAGCTGTCGGTATCGCAGAGATCGAGCAGGCGGCGGCGCACCGAAATGCGCAGATGCTTGCCGCAGGGGCAGACAAAAAGCAGGCGCTCAAGAACATCGGGCTGCAGCTCAAGTCCGCAGGCGGGGCAGGTCATGGCCGCTTTCAGCGGGGAGGGAGCGGCGGGCGCGATGTCGGCGGGGCGGCTGGCCGTTTGCGCAAGCGCGCCGCGGACCGATCTGCGGAGGCGGGAGAAAAGTTTCATCTTGATTGCTCCTTGTCGGATTCGTTGGGGATCAGGGCGAAGGAGAACTCGGCGGTGACGCAGAGGCGGCCGCCAACGGTGCCGCGTCCGGTCGCCCAGTAGAAGACGCCCTTCGATTTGGTGATCTCGCACTCGGTTTCGAGCAGATCGCCCGGCTTGACGGGGTTCTTGAAGCGAACCTTGTCGAGGCCGGTAAAATATGGGGTACAGCCCGCCGTCCCCTGCGCCAGCAGGACGCAGGTCGACTGGGCGAGGATTTCGCAGAGAATCACCCCGGGAACGGTAGGATTGCCGGGAAAGTGCCCGTCAAGGAAGAACTCATTCCCGCGGATCAGGCGGCGGCCGTGCGCCTTGCCGTCGATGATCTCGGCCTCATCGATCAGAAGCATCGAGTCGCGGTGGGGCAGGATCTGCATGATTTCGTCGCGATTCATGTCAGCCCTCCCACCTAGCAAAAGCCACGCAGGCGTTGTGGCCGCCAAAGCCGAGCGAATTGGACAGCGCCAGCGTCACGTTAGCCTGGCGGGCGGTGTTCGGTGTATAGTCGAGATCGCATGCCGGGTCTGGCTCGCGCAGATTGATGGTAGGCGGCACAAGCCCTTCGCGCAGGGCGAGAATCGCGGCAATCGCCTCGACAGCACCGGCCGCGCCCAGCATATGACCGGTCATCGACTTGGTCGACGACACGATGATCTGCTTTGCGCCATCCTCACCGAAGGTGGCCTTAAGCGCAGTCGTCTCGGTAGTGTCGTTCATCGGCGTGCCGGTGCCGTGTGCGTTGAAGTATACCGTCTCACGGGCGAGATCACGGTCACCGAAGGCCTCCTTGATGGCACGCGCCGAGCAGCGGGCCGACGGATCGGGCGCCGTCACATGGTGCGCATCGCAGGTCGAGCCGTAGCCGACCACCTCGCAAAGGATCGTTGCGCCGCGGGCAATCGCGTGCTCGGCGCGCTCCAGCACCAGCACACCTGCGCCCTCACCCATGACAAAGCCGCCGCGGCGGGCATCGAAGGGCAGGGAAGCGGCATTTGGATCGTCCGACTGGGTCAGCGCCATGCAGTTTGCAAAGCCCGCTACCGCCAGCGGCGTGATCGAAGCCTCACTGCCGCCGCAGAGGATGGCATCGGCATAGCCACCCGCGAGCGTGCGGTAAGCCTCGCCAATCGCCGTCGTGCCGGTCGCGCAGGCCGTGGTGATCGCCACGCAGGGGCCGTGCGCACCGTAGCGGATCGCCAGATTGCCGGCCGCAATGTTCGAGATCATCTTCGAAATAAACTGCGGCGACACCTTGCGCGCACCCTGCTCAAGCAGCTTTTTGTCCTCCTCGCAGAAGGTCTCAAAGCCGCCGATCCCCGAGCCGAAATAAACGCCGAAGCGGTCGGGATCGACTGCTCCCTCCGCCGTAAGCCCGCTCTGCGCCATCGCTTCTTCGGCCGCCCAGAGCGCATACTGGGTAAACCGGTCAGTCTTGCGCAGAACAGCCTTATCTAGCCGCGCTGACGGATCAAAATCCTTTACCTCGGCAGCCAAGGTGTATTTGCTGTCCGCCGTATCAAAGCGGGTGATGGGGGCGATGCCGCAGACGCCCTCCATCAGGGCATCGCGGTAAGCGGTAACATCATGGCCGATGGGCGTCAGCGCACCCATTCCGGTTACAACGACTCGATTCATGTGGATTCTCCTATGTTTCATGTTTAGTTTCGTGGGAGCGTTCCGCGCTCCCGCGCGGTAGGGCGGGGAGACACCATCTCAAACGCCGAAGTTTTCTCCCCGCCCTACCACCCCATTTCCTTGGCTGGCAAGCCTCGGACCAACAGAAAGCTGCATCAAAAGCGTGCTTGGAAGTTTTTGCGGAGTCCAGAGGGGCTTTTTTCAAAAAGCCCCTCTGGTGGGGTTCGGGGCAAAGCCCCGTTCCCTCACATCGCCAGCCCGCCGTCAATGCGGATGACTTCGCCCGTAATATACGATGCATCGTCGCTGGCGAGGAAAGCGGCCAGCTTCGCTACATCCTCGGGCTTGCCCATACGGCGCAGCGGAATGTTGTCAATAAGGGGATTCGTCTCAGCCAACTCGGCCGTCATCGCCGTCTCGATGAAACCGGGCGCGATGGCGTTGCAGCGCACATTGCGGGCAGCGAGCTCCTTCGCCACCGACTTGGTCAGGCCAATCACGCCGGCCTTCGAGGCCGAATAGTTGATCTGCCCCGGATTGCCCATCAAGCCGGATACCGACGAGATGTTCACAATCTTGCCGGTGCGGCGCGAGAGAAAAACGGGAGAGACGTGCTTGATCATGTTGAACGTCCCCCGCAGATTGACGCCGATGACCGAGTCAAAATCGGCCTGCTTCATCAGCGGGAGTAGACGGTCGCGGGTGATGCCCGCATTGTTGATGAGAATATCGGGATCGCCCAGCCCCTCGCGCACCGCCTTGACCGCCGCCTTCGCCGCGTCAAAATCGCTGACATCACAGGCGACAAAACAGGCGCGGCGGCCGAGCGCTTCGATTTCTGCCACCGTGCCGGCGGCATCCTCAGGCGCACAGTAGTCAATCACCGCAATATCTGCGCCGCGTGCGGCCAGCTCCAGCGCGATCGCACGGCCAATCCCGCGCGCCGCACCGGTCACAATCGCAATTTGCTTTTCCAGTTGCATGGTCATACCTGCCTTGTAGAATTTATGCGAGAATCGCCTCGGCCGCAGCCCGGGCGCTCTCGATGTCGCTCACCGCCCAGACCTTCGCGTCGGGCAGAATACGGCTCACTAACTTCGCCAGCGTCTCGCCAATGCCAACTTCGACAAAGGCCTCGATCCCGGCCTCGGCCATCGCACGGACTGTCTCCTCCCAGCGAACCGGGTTCACGATCTGGCGGCCCAACAGCGCCCGCGGATCGCCCGTATAAGGCTCGGCCGTGTGGTTCGCATAAACGGGTATCCCCGGCAGCGTCATCTCAGTCTCAGCCAGCGCCTCGACCAGCCCCTCGCCCGCACTCGCCATAAAGGGCGAGTGGAACCCGCCGCCAACCTTCAGCGGCAGAACACGTCCCCCCGCCTCGCGAATGGCGGCACCAAATGCCTCCATCTCCTCGGCGGCGCCCGCCACGACCAACTGGCCGGGCGAGTTGTAGTTGACCGGATAAACCTCGTTGAACTTCGCGCAGACCGCCTCAACCACCTCGTTCGGCAGCTTGATGACCGCCGCCATCGTCGCATCGCGCTCGCCGGCCGCTGCCTGCATCAGCTCACCGCGGCGGCAGGTCAGCGCAAAGCCCGCCTCGGCCGTGCACGCACCGGCATACGCCAGCGCCGGCAGCTCGCCCAGCGAAAATCCGGCCACCGCCGCCGGCGAAACGCCCAGATTGCGCATCACCGTCGCCGCCGCCAGATCGGTCAGATATAGGCAGGGCTGCGTGTTGTCGGTGCGGCGAAGCTCGGTCTCGTCGCCCGCAAAACACATCGCGGTCGTGCCCGGTCGGATCGCCTCGGCCGCCGCAAACAACGCGCGCACATCGGCATCCGCATCATAAAAACTCTTTCCCATGCCGGGACGCTGCGCGCCCTGACCGGAGAAAAGAAATGCAATTTTCATCGTAAGTGCCCTCCAAAATCGGGTATTTTGCGTGAAAGTTTTCGCGGGGGTCTGGGGACGCCTTTTACAAAAGGCGCCCCAGTGGGGTTTTGCTTTGGCGGCTTGCCGCCAAAGCCGCAGCGCCCCAATCCTTTATCTCTTCAACAGCCGCTCCGCCCCATCGCAGAGCTCGCGGATAATCTCCGCCGCCGGCTGTTCTGTTTTGACCATCCCCGCACACTGACCGGCGAGGAAGCAGCCATTCTTCGCATCCCCCTCGATCGCGGCGCGGCGGAGCGCACCAACCCCAAAGTTGGCAACCTGATCGGCCGATGCCGCAGGGTCAAACTCAATTTTCAGATAATTCCGGGCGAACCCGTTCTTGATACAGCGGCAGGTGTCCCCGAAGCGCCGACCGGTCATCACCGTCGAAATATCGGTCGCCTCCAGCACCTTGTCCTTGTAAACCTGATGTACACCGCACTCCTCGGCCACGAGGAAGCGCGTGCCCACCTGAACGCCGACTGCACCCAGCATCAGCGATGCCGCCACGCCGCGTCCGTCGGCAATGCCGCCCGCCGCGATCACGGGGATATCCACCGCGTCGCAGATCTGCGGCACCAGAACCATTGTCGTCAGCTCGCCAATGTGGCCGCCCGACTCCATGCCCTCGGCAATGAGGGCGTGTGCCCCGGCGCGCGCCGCCATCCTGGCCGACGCCACCGACGCCACGACCGGGATCACCTTGATCCCCGCCGCAAGCCATGCCGGCATATACGCAGCCGGACTGCCCGCGCCGGTCGTCACGACCGGCACACGTTCCTCGGCCACGATCTGCGCGACCTCGGCGACGTGCGGGCTCATGAGCATAATGTTTACCCCGAAGGGGCGGTCGGTCAGACTGCGGCAGAGGGCGATCTGCTCGCGCAGATAGTCGCCGCCGGCATTCATGGCCGAGATGATTCCCAGCCCGCCGCCGTTCGAGACGGCCGCAGCCAGGCGTGCGTCGGCGATCCAGGCCATGCCGCCCTGCAGGACGGGCGCCTCGATGCCGAGCAGATCGCAAAGCGGAGTGTGCAGCATCAGGCGATCTTTGCCTCGATGACGGCGCAGATGTCCTTGACCGTCTTGATGTTCTGGCTCATCTCGAGCTCGCAGTTGAACTCGTCCTCGAGCTGCATGACTAGCTCGGCGACCTCCAGCGAGTCGATGCCGAGGTCGGCGAAGGCGGTTTCCATCTTGATCTCAGCGACGTCGCAGTCAACGTGATCTGCCAGCATTGCGGCAACTTTCTCAAATACCATGGTTGTGTCCTCCAAATAGAAAAGAATAAGTGTATTTAGAAGCATAATCTGCTTTCTATCCAATGGATGCGGGGGGGGGGTTACCACTTCAGCACGCACGCGGCCGACGCCAGTCCGCCACCGAAGGCGGTGAGGACGACCGTCTGCCCGCGCAGAAGCCGGCCGGAGCGCCAGAGCGCGTCGGTGATGATCGGGATGCTGGCCGACGAGGTGTTGCCGGTCGTCTCAATGCCCGTGGCGATCTTCTCCATCGGCACGCCGAGTCGGCGGGCGGCGAAGTCGAGGATGCGGATGTTGGCCTGGTGGGGGATAATCCAATCAATGTCGTCAAGGGTCAGGCCGGCTTCCGCGACAACCGTCTTGACATCGTGGCAGATGGCGTTGACGGCGAACTTGAAGGTGTTCTGCCCGTCCATGAAGATGTAGGGGCGGCTGTCGTCGCCTTCCCAGAAGGGCGAGTTGCCGTGGTTCTGCGGGATGCGGATGACCTCGTCCCCGCCGGTGACGTTCAGCTGCGCGGGGTGATATTCCCCCTCGCCGCCCCGCGCGAGCACCATCGCACCGGCGCCGTCACCGAAAATAACGGCCGTGGAGCGGTCGGTCCAGTCGACGATGCGGCTCATGCGCTCGGCGCCGATGACGAGGATGCGGTTGACGCCCCCGCGCGCGAAGAAGGCGTCGGCGGTGTCCAGCAGAAAGAGGAAGGCAGAGCAGGCGGCGTTGAGATCGAAGGCCGGACAGGAGACGCCCAGCCCGCGCTGCACCAGGCAGGAGACCGAGGGAGAGACGGTCTCGGCGCTGACCGAAGCGGCTAGGATCAGATCGATCTCTCCGGCGGTGATCCCGCTGTTGGCCAGCGCAGCCTCGGCCGCGCGGAGCGCCATGTCAGCGGCCGTCTCGGTAGCGGAGACGTGACGGGAGCGGATGCCGACCCGTTGGGTGATCCACTCGTCGGATGTATCAAGAAAGGCGGACAGGTCGTCGTTGGTGACGACGCGCGGCGGCAGATAACTGCCGGTGCCCAGGACGGAAAAGCTCATCGGTGACCTCCGAATTTTTGTTGTTCTGCCCCGTTAGTACCGGGCGGAGGAAAAAGGTTACAAAAATTTTGGAAAAATTTTTCGGCATCCGCTCGGCAGGGCAAAAAAAGAAGGGAGAACCGATGTCGGTTCTCCCTTCTGGGACTGCGGATGATTAGAATTTGAGCTCGGCGATGATTGCCTTGAGGGCATCGGCGCTTTTGTGCAGGAGGAGCTGCTCCTCCTCGGTGAGGGGATAGAGGACCTTGCCGTTGACCCCGCCCGAGCCGATGACGTTCATGATGCTCAGGCAGACATCGCGGATGCCGTACTCGCCCTGCATGAGGGTGGAGACGGTTACGGTGCGGTCAAGACGGCCCGAGAGGCTCTGGCAGATATGGTTGACCGAGGCGGCAATGGCATAGTAGGTTGCGCCCTTGCGCTCGATGATACGGGCGCCCGATTTGCGGACATAGGCTTCGACCTCGGTACGGTTGAGATCGGGGGCAATGGTGCTGCGGCCATGCAGTGCTTCATCGAAATGATCGATCGGTACGCCCGAGATGGTGGCCTGCGACCATGGAATGAAGGAAGAATCGCCGTGCTCACCGAACACCCAGGCATGGATGTTCTGCTGGCTGATGCTGTAATACTCGGAGAGACGCTGGCGCAGGCGGGCGGTGTCCAGAATGGTGCCTGAGCCGATGATGCGGTTGGCGGGAATGTCAGAGCAGCGGACGAAGGTGTAGGTCAGAATATCGACCGGGTTGGCGACGATGATGTAGGTGGCATCGGGCGCGTAGCGGGTGATTTGCGGAATGATACTCTTGGTGATGTCCACATTGGTCTGGGCCAGTTCGAGCCGGCTCTGGCCGGGCTTGCGGGCAACACCCGAGGTGACAACAACGATGTTGGAGCCGGCAGCATCGGGATAGTCGCCGGCGTAAACGGTGATGGGGCCGCAGAAGGGGGCGCTTTGCCGGATGTCCAGCGCTTCGCCCATTGCGCGCTTTTGGTTGACATCGATGATGACAATTTCATCGGCTGTGCCGGTGACGGCGAGGGTGTAGGCAAGCGTCGAACCGACATTGCCGGCGCCGATAATCGTGATTTTTGTCATGTGAACCGTGCTCCTTTGGAGAATGATAACGTTATGATGATGCGCCGAGTAAAGATTGATAATATTTTAACACAAATGCTGCTTTTTCGCAAGAGACAAATACAATATAGTATCAAAATAATTCGCGATGTTCTATGTGTAAATTGACGAAAGAGCGGAATTTGCGCTTTCGACATGGTGCGCACTTGCAAAACAGAACGGTCTGTGGTATAATGATTTTACGCTTTTTCGATGATAAGTAAATTCTGTTGATAGATAAGGAAGGTATCATGAACCCGATGACCAAATGCGGCGCTGCGGTGCTGGCGCTCTGCTTTTTTCTGACGGCCTGTGCGTCTCAGCCGCCTCAGCCGCCAACCGAGACAACAGCCTCGCCCACCGAGGTGCTGACGCCCATCGATACGGCTGCCCAGCCCGAGACAGACGCGCCGATCGCATCTCCCATCGACGGTGATATGACCACCCGCATCCATTTTGTCGCGGCGGGGGACAATATCATTCACGAAGCGGTCTTCACCGATGCCAAGCAGAATGCGGCCGTCTTGGCCTCGACCGGCGGTGCGCGGGTGGACTATGCGTTCGCGTCGATGTACGACGGTCTGGCCCCCCTCATCAGCGGGGCGGACTTGGCTTACGTCAACCATGAATCGCCCATCGCGCGCTCCAAACCGATCACCGGCTACCCCGATTTCAACTCGCCCACCGACGCCGGCCGCGACCTGCTGGCCGTCGGCTTTGATGTGGTGAACATTGCCAATAACCACATGCTGGATATGGGGGAGGCGGGACTCAATGAGTCGATCGAGTACTGGAACTCCACCGGTGCGACGGTGCTTGGTGCCTGCTCCCGCGCCAACTACGATGCCGACAACCTGCGTATCGTGGAGGTGCAGGGGATCAAGATCGCGTTCCTGAGCTATGCGGAAATGATCAACTGGTCGCACGCCAACGCGCTGTCGGCCGGCAGCCGGTATGTCGTTCCCTATGCCAAGGATGCCGACATCAAGCGGCAGATGGCGGGGGCGCGGGCAAGCGGTGCGGATCTGATTTTTGTCGCTATACACTGGGGGGACGAGGGCAAGTTCCAGCCCAACGCCGAGCAGAAGCGGCTGGCTCAGCTGCTGGCCGACGAGGGTGCGGACGTTATCCTGGGCAGCCATTCGCACAACATTCAGCCCGTCCAGTGGCTGACCGGCGCGAACGGCAACAAAACCCTGGTCGCTTACTCGACCGGAAACTTGATTTCTACGATGCTGTACAGCTACTACATGGTCGGCGGCCTGCTGACCTTCGACATTGTGGCTGAGCCCGGGGCCGAGGCGCAGATCGAAAATGTGGTGTTCGTACCGACCGTCACGCACTATTCGATGAATCGAGACAGCCTGGCGCTCTACCGGCTCTCCGACTACACGGCCGAGCTGGCGGCGGCACACGGCGCGCAGAAAAACGGCGCCTTTACGCTGGCCACCCTGCAGAAGTATGTGACCGACACCATTGATCCGGTCTTCCTGCCATAACCGATCATCGGCTCCGCCTCCTTGGATGAGGATGCGGGGCCGATGCCATGCGGGAGAAGAAAATTTGATAATTTTTTGAAAAGCTCTTGACAAAGTGCGGCGGATATGATATACTTACTCATGCTGTTCGGATAGCGAGATGTGGCTCAGCTTGGTAGAGCGCTTGGTTCGGGACCAAGAGGCCGCAGGTTCAAATCCTGTCATCTCGACCAGCGGGGATGACAAGCAAGCGTCAGCACCGCATTTGGGGGTATAGCTCAGTTGGGAGAGCGCTTGAATGGCATTCAAGAGGTCAGGGGTTCGACTCCCCTTATCTCCACCAAAGGAAACCGCACTGTGAAGTGCGGTTTTTCTTTTTCCAATCGCCCCAATACGGATACACTGTCGTTCTGCTGAATTCGCAAGCCCGCACCAACCCGCTTAGGTTCGGCGTTTTCTTCTTGCGTCAAGCGAAATGTAGGAAGACTCCTTTTTTTCAATTTTCAAAGTTTTTTTGCGAAAAATAAAACCTTTGGGCGAATTTTTCCGTCCTATATAATAGAGCAAACAGCGGGGAGGAGGCGTAGTTGATGAGGCTGGCTTGATTGGTTTGCGATTGCGGGAGATTTTGACAAAGGTTTTGTTGAAGAGAGGAGAAAACATTATGCCAAGTGGATCATTACCAGTTTTTATTGTGATCATTATCGCGCTTTTTGTGATTGCGATCATGACAAGCATCGCCGGCGCCGACCCCAAAGAAAGGGCGCAATCAGATGCGGTATATTATTTAAAAGGCGTAAACGGAGGCCTTGAGGTTTGGGAAGACCGCATTCTCATTGGTCGAAGAGGCTTCCGGGCTTTTTTGACGCACGGGTGTGCGGGGATGAAGACAATTCCGATGGCGGCTGTCCAGTCGGTGCAGTTCCGACCTGGCGGCGCTCTGCTGAATGGGTTTATCCAGTTTGGTGTGCTGGGCGGCAGAGAGCGGCAGGGCGGTGTGCTGTCGGCTGCAACCGATGAAAATTCGGTAATCCTGCGCGGCGGGCAAACGGCGATCGGGTGGGAAATCTACGAATATATAGAAGCGCGCATGCTTGAGCTGGCCGCGCAGAAGACCGCCTCCGCCCAGCGGCTTTCGCCTGCGGAAGAGCTCCAGCGGTACAAGGCCCTGCTCGATGACGGCGCGCTCACTCAGGCGGAGTTCGATGCCAAGAAGCGGCAGCTGCTTGGTTTGTGAGCGGTATGTGTGAATCCATATCCCACAGGAGGTCATCATGAACAAGGAATTTTTTGACGAGATCAAGGATTACTCGGCTGAGGATCTGAAGCTGAT
>JAFWBJ010000031.1 GCA_017507145.1 Clostridia bacterium | reverse complement strand
TTTCTTGTACCGGCGACACGAGCGCATACCGCGAATTTTCCGGCGGTAGCTTTAAAAGCTGGGGTTTCATGACCGCGGATGGCCCCACCAAATTCTGGGTAGGCACCTCGCAGGCAAACTACAACGTCGGCTGCTATGTGGACGATAAGGGCTATCTGGTTGTCGGCGGCCCGGTGATTACCGCGCCCGACACGGCGAAGCACGAAGCCCATACCGCGTCGTACAGTGGGTGGAGCAGCTATCTTCAGTACAGTGGCGCAAAGGACAACGGCTTGTACTGGACCGATGTATATACTGCTTTGGCAAAAAACACCAGCAGAGAAGTCACCGTTTATGTCCCCTCCCTCGACATGACGGGCTCTTCCTTTAAGGGAACCATCCTGCTTCCTGAGACAACCAGCAAACTGACCGTCACCTATCCCGAAGGCACAACGCCCGAATGGAAGGTGTCCACCAGCTGTGCGGGCTATGAGGTAATCTGCGAGCAGGAAACCATAGCTGCCGGCACGGTAACCCTTCGCTATGGTGTTCTCCCCGGCAAGACCGTAACCACTACCGTATCCCCCGCCGCCAGCGGCAAGGTGACGGTTACGTCGAACGAGCACTCCACCATCAAGCCGAACAACCTGTATGTAATCGGCACTTCGGTTACGGTAACCGCAGCGGCAGAGGCCGGCTATAAGTTCGTCAAGTGGACCGAGGGCGGCCAGGACGTCAGCACCAATGCAAGCTATACCCTCACGGTGGCCGACAACCGCGCGCTCACGGCGGTATTTGAGGTATACCAGCCCGACGCACCGGTCGTATCGGGCGTCACCGACACCACCGTCACGCTGACCGAGCAGGTCGGCTGCGAATACAGCCTGGACGGCACGACCTGGCAGGCTTCCAACATCTTCACCGGTCTGACCCGCGATACTGCGTACACCTTCTATGCACGCTATGCGGCGACCGGAAGCCTGCCCGCTTCGATCGCAAGCGCGGGAACGGCGGCCAAAACCGTAAAGACCGAGCTCACCGCGCTCAGCGTCAGCATTGACAAGCCGGTCAAGAACGGCACCCCCGACACGACGGCTGCGCTTGAGGCAAATGCACCCTACACCGTTTCGGCCGTTTCGTGGAACTGCAACGGCAGCTTCCTCGGCGGCACGCAGTACACCGCCACCTTCACTCTGACCCCCGCCGCAGGATATCTCTTCGCAGATGCTGCCGCGATCACGGTTTCCGATGCCGCGCAGGTCACCAAGACCGGCGATGCCAATTCGCTGACCGTCACGGCCGTCTTCCCCGCAACCGATGTCCGCACCATCGTCGGCATTGACCGCATCGTCACGGCGCCGACCAAGACCGCGCAGACCTACGGTGACGCCTTCGCCGCCGACGGCATGGTCGTTTCCATGCGCTACGACGACGGCACGACCGGCGAGGTCAGCTACAACGACAACCGCACCCTCTTCGTCTTCGACAACCCCGCCGTTGTGGATGAGTCGGTCGGCGTGAAGTACAGAGACGACGCCCAGGGCGTCTATACCCCCATCACCATCACCGTCAATCCGAAGGCCATCACCGTCACGGCCGGCAGACAGGACATCGACTACGGTGAGAGCATTATCTCGGCTGCAAACAAGGCCACGGCCACAGGCCTGGTGAACGGCGACAGCCTTGCCGCCATCACCCTGACCGCCAGCACCAACGCCGTTACCGCAAGCGGTGAGATCATCCCCGCGAATGCCGTGATCCGCAACGCGGCAGGCGCGGATGTGACCGGCCGCTACGTCATCACCTACGCCCCCGGCCAGCTGACCATCGGCCTTGTGCTCGATCACATCGCCGTCACCGTCCAGCCGGAGCTGGACTATGCGCAGGGCGACACGCTTGACCTCTCGGGCATGATCGTGACGGCATATTACACCGACGGCAGTTCCAGCCATCTGACCTACACCGACGTCACCGCCTCCCTCCCGCACGGCACTTGGCTGACCCTGGAGCGCAGCGGCGAGGTGATCACCGTCAGCTACAACGGCATGACGGCACAGACCTCCCCCATCCGCGTGCAGAACTGGGGTTCCAGCATTAACGCCTGGTTGGTCGTGCTGATGAATCAGAAGTTCGCCATCACCGCATCGGCGACCGACGGCGGCAGCATTTCCTACGCAGGCACCGCACGCGTTCCGCGCGGCAAGAACATTACCTACACCATCACGCCCGATGCCGGCTATATGATCGCCGATGTCATCGTGGATGGCAAGTCGATCGGCGCGGTTGAGACGTACACCTTCAAGCGCGTCAAGGAGAAGCACCGCATTACGGCAATCTTCGAAAAGATCCCCGCTCCGTCCGATACGGCTGCGGCTGATTGAGGCTGACGCAAACTGATAGACCCGGGGTGTCGCGCAAATCCGCGCGACACCCCTTTTTTGACCCCAAAATCGAAGAATTTTCGCTTTTTTCGAGAAAAATAAAACCTGCGGCCAAAAATTTCCGTCTTATATCATAGAGCGAAAAACAAAAACCAACCCACAAAGGAGGATCCACCATGTATTGCAAACACTGCTACGCCACCATCCCCGACGGCGACAATTTCTGCCCGTCCTGCGGCAAAGCGGTCAACGCACAGCCGGTCGCGCAGCCCGCCGCACCGGCACCCACACACACGCCGATGATGCCGCCCCGCCGCGGCCGGCTCGTCCGCCCCAGCGCAAAACCAAGGCCCTCGGCGTCGCGCTGATTCTCCTCGGTCTCGTGGCCATCGTCTTCGGCGTCGTTGCCCTCTCGCTTGACAGCGGCTCGCGCGAGTGGAATGAAACCTACGGCGGCGACGCCTACACCGGCATCCAGAACGCCGCTGCCCAGACGGCCACCAACCTCGTCGTCCTCGTCGACTGCATCAAAACCGTCAGCGCGCTCGGCTTCTTCCTCGGCGGCCTGGTACTCATCGCCGTCGGCGCTCATTTTTGTCAGAAATTGAAAGGATAACGGTTTCTCGGGGAGGGCCTTTTTGAAAAAAGGCCCTCCCCGAACCCCTCCCCAAAAACTTGCAGAAAAAAGGGACGTATCGGATTTGATACGTCCTCTTTTTGGGAAGTTTTCGCGGCGGGGGCGTGGGGGAGGGGCCTTTTTCAAAAGGCCCCTCCCCCACAAAACCTCACCCCAGCGACTTCAAATAAACCTCAAGCAAGCCCAGCGCCGTCTCTCTTGCCTGGGGTGAGCAGGCATCCAGGCGGGCGAAGAGCTCATCCTGCCGGGCGGCCAGCGAGGGGCTGGCTTCGGTCAGGATCTCGTCGGGGGTGACGTGCAGCACGTCGCAGATCCGCAGCACCGTTTCGATGCGCATATTCACGTTGCCGCGCTCGATGTCAGCGTAGGTGCGGTCGGCCAGGCCGGCGGCTTCTGCCACCTCGACCTGGGTCATGCCCATTCGCTTGCGCAGGGCGTGCAGCCGATTGCCGATCCGGCGAAAATCGTAAATGAGCATGGTTTCCCTCCAAATTTCGGTAATATATACATTATAGCGCAGATTGAAGAGAAGAAGCAGGAGGAAAATGCGCATTTTTTGCGGAATTATGTTGCTATTTTTCAAAAATATAAAACCAAAGTGGCTTTTTTGGCGTCGCGCGGCTAATTTTTCGCGGGGAACCGGGTCAATCGGCTCCCCGCGGTGGGGGTTTGGTGAAGGATCAGTCTGCGCGGCGGGTCGGATAGTCCCCCAGCGCGGCGGGATCGGTCCAGCTGTCGTCTCCGGCCGGGTAGATCAGCGTACAGCCCCGATTGGCTAGCGAAAGCTTGCCATCGCCGGTCAGGGCGGGCTGTGCGCCCCGGAAGGTGATCTGCGCCAGCTGGCCGCAGTCTGCCATCGCCTGCGCGTCCAGCGTCTGCAGCTTCGCGGGCAGGGTGTATTCGAGGATGAAGTCATTGCCGCTGAGGCAGTGGGCGGGCAGGCTCTCGATGCTGTCCGACAGATTCAGCCGGGCAAGCCGCGGGACATTGGCCACGGCATAGGGGGCGAGGGTTCGGACCGTATCGGGCATGGTAATGGTCGTCAGATAAGAAGCGCCGTCGAAGGCGTGGCTGGCGATGCCGGTGACCGACTTTGGCAGCGTGTAGGCGCTGCTGGTCTTGCCCAGCGGGTACTGGATCAGCTCGGTCCTCTCATGGTTGAGGATGGCGTCGCTCACCGAATAGAACGAGGTGCTGCCTGCATAGACCCGGAAGGAGGTGACAGCGGGGCAGGCGAGCGCCATCTCGCCCAGCTCGGTGACCGAGGCGGGGAGACGGAACTCGGTCAGGGCGATACAGCCCGCCAGGCCGCGCGCCCCGATGCGCTCGATACCGAAGACCGGCGCATCGAGCGTGAGCAGGTGGCGGCTGTTGACGGCATATGCGTCGATGACCCGCACCGCCTCGGGAACGGTGAAGGACGTCCCGGGCTTGTCGTTGGGGTAGGCGATCAGGGTCGTGCCGTCGGCCGAATAGAGCACGCCCTGGATGGCGGTGAGGTAGGGCGAGCCCTCCTGTACCGAAACGGCCTCCAGCTCAGTCAGCGCGGCCAGCGTGCGGCCCGAGATGGCGGTGAGGGTATCGGGCAGGATGAGGCGCGCGACGGTCAGACCGCCGGCGAAGGCATCCTCGGTGACGGCTGTGACCGGATAACCGTCAATCGACGCGGGGATCTCGAGAATATCCGCCGTGCTCTCGACGCCGCAGATGACGGCGCACCCGTCCTCGACGGTGAAGCGGTAGAGGGTATCGTCGGACGTCTGCCGGCTGACGGTGCCGGCGTAGACCGCGTTATCCGTCTCATCGGACAGGGCGGCGATGGGCGCGGGCATTGGGTCAATGCCGGAGCCGGGCGTGTCGCCGGCCTGGGTTTGGGCGGGGAGGTCATCCTCGCGCTGGGCGTAGACAGCCGCCGCGCCGGCAAAGAGGCCGACGGCCGCAAACAGGCAGACCGTCGCCATCAGGGCCGCGGCCGGGGTAATTTTGAGCAGATACCGGCGATGCAGCAGCCGTCCGATCCGGCCGGCCGGCGCATCCTCGGGGGAATCCAGGGCGGTGATGA
>JAFWBJ010000030.1 GCA_017507145.1 Clostridia bacterium | reverse complement strand
CGAGTGATGCGCTTCGCAGCTTCAGTCACGTCTATTCGGTGCGCGGTGGTGACGTTGGCAAGTGTGTAGATTACTCGCAGATAAGATCAATGCACGAGGGATATTCGCCCTACTATATGTACCGCCAGAAGAATACGGTCGGCAATTTTGAGAACGTCGGCTTCGCCCGAGAGGGCACCGAGGGGCGTTACAACGTCTATATGATGGAAGAGGTCCACAGCATTTTCGCAGTCGGCGCCGGCGCGGTGATCAAGCTGGTCCATGTCCGGCCGAAGAATCCGGGGGACACGAAGATCATCCGCATCGCCCCCCCGAAATATCCCTACGAATACCTCCGCGCCGACCAGCGCGCCGAACATGACGCGCAGATCGATGCCTTCTACGAAAGAGAGCTTCTCGATGAATAACCAAACCCTGCTGGAAACGGCAATGGCGCAGTCTGCCCTTGAGCTTGGCTGTGCACCCGAAGATTTTCGCGCGAGCGAGAATAAAGTGGTGCTGGCGGGAAATCCTGTGGGAGCACGGGTTTATCTCCGCCTGCCTTTTTCCTGCCAGCTGGTCAGCTACGGCAGCAACATTGTGGCCTCGGCCTCGCCCGATCTGCAGGGTATCGCCGCCGACTATATCAGCCGCTTCCCGGTCGAGCATTGCTTTGAAACGCCAAACCTGCATCTGCTCGATGCCGCCCTTGCGCCCTTTGGCCAGCGAACCTGTCATATGGCCGAGTACTTTTTACCCGACCTGCGCCGCCTGGCGCCTCTGGGCTGCGCCTATCCTATGCGCACGCTGGAGAGGGCCGATTTTGCCGGACTCTATCTGCCCGAATGGCGCAACGCGCTTTGCGCCGACCGCGCCCAATACGATGCACTCTGCGTGGGTGCCTATCACGGCGGCGAGCTGATCGGCCTGGCCGGCGCTTCGGCCGACTGTGAGAGTATGTGGCAGATCGGCATTGACGTCCTGCCTGCCTACCGCCGCCAGGGCGTGGCCGCCGCGCTGACCTCAAGGCTTGCGTGTGAGATCATCGCGCGGGGCAAAGTGCCCTTTTACTGTGCCGCGTGGTCGAACATCCCGTCGGTGCGCAACGCCATCCGCTCGGGCTTCCGCCCGGCCTGGGTCGAGCTGACGGCGAAGCCGATTGCAGAATAAGCGCGGCGTCTGCCCGATTATCCGCCAAAACTTGCAAAATAAGGAGAACTTATGTACGCCAAGAACGATTTTGTATCCGATGCTGAAATGCGAGCCTATGTCGACCGCTGCGAGGCTGATTTTGAAGCGCAGTTGAATGCGGCGTGTGATGCCGTCTGTGCGGTTGAAGGACTGAAGCTGATCGGCCTGTCCGGCCCGACCTGCTCGGGCAAGACGACGACGGCCAACAAGCTGATCGCCAACCTTTCGCGCCACGGCCGAACGGTGCATATTGTCTCCATCGATGATTTCTACTACGACCGCAATGTGCTCAACGAGCGCGCCGAAGCGACCGGGCAGGAGATCGACTACGATTCGATCGACACCATCGACTTTGAAGCTCTGCGCGAGGTCGTGCGCGAGATTTTCACCGACGAATCGACCGTCGTGCCGCGCTACGACTTTAAGACGGGCAAGCGCTCGGGCTATATTGAATACGAGTATGATGACAATGACCTCTTTATTTTCGAAGGGATTCAGGCCATCTATCCCGAGATTGTCGAGCTCTTCAAGCCCTACTGCTACCGCAGCATCTATATCTGCGCCGAGTCGCCGATTGAGCTGAACGGGCAGATCTTCGAGCCGACCGAGATCCGCTTCATGCGCCGCATGGTGCGCGACTATAATTTCCGCGCCGCCTCCCCCGAGTTCACCTATTTCCTCTGGGAGAGCGTCCGCGCCAATGAGGATCTGCATATCTATCCCTATGCCCATACGGCCGATATCCGCATCAACTCAACCATGCCCTATGAGCTGAACATGCTCACCCCCTACCTGATTCCGCTGCTCAATCAGATCAAACCCAACAGTGAATATTACGCCGCCGCCCGCGCGCTGCTTGCCCGCATCGACGCCGCCAATATCATGCCCATTCCCTCCGCCTATATGGCCGGAAATTCGCTCTACCACGAATTCCTGCAGTGACCGGCTTTGCCCGGTTCGCCGAAGATGTAAAAATTCCGAAAGGAGTATGCAATATGCTCGAAAAAGCCACCATTCACGATTACCGCGAAAGTGCTGACTATCTCCGCGCCCGCATTGGCGCTACGCCCGATATCGCCGTTGTCCTCGGCTCCGGCCTGGGGGCGCTGGCTGATACCCTCGAGGATGCGATTGTCATCCCCTATCGCGACATTCCGCATTTCCCCATCTCTACCGTTTCCTATCAGAAGGGCGAGATGGTCATCGGCCGCCTGGGCGGCAAGCGGGTGCTGGCCATGAACGGCCGCTTCCATTTCTACGAAGGCTGGGAGATGTGGCAGGCCGCATACTACGTCGGCGTGCTGAAGCTGCTGGGTGTGCAGCGGCTCATCATCACCAACGCTGCCGGCGGCATTAAAGATACCCTGCGCCCCGGCGATATTGTGCGCGTCTCGGATACCATCAAGCTTACTGCCAACTCGCCGATGCGCGGGCAGAACATCCCCGAATTCGGTGAGCGCTTCTTTGATATGCAGCGGGTGCATTGCCCCAAGATGGCTGCGCTCGCCCACGTATGTGCCAAGGCGAGAGGGTTCTCACTGACCGATGGCGTCTATGCCTTCATGAGCGGACCGCAGTATGAGACGCCGGCTGAAATCCGTATGCTCAAGCTGCTGGGGGCCGATGTCGTAGGCATGTCGACTGTGCCCGAGATCATTGCCGCCGCGCAGTGTGGGATCGCGGTGCTCTGCCTCTCCGCCGTCACCAATATGGCCGCCGGCATCAC
Source organism: Clostridia bacterium (assembly GCA_017507145.1). Taxonomy (GTDB): domain Bacteria; phylum Bacillota; class Clostridia; order Oscillospirales; family CAG-272; genus SIG693. The sequence goes on along the minus strand of JAFWBJ010000030.1, from coordinate 17,546 downwards.
CGGCGCCGCCATCACCGAGGAAGAGGTGCTGGAGACCGGCGCGCGGATTCGTGAGCGTTTTGTCGGCCTGCTGACCGATGTGATTACCCAGATCGCGTGCTGAGATGAAAATCTATTTTGTCCGACACGGACATCCGAATTATCGGGAGGATTGCCTGACCCCGCTGGGCCATAAGCAGGCGGCCGCTGCGGCAGAGCGCCTGCGTGACTGCGGTATCGGGCAGATCTTTGCATCAACCAAAGGCCGCGCCATGGAAACGGCCGGCTATACGGCACGCATGCTGGGGCTTGACATCGTGCCCTGTGATTTTATGCGAGAGATCCACTGGGGCTCGCTGGATGGCGAGCCGTTTCCCGCAGGAGGCCACCCCTGGGATCTGGCTGATCTGCTGGCCGCAGAGGGAACAGTTTTTGCGCACCCCGATTGGGCGGAACGTGACCCTTTCTGCCGCAGTCAGATGGTGGCATGCTGTGAAACGGTTGCCGCAGGTGTCGATGCATGGCTTGGGACGCTCGGCTATATCCGGGAGGGGGCCTACTACCGTGCGGGGGAGAATACCGACAGGACGGTGGCCATGTTCAGCCACGCCGGTTCCGGTTCTGCTGCACTGGCGCATCTCTTCAATCTGCCATTCCCGCAGGTTTGTGCATCCTTCTCTTTCGATTTTACCTCCGTGACACTGGTGAGCCTGCCCGATGAGCCCGGCCGCCTGGTCGCCCCGAAATTTCAGCTGGTCAATGATGCTGCACACATTGCCCGGCTCAGCACCGAGAACATCATCGGCAATTAACGGTGCACATCCATACTTCTGATCGGAGACTGCTATGAAAACCCTGATTCGCAATGTTCGCATTCCCGCCGCCTTTGGCTTCGGCACCGCACCGGTCGACGTCGCCGTGGAGGGCGCATACATCACCGCAGTGGGGGCAGATCTGCCTGCATCCCCTGCGGACAAGCGCGTAGACGGCCGAGGAGACCTTCTGCTGCCCGGTTTGGTCAACACCCATTGCCATGCCGCCATGACCCTCTTCCGCGGCTACGGCGAAGATTTGCCCCTCTCGCGCTGGCTGGAGGAGCGTATTTTCCCCGCCGAGGATCGGCTGACCGATGAAGCGGTCTATTGGGGCTCGATGCTGGCCATTGCCGAGATGATCCGAAACGGCATTACCTCCTTCTCGGATATGTACTTCTTCTGCCCCGAGACGGCACGCGCTGTGCTGGAGAGCGGGATTAAGGCCAATCTCTCGCGCTCGCTCGTCTCCTTTGCCGACGGCATCAAGCTGGACGAAGATCCCCGCTTTGCCGGGGCCGTCGCGCTGGCGGATGCCTTTCACGGCGCGGGGGAGGGAAGAGTGCGCGTCGACTTCTCGATCCACGCCGAGTACACCAACCGTCCCGACTACTGTGCCGCAGTCGGCGAATATGCCGCCTCGCGCGGGCTTGGGATGCAGCTCCACCTCTCCGAGACCGAGGACGAGCATCGGGCCTGCATCGAGCGCCACGGTAAGACCCCGGCGGCATTCTTTGCCGACCTTGGTGTCTTCCGCTGCCCGACGACGGCCGCACACTGTGTCTTTGTCACCGATGAGGACATCGCCATCATGCGCGAGTACGGCGTGACGGCTTCCCATAATCCCACCAGTAACCTCAAGCTTGGCTCTGGTGTCATGCCCCTGCGCCGCATGCTTGACGGCGGCCTGAATGTCGCCCTTGGCACCGACGGTGCGGCATCGAACAACACACTGGATATCCTGCGCGAGCTTCGGCTCTGCGCCATCCTGCACAAGGGGATCAACCGCCGTGCCGATATCACCACAGCCGCCGAGATGCTTCCCCTTGCCACCCAAAACGGCGCCCGCGCACAGGGCCGTCCCGACTGCGGCACCATCGCCGTTGGCAGCCGTGCTGATCTGATTCTCGTTGACCTCTCCGCCCCCCACAATATGCCGATCTACGACCTGGATGCCACCGTCGCGTACAGCGCCGAGGCATCTGATGTGCGTATGACGATGGTGGATGGCCGCATACTCTGGGCCGATGGGGCATATACATCCATTGATGTTGAGCGTCTGCGCCGCGAGGCCGGCCGCGTCATCGCCCATTATTTTGACTGAGCCGAGGTGAGGTTTTGAAACCGACATCCGCTTCCCCCGCACGCGCATCGCAAAAGAGCGCGGGCAAGGTTTTTTTCTCGGGCGTACTTGTGCTGGCGCTGTCCACCGTGACCGTCAAGCTGATTGGCCTGCTGCTCAAGATTCTCCTTTTCGATTATCTCGGCGAGGACGGCATGGCCTATTTCAATGCCGCCTACACCATCTATGCCGCCTTCTTCATTCTCTCCACCGCCGGCTTCCCGGTCGCTGTGTCGATCATGATCTCGGAGAGCCGGGCAAGAGGGGACACGCGGCGCGTGCGGCAGATTTTCTGGATCGCGCTGGCACTCTTTGTGGTCATCGGATTTGCCGGCACGGCCATCCTCTTCGGCGGCGCCGACTTCTTCGCCGCACGCATGGATATGGCAGGTGCCGCACCGGCCATTCGCGCCATCGGTCCCACCCTCTTCTTCATCTGTATTTCCAGCGCCATCCGCGGCTATTTCCAGGGGCATCAGGTGATGCTCCCTACTGGAATCTCCCAGATCCTGGAGTCCGCGGGCAAGCTTTTCATCGGCCTGACCCTGGCGAAATATGCGATCTCCCGCGGCTATGATACGCCAACTGTTGCGGCCTATGCCATCACCGGCCTGACGGTCGGCGTCGCGGTCTCGATGCTCTTTTTGGTCGCGACACGCCTGCTTTATCGGCCGCGCAGTGAGCTGGAGCGCGAGAATCCTACCGAGCGCAACGGCGCCATCCTGCGCCGGCTGATCGCGATCGCCGTGCCGGTAACCATCAGCGCCCTGGTGCAGAGCCTGACACAGCTGATCGATACTATGCTGATCGTCAACCGCCTTCAGGATGCCGGCTTCTATGCCAGCGTCGCCGAGCGCATGTACGGCAATTACTCCACACTGGTTATTCCGCTCTTCAATCTGCCCCCCGCACTGATCAATCCCATCTCGCTGGCACTTGTGCCCATGCTGACTCTCGCAATCCAAAGCGGAAATCGCACGCGGATGCGTGAGGTCATGGATTCTGCTCTGCGGCTGGCGATCCTGGTCGCGATGCCATGCGCCGTCGGCCTGTCGGTCTTCAGCCGGCAGATACTGGAACTCCTTTTCCCGGGAAAGACCGAATCGATCGCCATGGCGGCGCCCCTGCTGTCGCTCCTGTCCCTGTCCATCTTCTTTGTCGGCCTGAGCAGTGTCACCAACGGCATCCTGCAGGCCTACGGCCATGAGCGCAAGCCCATCTATTCGATGCTGGCCGGTTCGGGTGTCAAGCTGGTGGTCAGCTATCTGCTGATCGCCGTTCCCGCCGTTAACCTCTACGGCGCGCCCATCGGTACCTTCCTCTGTCACATCACAGTGACGACGGTCAACTTCTGCTTTATCGCCAAGTATACCGGTGATCTTGCCGGTGTGCGTCACCTCTTTGCCAAGCCGCTGATTGCATCGCTGACGGCGGTCGGCGGGGCGCTTGGCCTTTATCTGCTGATCGGCTCCGCGCTCGGCACCTCGCGGCTCCTGACCGTTCTTGCCATTCTGACCGCGGTTCTGCTGTATGCACTGCTGGTCCTGCTCCTGCGCGCGGTCAGCGAAACCGACGTGCAGATGCTCCCCGGCGGCGAGAAAATCGCCCGCCTGCTCAAACGCATGAAACTATTAAAATAAAGGACATACCATGGAAAATATCAAACAGGCCGTCGCCGGCCTTCTCGCCAAATCGCGTTACAACTTCGATGACCTCTGCACCATTATGACCATCCTCCGCGGCGAGGGCGGGTGCCCCTGGGACCGCGAGCAGACCCATCGCAGCATCCGGCAGAATTTCATTGAAGAAACCTATGAGGTCATCGAAGCCATCGATACCGAGGATCCGAAGCTTCTGCGTGAGGAGCTGGGGGATGTTCTGCTGCAGGTAGTCTTCCACGCGCGCATGGAGGAGGAGATCGGCCGCTTTTCAATCGACGATGTGGCCAACGATATCTGCGCCAAACTGATCCACCGTCACCCGCATATTTTCGGCAGCGTGCAGGCCGATACCACCGATCAGGTCCTGGCCAACTGGGAGGCCATCAAGGCCGCCGAGAAGGCTCGCGTGACGGTAGCCGATAAGCTGGAATCCATCCCGCCGATGCTTCCCGCACTGATGCGGGCAGAGAAGGTGGGCAAGAAGGCTGGCCTTGATGATGCAGAGGGCAATTTCGATGCCGTACGGACGGCCGCTGCGCTTGCCGCTGCGGCCGAGACGCTGGCTGATTCCGATGCAGCCGATCGCGAGGCCCGCTACGGTGAGCTGCTCTTCCTGGCCGTCACCCTCGGCCGCCAGCTCGGCCTGGAAGCCGAAACTGCCCTCGCCCGCGAAACCGATCGCCGCGTGGCCGATTACCGCGCGCTTGAGACGGCTCTGGCGGCTGATCCGCAGATCGCTGCCGCACAAATCTGGCAGAACCTGCGTGCAAAACAGAAATAAGCGATAATAAGTGTTTTTTTGCAAAAAAAGTAAAAAAAAATTGCTGTTTTTTGCAAAAATCTAAAAAAAACCCTTGATATGCAAGCGGAAAAATGGTATACTATACAAGTAAGTACCATTTTTCCGCATTTTTTTGCGCGAAATTATTAGGAAAGAAGGAGTTTCACCATGAATAAAACCCAACTGATCGACGCCGTTGCTAAGGAAAGCAACCTCAAGAAGAAGGACGCAGAGGCTGCAGTTAACGCTCTGCTCGCTACCATCGAGAACACCCTGCGCGCAGGCGACAAGGTGCAGATCGTCGGCTTCGGCACCTTTGAAGTCAAGAACCGCGAGGCTCATCAGGGCCGCAACCCCGCTACCGGCGAGACCATCATGATCGCTGCTTCCAAGCATCCCGCTTTCACTGCCGGCAAGGCTTTCAAGGACGCTCTGAAATAAGCCGATGCGGCTGGATAAATTTCTCAAGGTTTCCCGCATCATTAAGCGCCGCACCGTGGCCAATGATGCCTGCGATACCGAGCATGTGTCGGTGAACGGCCGCCGCGCCAAGGCCTCTTACGATGTCAAAGAAAATGATATCATCGAGATCACCTTCGGCGAGCGGACTATGCGCCTGCGCGTCCTGGACGTGCGTGAGCATGTGGCCAAGGCCGATGCCGCCGCGCTTTACGAAATTCTTGACTAATTGCTGCCGGTACACATATTTTCTCTTCCGTACGCATAGGATAGATTGAGCGTTTCGCTCAACTATCCTTTCGGGAGGGACACGCATGAATCAGTCAGGCACATCATCGCTGCCGCACGCCGTTTCACTTGCCGAGCGCACCCATCTGCAGATCAGCGGGGTGTGCGAGGTCATCAGTTTTGATGAGGCGTGTATTGCGCTTCGCACCGTCTGCGGAAGCATGACGGTGGAGGGAAGTGAGATGCACATCACCACGCTGAATATCGACCGAGGCGAGGTCATTGTGGACGGCAAGATCAACGGTCTGTTTTATACCGGCGATGGCAGCGAAAAACACGGCTTTTGGGGCCGTCTTTTCAGTTAATGCCGCTGACCACTCCGCTGACCGTTCTGCTCCGCCTTCTGGTGTGGGGCGTGCTTCTCGGCGCAGGCTTCGGCGCGGCATACGACATGCTTCGGATCACCCGTGTGCTTATGGGAGTCCGGTACAGCACCCGCGTGACCTTTTCCCTTGCGCGTGCAATGCCGCCAAGGCGAACTGCGGCTCGTCCGCACCACATGGGCCGTTCTCTGCGGAATGGCATTATCCATATTGAAGACTTTCTGTTTTTTCTATTGGTTGGCGCCGGCACGGCGGTGTTTCTGTCTGCCGTCAACCATGGCCGTGTCCGCTGGCTTGCGCTGGCAGGCATTTTCGCCGGCTTTGCTCTCTACCGCTTGACGGCAGGGCGGCTGGTGATCGCATGCTCGAGTGCAATCGCCGCAGTCCTGCATCTTGTGCTTGCATGGCTGCTTTGGTTGTTGACACGTCCGTTTTGCCTGCTTAACCGTGGGCTCCGCCGCCTTGGCCGTGCCGTTTGGCATGCGCTTTGGCCGCCCATTTATACCCGCCTGGCCATGCGGCGCTGCCTGCGCCGGCTGGATCGGGCATTTCGACAAGGTAAGGAGGGATCTGCATGAATCGTGAGCATCGCGTACAGCCCCGTAGCGGCGCTGAAGTGTCGCGCGCCGGGAACAGTATGTTTGTTCGCCTGGCTGTGCTTGCTTTTCTCGTTTGTACCCTTATCCTTGCCGCCCGTCTGTTGATGGAGTATAACGATCTTCGCGAAGAAGCCGCCCTCCTGCGGGCAGAAATCGAGGAGTCTTCGCTGCACATCGAAGCGCTGCAGGATCAGCTTGAGGCGCCCTTTGATGATGACTATGTCATCAAGATCGCCAAGGAAAAGCTGAATCTCAGCCTGCCGCAGGAGATCATTTTCTACAACGACCTCAACGACTAATTCTGTACGCAATTTCTGCCGCAGCAGCCCGATCGGTTCGCTGCGGCAATATTTTGTATTTTCGCAAAAAGATGAAACAAAACGGAGATTCTTCCGTCTGTATACAAAACGACGTTCCGCTGGCCTTTTTGTGCGGGACGGTAAGCTGCTGGGGGATTTATGCGCAAAAAACGAGATATTATCCTTCCTCTGATTCTGCTGGTGCTGCTGATCGCCGCAAGCGGAATTGGGGCGAAGCTCTACATAGACGGCCGGGCGACAGCGGCCTCGCTGCGCGCCGAACTGGACGCATCGAAGGAGTCTGCCGCGCTTGAGCGCAGTGACTTTCTGCGCGCGTTGGCTGATCTGGAGTCCACGCTGACCGAGGCCAAGGCAGAGCGGGACGGATTGGCCGCCGAGCTGGATGCGCTGGAGCGCAGATTGGCAGGCGTCGAGGATGACGCACTCATTCTGGAGGGTGAGCGCGAAGACCTTGCCGCACAGATCAAGCTCCTGCGCGTGGCCATTGAGGACAAGGATCGCGAGATCAAGGCGCTCAGCGACGACATTGAGTACTATAACCAGCTTTACGCCACCAATATCCAGGCTCACGGCGATGCGATCGGCGCGATTATGACTGCACTGGAAGAGGAAGCACCTCTGCGGAAAATCGCGAAGGTTGATGAGGACGGCAATGCTGTCACACTGCCCGAAGGCAGGCAAGCTGTGCGCGAGGATGAGGCGTATTATTACGTTTACCCCGAGCTGGCCATTTATTACGAGGATCTTGCGACCGGCTATCACTTTTCCTATGGCGAGGACAAGCTTTTCAACTCGGCCAGCCTGATCAAAATGCCGTATGTGCTCTGGCTGCTGGAGCGGGTCTCGACAGAGGAGGATCTCGCGCGTGAGCGCGCAGAAGCCGCTGCTGCTGAAACGACAGCCGAACCCGAGACCACAGCCGAGCCTGAGGCTACAGCTGCCCCCGAAACCACGGCTGATCCCGAAACGACGACCGCACCCGAAACGACGACCGCACCCGAGACCACAGCTGAGCCTGAGACCACGGCTGAGCTCGAAACCACGGCTGATCCCGAAATCACGGCTGATCCCGAAACCACGGCTGCACCCGAAACCACGGCCGAGCCCGATACAACGGCCGAGCCCGAAACGACGGCCACGCTCGATACAACGGCCGAGCCAGAAACCACGGCTGAGCCGGAAGAAGAGGCACTGCCGACGATGATTTTCGAAGACGAGCGCTTTGACCTTTCCCGCACATTTGTTTATACCGAGGATGCGAAGCGCGACGGATCGGGGTCGATTCAGTTCAGCGAATTCGGCAGCGAGTACACATATCGCGATCTGGTCGAGCTTGCCATCCGCAAGAGCGATAATGTCGCCTTTGCCGAGCTGCGCCGCGTGTTCGGATACAGCGATTTCTACGCCTTCAACACCCGTCTTGGCGTCAACAGTGTGCGCCGGAATTTTTACCAGATCACGGCGGCCGACATGGCCATCTACCTGCGCGAACTGCATGCCTTTACCGGCAGTGATCTCAACTACGGAGAGGCGCTGAAGAGCTGGCTCTGCTCGTCTGCCCATACCGTGATGATTCCCTACGGAATCTATTCGTATCCCGTGGCACATAAGTATGGCTGGGACACCGATGCTTACCACGATGCGGGGATTGTCTATCACGACAGCCCGTATCTGCTGGTCATTCTCACCGATCTTGACGATGGCGGCACCGAGGTCGATACCTACATCCGCAGTGTGGTCAAGAAGGTGCACGCCCTGCATAAAATCATTTGCTCATAAAGAGAGGAGATCGCCATGGCCTGTACTTACACGCTGACCTGTACGCCCCACGAAGCTGCTGACCGCATCCATGATGCAATCGAATGCGGCTCCCTGACCGGGGAACTGATCGACCGTTATACCATCTCGGCTGGAGAGCACGTCTGCATGACGCTGACCTGGGAAAAGCATTACTACCGCGCCGGAAATCGGCTGACTTTGACCGCGGTGATCGACGATCTCTCGGGTGTGACCCGGGTGCATCTGATTGGCGGAGGAGGCGGGGAAGGTCTCTTCGGCTTCGACTGGGGCGCATCGGACAGCTTTGAGCAAAGTGCGCTCAACGCACTGCGCGATGTGATGCAGCCTTAAGTGAATCAAAAACGGCCGTGTATCGATTCGATACACGGCCGTTTTTTCGCTTGCCGATCAGCCAAGCAGTTCGTTCACTGCGGCAGAGTAAGCGCCGAATTTTGCATCGGTTTCTGCGGCGTCCTTGCCGCTCATCATATAGTAGAACTTGACCTTCGGCTCGGTGCCGGAGGGGCGTACCACAATGGTGTCGCCGCCTTCAAGGGCATAGTAGAGCACATCGGCGGCAGGAAGGCCGGTCGGCTCGGTTTGGCCGCCGGGCAGGTGGGTGAAGGTCTGAGCGCGGTAGTCGCCGATGCGCACAACACGCCGGCCAGCAAATGCAGCAGGCGGATTCCGGCGCAGAGCATCGAGCATCGCCCGCATCTTCTGCGCGCCGTCCACGCCGGCGATGATGATCTCGGTATTCTTTTCGGCATGGAAGCCATAACGCGTGTGCAGTGCGGTCAGCGCATCGTAGAGGGTCATCGACTTTGCCTTGTAGTAAGCCGTCATCTCGCAGATGAGCATGGAGGCCAGCACAGCGTCCTTGTCTCGGGCGTAGGTGCCCTTGAGATAGCCGTAGCTTTCCTCAAAGCCGAAGAGGAAGCTTCCCTCACCACGCGTCTCATGCTGCTTGATGACCTCGCCGATGAACTTGAACCCGGTCAGCACGTTGTGCATGACAACGCCGCCCGCCGCGCAGATTTTGGCGGCAAGCTCGGTGGTAACGATGCTCTTTACCGCATACGGCTGGGGCGGCATGGTGCCGGTTTCGCGGTAGGCGGTGATGATATAATCGAGCAAAAGCGCGCCCATGCTGTTGCCGCTGATGGTGGTAAAGCTGCCGTCCGGTGTGCGGGTGATGACGCCGACACGGTCGGCATCGGGGTCGGTAGCAATGACCAGATCGCTTTGCTCGCGCTCGGCAATGGCTGCACCGAGCGCAAAAACGTCGGCATATTCGGGATTCGGCTTGGCCACGGTGGGGAAATTCCCGTCGGGGACCGATTGCTCGAGGACAGGGAAGATGTGCTTGAGCCCCGCACGGCGGAGCACCTCGGGTACCAGCCGGGTTCCGGCGCCGTGCAGCGGCGTGTAGACAATTCTGAGATCATCCGCCACCGCCGGGATCGCATTGGGATTGACCCGCTGGGCCAGAACAGCTTCCAGATAACGCTCGTCGAACTCTGCGCCAATCACCGTGACCAAGGGGTGCGCAGCAAGGGCGTCACGCTCAATCCGCTTGACGCCGGTGAAAATGTCGACCGCGGCAATAGCCTCGGCGACGACCGCCGCATATTCGGGCGCCAGCTGAGCACCATCCTCCCAATAGGCCTTGTAGCCGTTGTAAGCCTTGGGATTGTGCGAAGCCGTAATGTTGATGCCGGCCGCACAGCCAAGGGCTCGGACAGCGAAAGAAAGTTCGGGCGTCGGGCGAATATCATCAAAGAGATAGGTGCGAATGCCGTTGGCCGCCAGCACGCATGCGGCGGTTTCAGCAAACAGACGGGAATTGAGGCGGCTGTCGTAGGCGATGACCACGCCGTCATCGGCGCGGCCCTCGCGCAGAACCAGTGCCGCCATGCCCTGCGTTGCGTGCGCAACTGTGTAGACATTCATGCAGCCAAGGCCGGTTTTCATGGTGGCGCGCAGGCCTGCCGTGCCGAAGGTCATGGGCGCACCGAACCGTAGGATCAGCTCGTCCCGGTCGTCGGCCAATGCGGAAATTTCCGCCAGTTCATCTGCCGTCAGCTTGCCGGAATTGCGCCATTTCTCATATTCGTCCAGATAGGTTTTTGCCATGATGGTAGTGCCCGTGGGGCGTCCTTTCTCGGAATTTAGTTTGCTTTTTTGGCGGAGGCGAGTGCGCGGGCGAGCTGATCAGGGCAGGAAGTCGCCTTGAAGCCGCAGCGGATGCCGGAGAGACGCTTGATTGCCTCGTCAACCGACATGCCCTCGACCAGACGGGCAACGCCCTGGGTGTTGCCGGCACAGCCGCCGGTGAAATCGACATGACGGACGATGCCGTCCTCAACTTCGATTTCGATCATACGCGAGCAGACCCCGGAGGGGGTGTAGGTGATTTTTTCCATGATGTAATCTCCTTGTTTTTATTTTATGCAGAAATGTGGGCATATATGCCGATCGGATTGTACTGCGGTACGGCAAGGGTCAGATAGAGCAGAAAGGGGGGGAGAAGGTCCGGCTCGGGAATCGTACAGACCGCGTGGTAAGCAAAGCTGTCCTCGGCGTAGACCAGAGGGATCGAATCGATGCGGCGCAGCTCCAGCCCGCACTGATTTGCCGCCTCGATGATGGCTGCGACAGAGTGCGCGGCGCTGCGGGTGATACTGATCTCCAGATACTGCGCCAGTGCATCGATCTGCCGCGGCAGGACGACGTTTTTCTGCAGAAGGGCAAAGCGTGATTCCATGCCATTCTGCTCGGCGAGATCGCAGGTTCGCGTGATCTTGAGCTCATAACGGTCGATCAGCCGGTAGAAGCCAAGCAGTTTTCCGTCCTGCTCATGTTCGATGGGCAGGATGCAGGCCTCGCAGCCTCCGCCGGCAACCGCCTCACAGGCGGCGGCATAACTGTCATGGTATTGTGCCCGCGGACGGCGGATGCCATTGGAGAAGGCGCGGAACGCGCGGTCGGTAAAGGTGTTCTGCGGGTAGGCGATGGTGCCGCGCACATTTGCGGGAAGGGGCTCATCGCTCTCAAAAAAGCTGTCTGCCGCAATGCGGCTGCCGAGCAGCTTGCAAACCATCCGGCAAAGTGCGGTCTGCTCCAGCAGCGTCAGTGCAGAAAAGCCGCAGGCGAGAAATGCTTGGTTGTCGGGAAGGCCATCCGGTAGTGCCCGGGTAAGCGCAGTACCGTTGAGCCGGTCAAGCAGAGTGGGCAGGGAAGGTTGATCGGCCGAGATAACGGCCGCCAGCTCACGCAGATGGGCAATCCTTGCTTCCAGCGAGCCGGCTGTGTTCAGATCAAGCAGGCCGAGATTGCATGCTGTAACCGCGTCTGCGGCACTGACAGCATGCAGCGCCGCATTGGTGCTGCTCACAGCGACTGGAGCAGGTCGAAGCTGTCGTCGAGGAAACTCTGCAGCTCATCGGCGCGCAGCTGACGCTGGGCTAAGAGGGCAAGCATGTAGATCTGCTTGGCCATTTTGCGGGCGGTGTCGGCTTTATCCGCATCGGCGGCAAGCGCCGAAAGGCGTGCAGTCAGCGGAGCGGCTGCGTTGACGATGAGCGTCATCTCCTGCGGGAAGCTGCCGGCATCGGTGCCCGAGGACATGGCGTAGAGCCGCATCATTTCCTCCATCCGGCGGGAATCCTCGGCAATGTTGAGCATGGCCGGCAGGCGGGCGTCCTTGAGATTCTCAAACTTAACAGCCAGCTTCTCATTACCGCTGACTTCGCGGAAGAGCGCCTCAAGTGCCGGATCTGCCGCAGCTTCGCCTTCGCCGCGCAGGGCATCGGCAATATCGGCATCAATGCGGACAAACTTGACCCCGTTCATATTTTGCTCCAGCGTCTGGATAAACTGGACATCGATCATGCGGTCAAAGAGCGCAACCTTGATGCCCTGGGCGGCGAAGAGTGAGATATACTGCGCCTGCGCAGTTCTGTCGGCGGCGTAATAGATCGTGTTCTCGTGCTTTTCCTTGGCGTCGGCGAGATAGTCATCGACGGTGGCGTAGGTGTCATCGGTCAGATGGAGCAGGAGGGCCGACTTGACGCGGTCATAGAACTTGCGGTCGCGCATGCAGGCGTATTCGATGAAGGTGCGGATGTTGTCCCAAAGCTGCTCATACTGCTCGCGCTCGGTGTTGTAGAGCGCATTCAGCTTGTCGGCCACCTTCTTGACGATGTGCGCCGAAACGCGGGAGACATAGGTGTTGGTCTGCAGGTAGCTGCGCGAGACATTCAGCGGCAGTTCCGGGCAGTCCAGCACGCCCTTGAGCATCAGCAGATACTCGGGAATGACCTCCTTGATGTTGTCGGCGACAAAGACCTGGTTGTAGTAAAGCTTGACCTCGCCCTCCAGCGAATCATACTCGTGATTGATGCGGGGGAAGTAAAGAATACCCTTGAAATTGAGCGGGTAGTCGGCATTGATGTGAATGTAGAACAGCGGGTCGCGGAAGTCGCCGAAGACCTTATGGTAGAAATTGTTGTAGTCCTCGGGCGTGCATTCGCTCGGCTTTCTCTGCCACAGCGGCTGCGTGTCGTTGATCGGCGCGGGCGCAGCATCTTCGCCTTCCTTGAGCGCTTCGTCTACGTCGGTGAAATAAATCTCCACTGGCATGAAGGCGCAGTACTTGTCGAGCATGGCACGGATCTTGCCGGCGCTGAGGTACTCGTCCTCACCCTCGGCGATGTGCATGGTCACGGTGGTGCCGCGGGGAGCGTCCTCGATGGGGAAGATCTCATACTCGCCCGCCTCGTCGCAGAGCCAACGCACAGCAGGTGCACCGGTGAAGGAGCGGGTGACGATCTCCACCTGCTCGCTGACCATAAAGGCCGAGTAGAAGCCGAGACCAAAGTGGCCGATGATGCCATTGCCGGTCTCACCCTCGCCCTCATATTTCTGAATGAAATCGAGTGCGCCGGACAGCGCGATCTGGCAAATGTAGCGCTGTAGCTCGTCCTCGGTCATGCCAAGGCCGTTGTCGGCCACCGACAGAGTGCGAGCATTCTTGTCCAGCGTCACGGTGATGCGGAAATCGCTGCCGATATCCTGTGCTTCACCCAGCGCCTCCAGACGCTTGAGCTTGGTAATGGCATCAGTTGCGTTGGAGATGATCTCGCGCAGAAAGATGTCCTTCTCCGAATAGAGCCATTTTTTGATAATCGGGAAAATATGTTCGGTATCGACCGAGATACCGCCCTTTTTGTTGATGCTTTCGTTCATGGGAAACCTCCGGGTATACGATTATTTTTTTCTTTTGCACTTGGCTTTGATGCGATCAACGAGATGGTTAAAGGCCTTTTTTACCCACGCCCAAGCCTGTTCAAACAGACGGCGCAGTGCACCTTCTTCTTCGGCAGGGATCATGTCTGGGTTGGAATAATACGCTTCGGTTTCGGTTGGCATGGCGCGAACGTCCAGACGGTTTTCGATGTAGCGTTTGACCAGCGCGCAGACAACGGCAAAGAGCGGGACGCCGAAGATCATGCCGGCGACGCCGAAATAGCCGCCCATGATGGTGATCGAAACCAGAACGCCGAGCGAGCTGAGCCCCGTGCTGTCGCCGAGGATCTTCGGGCCGATGACATTGCCGTCCAGCTGCTGGATCGCAAGGATCAGCAGTGCCAGACCGATTGCTTTACCCGGCTCAGCGATGAAGACGATGAAGATCGAGGGAATGGCGCCGATGAAAGGGCCAAAGAAGGGAATAACATTGGTGACGCCCACGATGACGGCGAGAAGAGGGTAGTAGGGCATCTTGAAAATGGCGAAGACCACAAAGGAGAGAATCCCGATGATCAGCGAATCAAGGAGCTTGCCGACGATGAAGCCGCCGAAGGTGCGATCGGTGTAGACGGCCAGATCATGCAGCTTACCCACGCGCTCTGCCGGCAGAAAGGCCGAGAAGATCTTGCGTACCCGAGCACCGATTTTTTCCTTGGCCAGCAGCAGGTAGATCGAGATGATCACCGCCAGCAGAATATCCATTGCGCCGTTGACAAATCCGACACCATAAGAGAGCAAATTATTGGTCAGCCCGGTAAGGAAATCACCCGACTCGGTGATTAGTTCCTTGATCTTGGCCGAGATCGCGTTGGGATCGATGAAATCGAAGACGGTTTGATATTCATCACCGAACAGCGGGAAATCGCGGATGAAGTTATCGGCGAATGCGATGGCCGAGTTGATGTAAGAGGAGAAGCGGGCAACCAGATCATTGTAGCTGTTCTTGATCTGCGGGACGACCAGCAGAAGGAAGAGGGTGATGATCAGCAAGAGGAGCAGATAAGCCGCCGTCAGCGAAAGGCCGCGGCGAAGTGCCCGGCGGCGTTTTTTTCGCTCGACAAAAGCGAAGACCTTGTTCTCCATCAGACGGAGCAGGGGATTGCAGAGATAAGCGATAATAATGCCGATGAAAATGGGGTTGAAGACGTGGATCAAGCGCTTAAATCCAGCGTTGACCTGCTCAATATTCAGGCCAACGGTCAGAATGGCGACAGCAATGATGATGACGATGCATGCATAGACTGCGATCGTGGTATATTTTCGGTTCCAGTCGATTTTGAACATATTCGTCCCCCTGTCTGAAAATGATCTATACTAATATATTATACCCGTATATTATACCCGTTTTTTTGCCGACAGTCAAGGGCAGGGAGCAATTTGCCCGAGAATTTACGCTTTTCACACGGCGCTGTAACAAAATTGCAAGAAAATCAAAGATGTGCGTTGCAAAAGCGGCAGTTTTGTGTTATAGTATTGATGGAACAGCGCTGCATACGATCGGAGTGAACAACGCAGATGAACAACACCGTTACCCTGTCGGCTTACGCCAAAATCAATCTATTTCTGGATATTACCGCATGCCGCGCAGACGGCTATCACAGCCTCAATTCGGTCATGCAGCAGATCAGCCTGGCTGATACGCTGACCGTTACCCTGGGCGGCCGAGGGGATGGCATCGCGCTGACCACCGACAGCGGTACACTTGCCTGCGATGAACACAATCTCATCTGGCGTGCTGCCCGTGCGTTTTTTGCCGCACTGGGGGAGTCACGGGATGTCGCGGTTCACTTGACCAAGCAGATCCCGATGCAAGCCGGACTTGGCGGGGGAAGCGCAGATTGCGCCGCTGCACTGCACGCACTCAATGCCCTCTGCGGCAAGCCGTTTACCACCGAGCAGCTCTCCGTAATGGGAGCGGAACTGGGCGCCGATGTTCCGTTCTGCGTGTTGGGCGGAACCGCGCGTGCCGAGGGAATCGGTGAGCGTCTGACCCCGCTTCCGCCCATGCCCGACTGCACGGTCGTGGTCGCCATGGGGGCTGAAACCATGCCCACACCCGCCGCCTTCCGCGCGCTGGATGTGCTGCATGACCGTTTTGCCTCCCGCTCCCCAAAACAGGCCGCCTATGATGCCCTCTGCACCGCAATGGACGACTTACCCACCCTTGCCCGCGGCATGTACAACATCTTCGAAGAAGCAGTTTTTCCCGCACTGCCGGCCCTCCCCGATCGCCTGCAAATCCTGCTTGAGGCCGGCGCGCTCGGCGCCCGTATGAGCGGGAGCGGCGCTGCCGTCTTTGGCTTGTTCGTCTCCGCCGCCGACGCCGCCAGAGCAGCCGAAGCCCTGCGTCGCCAGGGGGCAGATGTCTGGCTTGCTTCACCGATCCGCTAACGCTGACTAAATAAGGAGATTTCTCTATGTCTGACATCTTTTACGGCCGCGGCACGCATGAGCAGTTTGATGATTATGTCGACTTCATCAACTATGTCTTCGGCTTCAACGGCAAAGACAGCGACTTCACCCGGCTCCTGCCCAAGCTCTACCGCCCGGAATGCGACCCAGCCTATCATTCGTTCAATGTGGTTGCGGATGGCCGATTCAAGGCCGCAGTTGGGGTGTTTCCCAGCGAGCAGACAGTCTGCGGCATCAAGCTGCGCTGTGTCGGCATCGGCAATGTCGCCGTTCATCCCCGCGCCCGCGGGGAGGGCTATATGCGCCGGCTGATGGAGATGGCCATCGACGATATGATTGCCGGAGGCGCCGATTTTTCCGCCCTTGGCGGCCGCCGTCAGCGCTATCAGTATTTTGGCTATGACCGCGCAGGGACGCAATACGCCTTCACCGTCAGCGCCGACAATATCCGCCATTGCTTCGGCAACAGCCCTATCCCCTTCAAAGCGATTCCCGTTCGCGCCGATGATGCTGATGCACTCGATGCCATTGCCGCACTCAGCGCTGAACAGCCCTATGCCCCGATCCGCCCCCGTGAGGAGCTGTACCACATCCTTACTTCCTGGCGCGCCCATCCCTGGCTGGTGATCGACGGCGGCCGTCCGGTAGGCTATGCCATCATCAACGGCGACAATGTCACCGAGATTTTGGCCCGGCGCGACGAGGACTTCATCGGCATCGTCCGCGCCCTCTACCATGCGCATCGTTCCTCATCGCTCAGCATCAAGCTGCCCGCTTGGCAGCTTGCCTATATCCGCGCCCTTGAGCCGATCGCCGAGAGCATCACGGTCGGCGCACCTGAGATGTTTTCGGTCTATTGCTACCGCAGAGTCATCGAAGCCTTCCTGCGACTCAAAGCGACCTGCACACCCCTCCCCGACGGTGAGCTTACCGCCCTCATCCACGGCCGTGCCGGCGATGAACAGCTGCGAATCGCCGTCAGCGGCAGCGCCATCACCGTCGAGCCGACCGATGCCAAGCCCGACATCGAACTCTCCCACCTCGAGGCGATGAACTACTTCTTCGCCCCCACCTGCGCCGCCCGCCTGAGTGCACCCATGCATGTCCAACTGTGGCTCCCCATCCCTATCTGGCTCTACCATGCAGACGCGGTGTGAGGTCGCGGGGCTTTGCCCCGCACCCCACTGGGGGGCTTCTTGAAAGAAGCCCCCAGACCCCGCAAGAACTTTCCAAAAATAAAGATGACCTTTGTGCGCATCAAATTTGATTGGCACAAAGGTCATACTTTTTTATGAAAGTTTTTGGGGAGTCCAGAGGGCCTTTTTTCAAAAAGGCCCTCTGGTAGGGGCGTGGGGACAAAGTCCCCACGGCTCTTACATCAGCGACTTGTACAGCTCGGTGATCTCCTCAACGCTCGTCTCGCGCGGGTTGCCGGTAGTGAAAGCGCCGTCGAATGCAGACTGAGCGAGGAAGGGGAT
>JAFWBJ010000029.1 GCA_017507145.1 Clostridia bacterium | reverse complement strand
GTCGCACTCAATATTGACGGGGGAGGGGTAGCTGCGGCTCTCAGCCTTGCTGTTGACCTTGATGATCGGCTTGTTGGCCGGATCAGCTGCGGTGACGGTAACGCCTTTGTTGATGGTGAGCGGCTCATAGATGCCGGGGTTGAGCTTGATCACGTCGCCAGCCTTGGCGGAGGCAAGTGCAAGCTCAAAGGTCTCATACTCATAGTCACCGATCTTTGCAACCGAGTTCGGAACAACAACAGCGGTGTCAGTAACGGTGTAATTGAAAGTAGAGAGGTCGGTGTCAGTCTCAATAAGATACTGACTCTGATCGCCAGCCTGAACACCCGAAACGGTGCAGTTGGAAATTTCCAGAGTCGTGGTGGACTCAAGGACACCGATTGCAATACCGGGTTTCTCGCTCAGCGGACCAAAGGTACAGCCGTCAACCTTGACCTCATCAACATTGGAGCCATAAGCCTCATGAATCTTCAAGCCACGATAGCCACTAAACGTACAACTGTCAAATTCAGCAATGCCGTCGCCAATCCAAACGGCGTACTGCCATTTTTCACGCGAAGTGAATGAGCAACCCGTGAAAGTTACCTTGCCGCCGACATTATTTCCGTTGTCCTGGTCATATTGAATCGCATCGGTAAAATCGCAATTGATAAAATCGATATTGCCGCGGAACTCAAGATAACCAAATTCCCACGAGCTCTCAGCGTAGGATACCGACTCATCCGAAATGGTCAGATCTTGGAAAATAACCTTGCCGGTTTCCTGGCCAATCGGGCCAACGCCTTTTCCGGTTGCGACAAGATTTGCGGTTTCATCAGCCCCCTTGATAGTCAGAAGCGACGTAGCCATGCCAAAGGGAGTGGAACCGTGTTCCGAACCGGTCTCCCACTCAACTCTGCCGGTGAGTGTGATGGTAACGGGATCAGTAACCGTTTTGTTATCGTTTACAGCTTCCAGCAAGGTAGCATATTCCTTGGTGCCAACTGTAACCTTGCCTGTCGTTGCCGCGCTTACCGATACCGGGATCATCGACACCAGCATCAGCACACACAGCACATAGGACAAAATGCGTGTTTTCATAGGGTCCTCCAAATGAATAGATTTACGCCGACCGGACTGCCCTCCAGGTACAGCGCATAATAATACACATATAAATTTTAGCACAACAACTAAATCTTGTCAACCCTTAGCGGCAAAAAACTCTATTAAAATTTGCACAAATATTCGCCCTCAAATCTGCGCCGATCGACAAAAATCCCCGCAGAAAAATCTGCGGGGGCTTTGGTCAATCAGCAGGTAATATTGATTATAGTAGGATTTCGCTCACTTCCTGCGGTAGCGCGGGTAGCGCTGCTGGCGCTGGGCGCGCCGATAGCGGTAGATGGCTGTGCCGAAGATGTAGATGACGGTCAGCACCACCGCGGCAATCACCGTGGCCACAAAGAAGCGACTGCGCGAAAATGCCTGAATCCGGCTCATTAAGTAGAGGAAATCCGAGCGCTCGACGGCGTTTTTGGTGATGAGGTTGACCGTCCCCAGCAGCTCGTCGCCGTAGCTGACCGTGATGAAGCCGGCGACCTGGCCCTCCTCCACCGGCGCCGTCAGCGAGGCAGAGGTGATCTTATAGCTGTACGTCAGCGCGGTTTCGAGGTCAAGGTCGGTGGGCAAGTAGTGCTGCATGGCCGTCTCGGGGTGCAGCGTGACATAGTCCACCTTCTCGGACAGCGTCACCGGAACCTCGCAGACCATGCGCCCGGTATCCAGCACCGTGACGTAGCCGTAGGCGTCAAACACCCAATCGAGCAGGCTCCGCGCGATGGTGTAGGAGGTGATCTTTCCCTCCACCTCCTCGCCGCCCATCACGATGCAGAGGTAGGTCAGGCCGTTCTGCTCGGCGGTGGTGGCCAGGCAATAGCCGCCCTCCGTCGTCGAGCCGGAATTCAGCCCGCGGGCTGCGGCGTAGTAGTAGATGACCTCTTTGTTGCGGGCGATGAGGTAGTTGCGGTTGTAGATGTTGCGCTCGTAGGAAATATTGGTCGCCGGCATGGTGTACTTGGCCGCCGAGGTGATCTCCATGTACAGCGGCAGGTGGGTCGCGGCAAGCGCGATTTTCGCGGTGTCGGCCGTGGTGGTGATCATGTCAGCGTGGTGCATGCCGGACGGGTTGGTATAATGGGTGGAGTCAGCGCCAAGTGCGGCGGCGCGGTCGTTCATCAGCTTGACAAAGCCGACCGTGCTCCCGCCGACAAGGTGGGCCAGCACAGCGCATGCGTCGTTGTAGCCGCCGCACAGCGCCGCGTAGAGCATGTCCCGCACGGTGACCGTCTCCCCGGCCTTGAGCGCGATGTTGTTGCCGGTCACGCCCTTGAGCATCTCGGCTGTGACGGTGACGCGCTCATCCAGCCGGCCGGCCAGCGCTTCGACGGCCACCAGGCCGGTCATGATCTTGGTGGTCGAGGCAGGGTAGATGACGGTATGCTCGTTTTGCGCGAGGATGACCTCCTCGTTCTCAAGATTATAGAGGTAGACCCCCTTGGCATGCGTCGTGTCGGGCGGCTCGGCGGCCGAAGCCGCAACCGGCAGCATCGCCAGCAGGCAAAGGCAGGCCAGCAGGGCGGCGAGGAATCGGGTGAAGGTAGGCATAGAATCCTCCGTAACGTGCAGAATCAGCGGTGGCGGAAGCGGGCGCGGGCAGCGGCGATGTCGGCATCGATGGCAGCGCGCAGGGCATCGAGGGAGGCGAACTTCTGCTCGGGGCGCAGGTAGTCGAGGAATTCGATGCGCACCGGGCGGCCGTAGAGGTCAGCGGCAAAATCGAGGATGTGCGTCTCGCAGGTGACAGCCTCGCCGTCATCAACGGTGGGACGCACGCCGACGTTGGTCACAGCGGGATATTCGCGCGCGCCGTCGCAGAAGCGGGTAGCATACACACCGAAGGCCGGCAGGATGTGGCCCTCGGGGAAACGCTGGTTAACGGTGGGGATGCCGATGGTGCGGCCGAGCGCCTTGCCGTGCAGGACGGGCAGAGTCAGCGCCCAGGAGCGGCCGAGCATGGCATTGGCATGGGCAATGTCGCCCTTGGCAATGGCCGCGCGGATGGCGGTTGAGCTAACAGCCTGTCCGTCCAGGCTAACTGCGTCCACCACCACGGTGCGGTGGGGGAAGAGGGTGCGCAGGTCATCGGGCGTGCCCTGCCCTCTCGCGCCGAAGCTGAAATTGAAGCCGCAGACGATGCAGCGGCAGCGGCAGGCGTCGATCAGCACCTCGCGGACAAAGCGGGCGGGCGAGTAGTCGCGCAGGGCGGCGAAATCGCCGAGGATACAGTAGTCGATGCCGGCCTCGGCGAAGCGGGCCAGCTTTTCCTCCGGCGTGATCAGTTGCGGGACAGCGCCGCCGGGCAGGTAGGCGGATGGGGGTGTGGCAAAGCACCAGACGGCGGTGGGCAGCCCCAGCGCCGCCGCCTCGGTGCGCAGGCGGTCAAGCAGAGCGCGGTGCCCGATGTGCACACCGTCAAAATTGCCAATGGCAATAGCGAGGGGGCTGGTTGCAGCCTCCTCGCGCATAGTTGTCAGATGTATTTGTGTCATGGTCGCACCCGGCACGCCTCAGACGCCGAGGTATTCCTTAACGAGCTTATTGAGCAGCTCGTAGCGGTCGATCCGGCAGATCAGGCTGCGTGCATTGTTGTGGTTGGTGATATAAGTCGGATCCTCCGAGAGAATATAGCCGACGATCTGATTGATGGGATCATATCCCTTTTCACTCAGCGCGGTATAGACAGCGGCAAGTGTCGCCTTGGTCGGATTTTCCTTATCGGTTCCAAGGGTAAAGGTTTGGGTTCTTTGCAGTTCATTCTTCGGCATGGATCTCAACTCCTTTTTGCTTTGATGGGTACAGTATACCGCAAACCGGAAAAAATTGCAAGGGAGTTTTTGCGATTGTAATATTATTTTAACTTTTCTCCAAAATTGGGAGGAGCCTCATCTGCCGAGGCCCCTCCCGGGCACTTATTCCAACGCCATAACCGCACAGAAAATCTGGGCGGCCTGCGCACGGGTGATGGGCGAGTTGGCCGAAATCACACCGCCTCCGGTTCCGCTCATCACACCAAGGGTGTTGAGCGCCGAGAGCGCATCGTAAGCCCAGGCCGGCACGCCGTCGGCATCGGCAAAGACGGCACGCACGGTCGGCACCTCGGGCTTGAGGATGTTGTTGAGGATAACTGCGGCCTCGGCACGGGTGACGGTATCATCGGGGCAGAACTTGCACACCCCTTCGACTTCACGCCCTCTGACATACCCCAGCTCGGCTGCGGCGGCAACATAGCCCTTCATGCCCACCGGGATTGCGGCATCATCGGCGAATCCGGTCGAGACAGCCTGGGGCACATCCCCCATGCCGGCTGCCTGCATCGCCATCACCAGAAACTCCCCACGGCTGACCGGCTCATTCGGCGCAAAGCAAACGGTATTGCCGATCTGCCGCCCCTGCATCAGCCCGGTCTCGATCATGGTCAGCGCCGCGTTATGCGCCCAGTGATTCTCCATATCGGCAAAGACAACGGCTGTCTTTGGGCGGGTGATGGTCACGCTGACCGTCGCGGCGGCCGAATAGTTGCCGTATTTGTCCCGCACCACATAACGGAAGCTGTCCCGGCCGGTCTTGCCGGCGGCGGGCGTGTAGCAGTAGTCACCGGTGCTCCGATCGGTAAAGGTAACCGTCCCCTTCTTGGGCGCGCGCACGATTTCATAGGTCAGCGGATCGCCCTCGGGGTCATAGGCTGGCAGCGTTCCGAAACAGCTGATGGCCCGGTGGGTACTGACCGCCAGCGCGCCGTCGTCCGCCAGTTCGACAGTCGGGGCGTAGTTGATGCGGGGCAGCAGATAGAGCGAGCAGGTGATGGGATAGCTGGCGCCCTCGGCGGTGAAGCGAAAAGCCGATTCGGTTACGGCCGCCGCGGCCGGCACGAAATGCAGCAGATCCAACGCATTTTGGCTGATGACCTGGCCGGCATAGACCGCCGCAGTGCCCAACTTCAGCGTGCCCTCCTCTGCCGGCGGCAGTACCGTCACCGTAATCTCGCGCAGGCGAGCACGGTTGAGTGCGCGTGCAAAATCATCGGCGCTGAAGCGGATCTCTCCGTTCTGCAGGCCTGCCTTGGCCATATCGGCCGAAATCGCCAGATTCGACAGCCCGGGCGACACCGCCCCCGTCGGCAGCGGCCCGATCAGCAGCGCCGTCAACAGCACACAAACCGTCATGCGAATCCAAATTTTCATAGCAATCAAACCTTTCCGACGCATGAATATAGCCGGCAGCCCGCGTCTCTGACTGCCACCTCGCCCTTAATTTGCCCGCCCACCGGGCAAATCATACGAAAAATTTTTCCGCAAAGCACATCTTTTCACAAATTAGACATTGCAAATTCGGTGCAAATGCATTATAATAGGTATAATCCTTGACGCATACTTACGACTGAGGAAATCTATCTGTTCCACACGGAGAAATTAACTATGCTGGACATCAAATTCACCCCCACGCAATCCCCCAAGGCAAAGCCCCAGACCGAGAAGCTGGGCTTCGGCAAAATTTTCACCGACCATATGTTCATCATGAACTACACCGAAGGCAAGGGCTGGCACGATCCCCGCATCGTCCCCTATGCGCCCATCGCACTCGATCCCGCTTCGATGGTCTTCCACTACGGCCAGGAAATGTTCGAGGGCCTGAAGGCTTACCGCACCGCTGACGGTTCGATCCAGCTCTTCCGTCCCCAGAAGAATATTGAGCGTATGAACAACACCAACCGCCGTCTCTGCATCCCGCAGGTCGATCCCGACGATGTCCTGCAGGCCATCAAGGCGCTGGTTGAGGTCGAGAAGGACTGGGTTCCCGCGTTTGACGGCACCTCGCTTTATATTCGCCCCTTCATCATCGCCACCGACCCCTTCCTCGGCGTTCACGCTTCCAAGACCTACCTCTTCATGATCATTCTCGCTCCCTCCGGCTCCTACTATCCCGAGGGCATCAACCCCGTCAAGATCTTCATCGAGACCGAGTACGTCCGCGCTTCCCGCGGCGGCACCGGCTTCGCCAAGTGCGGCGGCAACTATGCGGCTTCCCTCATCGGCCAGGAAAAGGCGGAGAAGCTGGGCTATGCGCAGGTGCTCTGGCTTGATGCCATCGAGCGCAAGTACATTGATGAGGTCGGCGCCATGAACGTCTTCTTCGTCATCGACGGCGAGGTCGTCACCCCTGCCCTCTCCGAGGGCTCGATCCTGCCCGGCGTTACCCGTGCATCCTGCATCGAGCTGCTGCGCAGCTGGGGCTACACCGTAACCGAGCGCCGCGTTTCGGTCGAGGAGCTGTACGCCGCACACCGCGCCGGCAAGCTCAATGAGGCCTTCGGCACCGGTACGGCCGCTGTCATCTCGCCCATCGGCGAGCTCAATGATGACGGCGACATCATCATCCTCAACAACAACGAGATCGGCCCGATCGCACAGCGTCTCTACGACAATCTGACCGGCATCCAGTGGGGCCGCATCGCCGACCCGATGGGCTGGGTTGAGAAGGTCTGCGACTGATCCGCAAGCAAACCAATCACCGAAATGGGCCGTTCACCATCGGCCCATTTTTCGCAGTACATTTTACTAAGGAGGAATATATCCGTGAAATTCAAGGACATGCCCTATTCCCGCCCCGATGTGGAAGCCATCTGCGCCACCTACCAAGGCCTGACTGAGCAGGTCAAGACCGCAAAGTCGGCAGAGGATGTTTTTGCCGCCATCGATGCACACGAAGCTTGCATGATGGAATTCGCCACCATGGAATCGCTCTGCTACATCCGCCACACCATCGACACGACCGATACATTCTATGCCGCCGAGATGGACTACATCGACGAAAAATCTCCGCTGGTACAGGAGCAGGGACAGGCCTTCTCGCTGGCTGTACTTGCCTCGCCCTTCCGCGCGGACATTGATGCTCGCTACGGTGAGCTGCTGCTGCGCAATATCGAGATCGGCACCAAGACCTTCTCGCCGGCCATTATTGCCGAACTGCAGGAGGAGAATCGGCTTGTCTCGGCCTACCAGAAGCTCTGCGCTTCCTCGCAGATCGAGTTTGACGGCAAAACAGTAACGGTTGCCGAACTGGCGCCCTACAAGCAGTCCCACGACCGCGCAGTACGCCGGGCGGCTTATCTGGCCGAGGGCAGCTTCTGGATGTCGGTCAAGGATGAGCTCGACAGACTCTTTGATGAGCTGGTCAAGGTTCGCGCGACGATTGCCGAGAAGCTGGGCTATTCCAGCTTCACCGAGGTAGCTTATCTGCGCAATACCCGCAACTGCTATGATCCCGAGATGGTCGCCGCCTTCCGCAGCCAGGTCAAGCGCGACCTCGTTCCCGTCGTTTCGGCGCTCAAGGAAAAGCAGGCTGAGCGCATCGGCGTCAGCGGTGATTTCCGCTTCTACGATGACCTCTTCGGCTATCCCGAGGGCAACCCGAAGCCGCAGGGCACGCCCGACGACATCCTCGCGGCAGGCAAGCAGATGTATCACGAAATGTCGCCCGAGACGGCCGAGTTCATCGACTTCCTCTACGACAACGAGCTCTTCGACGTCTGCGCAAAGAAGGGCAAAGCCCCGGGCGGCTACTGCACCTCCCTGCCCCTCTACCGCGCGCCCTTCATCTTCTCCAACTTCAACGGCACCTCGGGTGACGTCGATGTGCTGACCCACGAGGCAGGCCATGCCTTCGCCGGCTTCCGCGCACGCAACTTCGACCTGCTCGAGCAGACCAGCCCCAGCATGGAGTCCTGCGAGGTCCACTCGATGTCGATGGAGTTCCTCGCCTGGCCCTGGCTCGGGCTCTACTACGGCAAGGACGCCGACCGCGCGCGCTACGCGCACCTCGAGTCGGCGCTCGTCTTTATCCCCTACGGCACGATGGTCGATGATTTCCAGCATCAGATCTACGCCAATCCGAAGATGACGGCCGCCGAGCGCGATGCTCTCTGGCTCTCGCTTGAGCGCGAGTACCGCCCCTACATCGATTTTGCCGATGTTCCCTTCTACTCCGCCGGCGCCGGCTGGCAGCGCCAGCTGCACATCTACCATTATCCCTTCTATTATATCGACTACTGCCTCGCACAGACCGTCGCGCTCGAGGTCTGGGCCGCATCGCAGCACAATTTCGGCCATGCATGGGCACGCTACCTCAGCTTCGTTGAGCAGGGCGGCATGCAGACCTTCGTCGAGCTCTGCAAAACGGCCGTGCTCATCACGCCCTTCGAGGACGGCTGTCTGAAGGAGATCGTGGACACCGTACTGGCTTGGCTTGAGAAAAATCAATAATCATCTCATCCCCCCGGGGGATGAGGGGGCTTCCCTTCTTTGAAGGGAAGCCCCTTTTTCGCTCAGGCCGCCTTTTCGATGATATTGACGTTGGCCGGCAGGATGCCTGCCTGCTCATAGACGATCTCGTTGATCTGCGCGATCTCGTTGGGCAGCAGGCCGTTGCTCTGGACGATGATATTGGCACTGTCACCATTGACAACGGCGACACACTGGGCAAATCCCTTGGAGGTGATCAGCGTCTCGATGTTCGCTTCGCGCTCGATGTCCAGCGCAATGCGCGTGATGTCAGAAAGCGCCTGCCCCTTCACCGCCTCGATGGCTTCCTCACTGTCGACGACAGTGCGAAGCACCTCCATCGCCTCATCCCGCGCGCGCTGACGGCTGACCTGCGTTGCCGAGAAATATGCAAGGTTCTCCTCGTCCGCCGCGCTGACACTCTGCAGCGTATCCCCGCCCGACACATCGGTCCCGGCGGCATCAAACATGCCGGCGCTGGCATCGTAAGCGTATCCGTCACCGCTGCCGGCGAACAGCACCCAGTTCAGGCAGACCGCACCGGCAATCAGCACAAGTGCACCGATGATCATCCAGTTGCGGCGGCCGATGCGCCGGATCCCCTGGGCAATGGTTTGGAGTGATTTCTTGATATTCATAATTTTTCCTCCGTTGAAATGATGTGTTGCATGTATATGCGCCGCGGCCGGCTGTTATACCTACTCGGCGCCGGTTACATAAATCCGATTGCTGCTCACGCCGAAGGCGGCCGAGAGCAGCGAGATCAAAGTCTGCACCGTGACCGGGTCATTCCCGCCGCTGCAGACGACGCCGATCCCGCCGATCTGCGGCGGCCGCTCGGTCAGCAGGCGGTTTTCTTCATAGACATATTCCACCCCCTGCGTCAGACTAACCGCCACCGCCACGTCGCCCACCCCCTCTACCCGGCCGCAGAGGGCGGTGGCCTTTGCCTCCAGCTCAGCCGTATAACTCTGCCAGCTGAGGGTTGGCGCGGCGCTCCCGTCCGCTTCCGCACCGCGTCCTCCGAACAAAAGCAGAAGCATGCCCGCCGCCGCACAGGCCAGGATAATCCCAAGCTGGATGCGCCGCTTTCCCGACTGCTCCATCTTTTCCGGTTTATTCAAGTATCACCACCGCCTTTGCGCCAAACAGCGCGTCAAGATAGTCCTCAATGGCATAAGAATCGGCAAAAATGGCACGCCCGTGCAAGAACACCCGCACCGATTCTACGCCGATCCCATTTTCATCCGCACACAGTGTCACCTCAGTCCGGCAGCAATCGGCCGGGAAGCCGAAGCGCTCGGCCAGAAGGACCGCAATCTTCCCCTCTGCCGCCTCAGCGCCCGCCTGGCAGAGATAAGCTGCCGTTTGCTCGGCATAAGATTCGTCCGCCCACGCTTCGGCGGATGCGATCGAGTCGAAGAAACCATCGATCCGCCCCCGCAGTCCTTCGCCGTCGGCAAACCAACTCACTGCCGGCAACACGATGGTACAAAGGATCAGCAAAGCCGTCACCGGCGCGCATGCACGCCGTCCGCCGCCCGCTGTGTCGGGCGGAAGCAGCTCGGCCACCGTCCCCGCCGTCACCGCCAGCACCACCTGGATCAGATATTCGCGCATATTTCCTCCTACGCCCCTACGCCCAGCGAAATGCGCACCAGCAAAACCAGCGCAAAGATAAAGCAAAGCACCGCTCCGACCAGCAGGCCAAACAAAAGACCGCTCACCGAGGCGAATTCGCCCAGCAGCCGTCTCTCCCCGTCGCCGCCCAAAACCTCGGCCGCCGATTCGGCAAGCATCAGCACCGCGCGATGCATGAATAGTCCGATCATGGGCGGCAGGACCAGCAAGACAAGCAGGAGAATACCCATCAAGCCAACCGTATCCTTAAGATAGCGCAGACCGGTTGCCGCCGTCCGTACCGTTTCTCCGATGACATTGCCCAAAACCGGCACCGCACTGCCGACCGCGAATCGGATTCCGCGCACCGCGACGCTGTCCGCGCCGGCCGCAAGGATGGTCTGAAACGCAAAGACAGCCGAGAAAACCGTGCCAAACATCCCCATACTCCAGGCAATGATCCGCTTCAGCGCGCGCAGAAGCCCGCCAAGCCGGCCGCCCGATGAGAGCCATGCCGCCGCGGCCAAGCCGTATGCCGATGCGATCATGGGTAAAAAGAAGCTTCCGCACAGATTTTCCCCCAAATTCAAAAAAAGCATCAGCGCGCCGCAGCTCGCGGCCGCCGTCCCCGTACTGCCGCCGGCCGAAAGCACCGCCGCCAGCACCGGAAGCATGGCATTAACCACCAGCTGAAGCTGCCGCAGGCAGGCGGTCACCAGGTTCAGCTGTGCCAGTTGTGCTTCAAGCAAAACGCCGCCCAGACAAAGCCGACAGCAAAAACGCGCCATCTCGCCCAGGCTGCCGGCCGACACCGCATCGCAGACAGATTCCAGCATAGCGGCAAACAGCAGGCAAAGCGCGATCCGCAAAAGCAGCCGTCCGGCACCGGGCAGTGCGTCGGCGAGCACATCCCGCATCCGCGCAAGCAAAGCCGGGAGGCTGGCGGCTTCGCGCAGGGCATCGGCGTTGGGCATGCCGCCGTCCAAAAGCGCGGGGGGGAGGCTGTCCCGCAGCGATTCGGGCAGGGCGGCGTAAAAGGCTTCGAGCGGCTCGGACACGTCGGGCAGCTCAGCCCTGGCCGCGGCCGGCAGGCAAAAGAGGGCAAGTCCGCAAAGCAGGGCCAACGCCCCCCAAAACGCCCGCTTCACCAGGCCGCCAGCGTCCGCACCGCCTGCAGCAGACGCTCAAGCAGCGGGATGCAGAGCAACATCAGCTCGGCCTTCCCCGCAAATTCCAGGCATGCCGCGACCCCCGGCTCTCCGCAGTCCCGGCAGAACGCACTGCACACCCGCACCAGGCAGACAATCGCCAGCGCGCGCCAGAGCACACCGGCAGAGGCCGAATCAAAGGCCTCACCGCCAATCTGTTCAAGCCAGCGCAGAGTCGGGGTTAGCAGCGCCGCGCTGAAGCTGAGCAGGATCACCGTTGCCGCCATGCGGGCCGTCAGCGCAAAGTCCTGACGGTACTGCCGCACCGCAACGATCACCACCGTGCAGAGAAAGGCCGCCGCGCAGAGCTTAAAGCTATCCATCTCTCTCATACCCCAAACACCGACTTTACCGTGTCAAACAGCGTACCGATCTCCCGCACCAGGAGCAGAAGAACGACCACCAGGCCGGCGATCGACACCAGCATCGCCTGCTCATCCCGCCCCGACTTGCTCAAAATCTGCGCGGCGATCGACACCAGCATCCCGACCCCCGCGACCTTGATGATCAGGGTAATGTCCATTCTGCTCACCTCCTTACATGCACAGAAAAATCACCGCCAGCCCGCCGCAGATGCAGGCACAGCGGATCAGCCGGAGCTTCTCCGGCAGGTGACGGCGCAGGGCTGCGGCGATCGCATCCAATTCCGCGGCCGCCGCATCACAGACGGCCAGCTGCTCGGCCTTGTAGCTTTTCCCGAGTTCAGCGGCAAATGCGCGCACAATGCGCTCAGCATCGGCCGGCAACTGCAGCTTCGCCGCCCCTAACATGGCCTCAAGTGTTCCGCCTTCCACCGGCAGTCCGCAGGCCTGGCGAAGCGGAGGCGGGATGCGGCGGCTGATCTCGCCGAACGGCCGGCTGTAACAGGCGATCTGCCCGCGAATCAGCCGCACCAGCGCAGCATAAGCCTCAGTCTGCACAACGCCGGCCCGCGCATCACGGCAGAGGCGAACCGACAGCGCGGTGCATCCCGCCATCAGCAGCAGTGCCCCGCTGACCCACACCGCGCTCAACAGGGCTCGATGCGCAGTGCGCAGTGCTGCTCGCCCGGCCGCCGGGTCAGCATAACACAGCCGCCGAACACGCCCTCACGGAAGAGAGGCTCCAGCGCCGGCCTGCTTCTGATCTGGGCAGGATCACTGCCGTGCGCTGTGGCAATTAGCCCAACCCCGCAGGCCTGCGCGGCAAGGATGGCCTCTGCATCGGCACGACTGCCGATCTCATCGCAGAGGATCACCTCTGCGCCCATAGTTCGCAGGGCAATTTCGATGCCCAGCTGGCGCGGATATCCGGTCAGAAGGTCGATCGCACCGCCGCATCGGCAGAGGAACGGGCTCAGCTCCCCACGGCTGTCCACCACTGCCGTCTGCCGCCGGTGGGGGGCGTGCCCAAGCCGAAGCGCCAGCGCACGCAAAAGCGTCGTCTTCCCCGCCCCGGGCGGCGCGCAGATCAGCACCGAAGAGGTCCAGCCGCCATCGGCCAGCATGTCGATGATCTCATCGGCCGCCGCGAAGGCCGACGGCGGGGGCGTGGTGGGCAAGCGCAGGCAGAGTGAACTGACCTCGCTGATCGCACTCACCCGGCCATCCTCCACCGACGCCCGGCCGCAGACCCCAACTCTGCACCCATCGCGCAGCGTGACATAGCCCTGGCACAGCGACTCTCTGTGGGCATACAGCGCGCCTTCGCAAAAAAAGGCAAGCAGATCCTCCAAGCACAGCGCCGTCACCGGCAAATGGCCGTACAGACGACCCGCCGCGGTGTGCAGGGCAAGGGGAGCACCGACACGCAGGCGAAGCTCCTCCACGCCCACGCTCTGCCTGAGCATGATTTCCAGCTCCCCGCGCCACGGCGGCGGAAGCACCTCAAGCAGCCGCATCAGCTGCGGATGCACGCACTCTTCAATGATGCTCTGCGCCATTGCCATTCCCCCTTGCCTGCTTTCTGGTTGATTATATGCGGCTTGTCTGGACCTTAGACCGAAAACAGAAAAAGACCGATGGTAAAAACCATCGGTCTTATGTGTTAGCATTCGGCTTACTTGTACTTGCGCTTTCTGGCTGCCTCAGACTTCTTCTTACGCTTTACGCTGGGCTTTTCGTAGTGCTCTCTCTTGCGGAGCTCAGTGAGGACGCCGGATCTTGCGCACTGTCTCTTAAAACGACGAGGGGCGCTGTCAAGCGTTTCGCCTTCT
Source organism: Clostridia bacterium (assembly GCA_017507145.1). Classification (GTDB taxonomy): domain Bacteria; phylum Bacillota; class Clostridia; order Oscillospirales; family CAG-272; genus SIG693. Next base: position 23,144 of record JAFWBJ010000029.1, on the reverse strand, counting down.
TTTACCTTAACCTCTGCCATTCTTTTTCCCTCCCTCCGCTTTGTGCCAACGAGACATAAATCTCTTTATATATTATACACGATTATCGAATCGCTGTCAAGCACTTTTTTGATTTTTTTTGGATTTTTATTTTGCAACGATATTGACGATCTTACCGGGGACATAAATCTCCTTGACAATCGTCTTGCCCTCGAGCAGTGCGGCGATGCGCTCATCGGCGCGGGCGGCGGCCAGTGCATCGTCCTTGCCGGCATCAGCCGCGATGCGGATGGTGCTCTTGAGCTTGCCGCAGATCTGCACGGCGATCTCAACGGTTGCATCCACCGTCTTGGCCTCATCCCAGGTCGGCCAGGGTGCAACCGCGCACAGGGTCTTGTTGCCCAGCGTTTCCCACATTTCCTCAGAGAGGTGGGGCGCAAAGGGGCAAAGCAGACGGACAAAGACGCCCAGCTCATCCTTCGTCAGCGAGCCGTGCTCGTAGATACCGTTGATCAGGGTCATCATGGCCGCGATGGCGGTGTTGAACTTCATGTCCTCAATATCGCCGGTCACCTTCTTGACCGTCTTGTGGAAGAGCGAGGTGATCGCCTCGGTCTCGCCGGTGCCCTTGACCAGATCGGTCAGGCCAGCTACGCGCTCAAGGAATCGCTTGCAGCCCTTCATGCTGCTCTCGCTCCAGGGGGCGGCGGAAGCATAATCGCCCATAAAGAGGATATACACACGCAGCACATCTGCGCCGTACTCGTTAACCACGTCATTGGGATCAACAACATTGCCCTTGGACTTACTCATCTTCTCGCCGTCGGGGCCGAGGATAAGACCCTGCGCAGTACGCTTTGCATAAGGCTCATCCACCGGAACCTCGCCGATGTCATAGAGGAAGCGATGCCAGAAGCGGGAGTAGATCAGGTGGCGGGTAACATGCTCCATACCGCCGTTGTACCAATCAACCGGCATCCAGTAGTCGAGCGCTTCCTTAGAAGCGAAGGCCTCGGTATTGTGCGGATCGCAATAGCGCAGGAAGTACCACGACGAGCCTGCCCACTGGGGCATGGTGTCGGTTTCGCGCTTGGCCGGGCCGCCGCACTTGGGGCAGGTGCAGTTGACGAAGGACTCAATCTTAGCCAGCGGGCTCTCGCCGCCCTCGCCGGGCGCGAAGTTCTCCATATCGGGCAAGCGCAGCGGCAGTTCCTCATAGGGAACGCCAACCATGCCGCACTTGGGGCAATGGACGATCGGGATGGGTTCACCCCAATATCTCTGGCGGTTGAAGGCCCAGTCCTTCATCTTGAACTGAACGCCGCGCTCGCCGACCCCCTTGGCGGAGAGGAACTCGATCATCTTTGCAATGGCCTCAGCCTTGGTGGTAATGCCGTCGAGGAACGCGGAGTTGACCATCTCGCCGTCGCCGGTGTAAGCTGCCTCGGCAATGTCGCCGCCGCGGATGACCTCGATGATGTCAATGCCAAACTTCCGGGCGAAGTCATAGTCGCGCTCATCGTGCGCGGGAACGGCCATGATCGCGCCGGTACCGTAGCCCATCATGACGTAGTCGGAGATGTAGACCGGGATCTCTTTCCCGTTGGCGGGGTTGATAACCGAGAAGCCCTCGATCTTTACGCCGGTCTTGTCCTTGACCAGCTGGGTGCGCTCGAACTCGGTCTTCTTGGCGCACTCTGCGCGATAAGCCTCCAGTGCGTCCATGTTCGTGATGCTGTCGCGGTACTTGTCGATGACGGGATGCTCGGGCGCGATGACCATGAAGGTTACGCCGAACATGGTGTCGGGACGGGTGGTGTAGATGCGCAGGAAATCATCCTGGCCGCTGATCTGGAAATTGGCGAATGCGCCCTCGGAGCGGCCGATCCAGTTCTCCTGCTGCAGCTTGATGTTGGGCAGGTAGTCCACCTTGTCCAGCCCCTGCAGAAGCTTGTCCGCGTACTCGGTGATGCGGAGATACCAAACGTCCTTGGACTTCTGGACGATGTCATTGTGGCAGATGTCGCACTTGCCGCCCTGGGAGTCCTCATTGGAGAGAACGACCTTGCAGTGCGGGCAGTAGTTAACCAGCGTCTTTGCGCGGAAGACCAGACCCTCGTCAAACATGCGGCGGAAGATCCACTGCGTCCACTTGTAGTAGTCCTCCTCGGTGGTGTCCACGACGCGATCCCAGTCAAAGGAGAAGCCGACCCGCTTCAGCTGCGCGGTAAACTTCTCAATGTTCATATCGGTGACCTTGCGGGGGTGGATACCGGTTTTGATGGCATAGTTCTCGGTCGGCAGGCCGTAGGCGTCAAAGCCAATGGGGAAGAGGACATTGTAGCCCTCCATTCTGCGCTTGCGCGAGATAACCTCAAGGCCGGAGTAAGCCTTGATGTGGCCGACGTGCATACCGGCTCCGCTGGGATAGGGGAACTCCACCAGGCCGTAGAACTTCGGCTTGCTGTGATCGTCAGAGGCGTGGAAAACGCCCTCTTCCTCCCAACGCGCCTGCCACTTTTTTTCAATATCGGTGTAGTTGTATTTCATGGCGTCATTATCCTTTATGCAAAAAAATTTGAACTTCGTTTATTCGCCGAGATCGACCGGCGTGGCATCGCTCCAGAGCTTATCCAGGTTATAGAATTCGCGGGCAACTCGGTCAAAAACGTGTACGATGACAGAGCCGTAATCGATGAGCACCCAGCTGCCGTTGTCCCGCCCCTCAAAGTGAATGGGCTTGACCCCGCGCTGGCCGAGCTTAAACTCGACCTCATCGGCGAGTGCCTTGACCTGCGTGTTGGAATTACCGGTACAAAGGATGAAGTAGTCGGCAAGAATCGTTTTGTCCTCCACATAGAGGGTCTTCAGCTCATGTCCCTTCTTTTCGTCAAGAACATGGGTGATGGCTTCGGCGAGTGCCTTGGGTTCCGCATCGCCGAGCGGAGGCAGAGATGCCCATTCGGTGCGCATGATGGTTTCGTCCATTTTATGCTTCCTTTCAAGTTCTGGGAATATAGATGCCTTCTTGATTGACATCCTGTGCATTGTATACATGGCTAATCAGGGTCTGGGTTTGATAGATCTTGTGAATCTCGGCATTATTTTCACGAGTGAATGCATAGCCGTGATCGAAGATCGAATCGGTAATGTCCTCGGTGTAAACATTGAGGTAGCGGTTGACCGCATCGAGTGCGCCCGCACGGCTGAGCACGAAATACCAGCTGTACTCGCCCTCGGTTACCAGAAGGTCCGCGCCCGGCATACTGACCAGCACCACCTTGGAGAGATCCAGCTCAAGCGCTTCCTTAGCAAAGAAAACGCAGTCATTGACCGAGAGATTGGTAGTCACATGCTTGAGCATCGACTCGATGGTTTTCTTGAGCGTGCTGAGATTGAGATTCTTCTTGTACTGCTCAAGGAAAGCAGCCATGAAGATCTTCTGCGCATCGTTGCGGCCGATGTCGGCCTGCACGTAGCCGTAACGGAATCGGACAAACTGTTCGGCCTTCTTACCGTCCAGCAGCTGCGGACCCGCTTTGAGATGAATCTCAAAACCGCCATTCTCCGTGGGGTCTACGAAATCCATATCTGCCGGCACGGTGAGGTAGACACCGCCGATGGCATCGACCATCTCCTGCAGGATATCCAGGTCGATGAGCGCATAATAGTCTAGCTTGATGTTCAGATTTTTCATCAGGAAGTCCATCAGGTCTTCCATGGCGGCGTTATAATCATAAGAATTCTGAACCAGATACTTTCCGAGCGCACCGTTGATCTTCCGGTAGCTGCCCGTGGTGTATTCCGCGTAGGTATCGCGCGGGATCTGCACGAGATTGAGCGAATTATTCTTCGTATCGAACGAAGCGATGATCATCACGTCGGTATTGACCGCGACACGGTCATGGCCGGCAATGAGGAAGTTGTACACGCCCTCTCGGCGAACATATTCGATCGGCGGGGTCTGCACGCCGCCGCTGACCGGTGCGCTGGGAATGGTCTCGCCATACTGATCGGTCTGCGCGGTGTCGGTGGACATGGGGCCGGTCTCAAAAGGGAGCTTATGGTCAACGTCGGGCGGCTGGTAGAACAGCTGAATCGCGACAATCAGGGCAATCAAAACAAATGCAACAATAACCGTAACCTCGATCGCCACCACGCCCTTTGCCTGCTTGGGCATGCGGCGTGCAGATCTTGTTTTGTTGGTGCTCATGGAATACAGTGAGCCTCCTTTTCAAGGATTCAATCGGACATCAGTGCCCAGTTGCGGGCATGCAGGGTGTTTTCCGCAATCGGCTCTCCGCGCTCCAGCTGATGCCGGATGACCAAATCGGCCTCGCGGACAACAAACCGGCGCAGATGCCGCAATCTTGCGGGCATATCCAGTTCGGCGGGATCGGCAGCCCAGAAGGCGTCGCGCAGGGCGGCGCAGGCGGCGTACCGTCGGGTAGGTTCAATATAATCGGCAAGATAGATAATCTGTTCGATCACCGACATTCCGGCGCGGCCGGTGGTATGCCAGCGGACTGCATCAAGCACCGCCGGGTCGGCGAAGGGAGCAAGCGCGGGATCGGCCCCAATCAGCGCGGCCGCCGATGCAGCGTGCAGGAGGGCTGACGAGCCTTTTTCGCAATCGCTTACTATTATACCAGATTCTTCTGTCATTTTCAACTGTTTTTCAAAGAGATATTCTTTGGTTAAATCATGCAGCAGCGCAGCCGCACGGATTCGGTGGAGTTCGGCAGGTGCGCAGAGCGCGCCGATGCGCAAAGCGGTCTGCTCAACACCGCAGGTGTGGGCGAAGCGCCCGGGGGACTGCTCGGCGGCCAGCCGGGCTTTCAGCGCATCCAGTGCCTCAGCCGAAATACTGCCGGCCTGTGGCATGGGGTAGAGCCGGTTGGCCCGAATATACGCAGCCACGTCGTCCGGCATGTAGAGAGACAGATCCCCCCCACCGGCCGCAATACCGCGCAGTTCGGTCGAAGAAAGCACCAGCGCATCCTCGTGCAACAGACGGACGCGGGCGCCAAATTGTTCCCGATATGCCGTAATTTTTTTGGCAATGCGCGCATTTTTCTCGGCATCAGCCTCCCGCCGCACGCAATAGATCTCGGCCAGCGCGAAAAGATCGGCGGCGCGATGCCAGTGGTCGAGGGTCAGAAACATATCGGTCCCCACCAAAAGTACCAGCTCCCGATCGGGCGCGGCGAGATGCTCCAGCGTCTGCACCGTGTAGCTCGGGCCCGGCTGGCGCATCTCCCAATCCGAGACCTCGACGTGCGGGATATCGGAGAAGGCAAGGCGCGCCATGGCCAGACGGTGGGCAGGGGCGGCATCGGCCGCCGTCTGCTTATGCGGCGGGATGCCGGCCGGAAAAACCAGCACGCGATCCACCCCGGCACGTGCCGCAAAAGCACGAAGGGCAGCAATATGCCCGTTATGCGGCGGCGAAAAAGTGCCGCCGTAAATCCCGATCCGCTCCATCGTCAGGGATTGATGCGCGGATTATCCTTCGATGCGCGCCAGAGGACAAATCGCGTACCGATCACCGACACCACATCGGCGCCGGTTGCCTCGGCCAGCGCTTCGGCGGCCGAACGGGGCGATTCATCGCTGTTTTCCAGCACACGCAGCTTGATCAGCTCGCGTGCTTCCAGCGCATCGGAAACGGTTGCAATCAGATTGTCGGTAATCCCGCCCTTGCCGACCTGCATGATGGTATCGATCGGGTTGGCGAGTGCGCGCAGATGAGCGCGCTGTTTGCTTGTCAACATAGTATATCCTTTTTCGGTAAGATTTAATTGCCGCGGGCGGCCATTCTGGCGGCCAGCTCGGGTGCAAAAGCGGCCAGTGCACGCGCGCGGTGGGAAATGCGGTTCTTCTCTTCCCCGTCGAGCTCAGCAAAGCTGCGGCCGGCCGGTACATAGAGAAAGAGGGGATCATAGCCAAAACCGCCCTCGCCGCGGTAGTCGGTGAGGATCTCACCCGGGCAGCGGCCTTCGCAGGTAAAGCTCTCCCCATCGGGGAATACGCAGGCCATCGCACAGACGAACGCCGCGGTGCGGGGCTCGTTCGGGCGGGCGGCCAGTTCAGCAAGAAGCTTGGCATTGTTTGCGGCATCATCGCCGTGCTCGCCGGCATAGCGGGCCGAGTAGACGCCGGGCGCACCGCCGAGCGCATCGACGACCAGGCCGGAGTCATCGGCGATGCCGATATAACCGAGGGCCGCCGCGGCACGGGCTTTGATCAGCGCATTGGCTGCAAAAGTATCGCCATCCTCGGGGATATCATCGGGAAGTCCCGCTTCCCCCGCCGACAGCAGGGTTAGTTCGGGTGCGGCTTCGGCGAGAATTGCCCGAAGCTCAGCAATTTTCTTGCGGTTGTGGGAAACCAGTACAGCTTGCATAGGAAATCCTTTCCATCAGAAGATGATGCCGAACAGCGCGCCGATCAGCATCCAGCCCATCGTCGCCGACACCAGATTGGCCGTCAGCGAATAGAGCACGCGGCGGCCTCTGCCATGTCCGTCCAAAAGGAAGGCGCAGGCAATGGCTTCGGCGAGGAAAATGCCGATCTCGCACAGAATGAACATGATGTACGCCCCGAACGAGCCAGAGAAGATCAACGTCGTGCCGGTGATGGCGGTCAGGGCAATCTGCGTGACCAGATTGATGCCGAAAAACGGCAGCAGATTCCGCCGGCTGAAGAAACCGAACGCCCAGAGCAGAACGCCCTCCAGCAGAAGCGTAGAAGAGCAGGTCACCGCAAAGTGGGTCAGATAAGCCAGCGGAACCGACGTCTCATTGACCGCCGTCCCCGCGGCAAAATCATAGGTGACCGTCTGACGGAAGGCCTTCCGCACCAACGTGTCACTGACGGTATAGCTGCCATCGGGCATCACGATGATGATGCGGTATTCATTCGGCGTGCCGTGATAGCTAAAGGTGTGGAGCACCGTGCCGTCGGCCTGCGGCTTGCCGGTCAGATTGCCGAACAGCGGGATACGCGTGCCAACCGTCAGCGCCGCCTGCCAGCCACTGTCATGATAGCCGTGTAGCGTCGTGCGGACGGCTTCCGGCAAAGCGGTCAGCTCCTCGTCATTGAGATTAGAATAGAGCGTATCGCCGGGATCGTGCTGCTCGAGCAAGTCGAGGTAATACTCTCCCTCGGGCGGATTGATCACCGTAATGGTAATCTGCGGCTTCGGGCCCATATCGGCCGAAACCGGCAGAACGAGGACAAACGTGAGAAGCAGCAGCGAAGTCAGGGCGGCAGAAATGCGGCGAACGGTCGTGTGTTTCATGCGGATATCCTCCTTGTATTCGGTTGGGGTGAGTTAATTGAAGAGCGCTTCGACAAACTCAGCGGCATCAAAGGGCTGCAGATCGTCGATCTTCTCGCCGACGCCGATGAATTTGACCGGAATGCCCAGTTCCTTCTTGATAGCGAAGACGATGCCGCCCTTGGCGGTGCCGTCCATCTTGTTGAGGGTAAGTCCGGTGATGGCCGCGGCGTTCTTGAATTCCTTGGCCTGCATGATGGCGTTCTGGCCGGTGGTGGCATCCAGCACCAAGAGGGTCTCGCGGGCAGCACCGGGCAGCTCGCGGTCGATGACGCGGTTGATCTTGGCCAGCTCATCCATGAGATTCTTCTTGTTATGCAGACGGCCGGCCGTATCCACAATCAGTACGTCATTCGCGTGCGAGCGGGCATAGCCGATGGCATCGTAGACGACAGCGGCAGGATCGGAGCCTTCGTTCTGCTTGACCAGCGGCACGTCGGCGCGCTCGCACCAGACAGCCAGCTGATCGATCGCAGCAGCGCGGAAGGTATCAGCGGCGGCAACCACCACCGACTTGCCCTGTTCCTTGAGACGTGCCGACATTTTGCCGATGGACGTGGTCTTACCGGCGCCGTTGACACCGATGACCAGTACCACCGCAGGCGTGGTATCGAGGCAGAGCGGCTCGCCCTCCCCGATCATGCCGATCAAAATCTCACGCAGGGCGGCCATGGCCTCCTCACGCTCGGTCAGGCGCTCGGCCTTGATGCGCGCGCGCAGCGCTTCGATGATCTCCTCGGTCGCCGAAGCACCCACGTCAGCGCAGATCAGCACCTCTTCCAGTTCCTCCAGCATGTCCTCGTCAATGCGGACAAAGGCGCTGAAGACCTCCTTGATCTGGCCCATAAAGGCGTTTTTGGTCTTGGACAGACCCGCCTTTAATTTATCCAAAAATGCCATCCCAGTCTTCTCCTTTTTTCTCAATGTCTTCGATGTTGAGCGTCAGCACCTTGGAGATGCCGCGCTCGGGCATGGTCACGCCATACAGGCAGTCGGCGACCTCCATGGTGCCGCGGCGATGGGTGATCATGATAAACTGCGTGTCGCCGGCATAGCGCTTGATGTACTCGGCCAGGCGCGCGACGTTAACCTCGTCCAGCGCGGCCTCGATCTCGTCGAGGATGCAGAAGGGAGTCGGGTTGACCTGCAGGATAGCGAAGAAGAGTGCAACGCCAATAAAGGACTGCTCGCCGCCAGAGAGCTGCATAAGGTTTTTGATCACCTTGCCGGGGGGCGCCGCCTTGATCTCGATGCCCGAGGTCAGCGGATCGTCGGGATCGGTCAGCTCCAGCGAAGCACTGCCGCCGCCGAAGAGTTCGGCAAAGACGCGGTTGAAATTGCGGTTGATGGCATCAAAGGAAGCCAGGAATGCCGTGCGCATCTCCACTTCCAGCTTAGCAATGACGTCCTCGAGATCGGCCTTGGCCTCACGCAGGTCGTTCAGTTGGCCGGAGAGATAGTCATAGCGCTGCTTGACCTCAGCAAACTCCTCGATGGCGCCGACGTTGACACTGCCCAGCGCTCTGAGCTTGTTTCGGCTCTCGGTCTGCACCCCGACAACTGCGGCGCGGTTTTCTTCGGTAACCGCCGGATAGCCCAGCTCAATAGCGCCGGCGCGGGTCAGCTCGTAGTCATCCCAGAGGCGGGAAGAGAGCTTATCCTGGGTCTCACGCAGGCCGATGAGTTTGTTTTCGTTCTTAGTATGAGCGCGGACAATCAGCTCTTTTTGGTTATTCTGCTCGCGCAGGCGGATACGCAGCTCACTCTGGCGGCGCTCGAATTCCAGGCTTCCGGCCTCAACTTCGGCGCGCTTGGCGTTCAGCTCGGCCAGACGGGCCTCGCCCAGCGCGGCTTCCTCGCGGTTGGCCGCGATGGCCGCGTCGGTATCCTGTTCGGTCTGCTTCAGTTCGGCAATACGGGCCTGTGCGGCCTGCTTGGCCTCACGCTGGGCCGCGATGCGCCCATCGATCGACTCCCGCAGGGTGGCAGCAGTCTCGATATCCTTCTCGATCTCGCTGATGCGGATGTGCAGGGCCGTGATTTCCTCGCCCAGAGCGGTGACTTCGTCGTCGGCGGCATTGCGCTCAATCTCGCGCTCGGCACGGAAGGCGGACAGTTCTGCCATGCGCTGCTCGGCGGCGGTCAGTTCTGCCCCCAGAGCGGCGATCTCTTCCTCATACTGCCGGCGCAGCTCGCCCTGCTGTTCGAAATCGGAATAAATCTTATCAATCAGGGTCTGGTTTGCATCCCGCTTCGCCTCGAGCTGGTCAAGTCTGGCCTGCTCGGCGGCCGACATCGTACCGATCAGACGGCGGCGCTCCGCAGCGTCGTCACGCGCACGCCCGCTGTCGGCGAGGGTGCGGTCGATCTTCTTCAGCTCAGCCTGTGCGGCATCGGCATTGGCGGCGGCCTTCTTATGCTCGGCGCTCAGCTGCTCGATCTCGGCGGCGCGGCTGAGAATACCGCTGTCCCGCTTGGCCGAACCGCCGGTAAAGGAGCCGCCCACATTGATCTGCTGGCCGTCAAGCGTGACGGCACGCACACGGTAGCGGGTAGACTTCGCCATCGCGGTGGCGTGATCGATATGATCAAAGATGACCGTGCGGCCGAGCAGCGAGGACAGCACGCCGCGATAGCGCGCATCAGACCCCACAATGCTGTCTGCCGTGCCGATGTAGCCCGCAAAGCCGGCGGCAGCACGCAGCTCCTCGGTCGGCTGAGACGGACGCATGGAGGTGATGGGATAGAAGGTCGCCCGGCCGGCATTGCCGCGCTTGAGCGCATAGATAGCAGCCTTGGCGGTATCCTCATCCTCCACCACAATATTCTGCAAATTGGCGCCCAGCGCCGTTTCGATGGCGGTAATATACTTCTGCTCAACCGAAATCAGACCGGCAAGCGGGCCGTGGATCTTCCCGCAGGCAGCCCCTCCGGGCAGGGTGATCTTGCCCTGCTCGTACTGACTCATCACATAGCGGACACTGCCCGAGTAGCCTTCAAAGTGCTCCTCCATCCGGCGCAGGTTGTCCGCCCGCTGCTGCAGCGAATCGCGGCGCAGGCCCAGCTGATTGGCGCGATCGAGCGCTTCGCGGCGCTCGCGGGTATCAGCGGCGATCTTCTCTTCCAGCTCGCTGATCTCTGCATCGAGCTCGTCAAGCGCCGTGCGGTAGTCGGCAACCGTCGCACGGGCGGCGGTGCAGTTCTCTTCCAGTATGGCGGCCGTTTTCTCCAGCGAGCTGAGGTCGCCCTGCATGGTGGCATTTTTGTCACTGTCCGATGCGCGTTTGCCTTCCAGCACCGAGATGCGGACGCGGGCATCCATCTGCTCCTGCTCGGCAGCGCGCAGCTTGCCCAGTGCTTCATCAAGGATGGCCGCCAGACGCCCCCTCCTCTCGACAGCTTCAGCCTGGCGCGCGATGATCCCATCCCGCTTGGTGCGCTCGGCCGTCAACTGTTCGGTCAGCGAAGCGATCTGCGCCGTCTGTCCCTCGCGGGCTTCACGCTCGGCAGAGATGGCACGCTCGGCCGCCGCGGCACTCTCCTCGGCTGCCGCGATCAACTCGCCGGTGTGGTAGCGATTGTTCTCGGCCACGCGGAGTGCGGCATCGAGCTCATGGTTGGCCCCCGTCTGCTCGCGAATCTCACGCAGCAGCTGCTCGGAGGCCATTTTATTCGACTGTGCGGCTTCAAAAAGCTTTTCATCCTGCGCTTCCAGCGAAGCGATGGTATCCTCGACCGTCTGCAGTTCCATGGTCGACAGGCGAACCTGATTTTCCGCCTGGGCCACCTCGTCGCGCAGACGCTCGGTATCATAGAGCCAAAGCGACACGTCAGCGCGCTTTTTCTCCTCATACAGTTCCAGATATTTCTTGGCGCGGGCGGCTTCCTTCTCGAGCGGACCGACGCGGCCCTCCAACTCGGAGAGAATGTCATTGACGCGCAGCATATTGTCCTCGGTCGAGGCAAGACGGCGCTCGGCTTCCGACTTTTTGTAACGGAAGCGGGCAATGCCCGATGCATCCTCAAAAATACTGCGGCGCTCGTCGCTCTTGCGCGAGATCATCTCGGCGATCTTGCCCTGCCCGATGATGGAATAGCCGTCACGGCCGACACCGGTGTTCATGAACAGCTCATAGATATCGCGCAGGCGGCATGCCTTGCGGTTGATAAAGTATTCGCTCTCCCCCGCGCGATAGTAGCGGCGGGTGACCGTTACCTCATCATAAGGACTCTCCAAGCGGCCGTTGTCGCCGGTATTGTCAAAGGTCACCGAGACTTCGGCAAAGCCCATCGGTCTGCGCCCATCAGCACCGCCAAAGATAACATCCTCCATCTTGGTGCCGCGGATGCTCTTGGACGAGATCTCGCCCAGCACCCAGCGCATCGCGTCTGAAAGGTTCGATTTTCCGCTGCCGTTAGGGCCGACGATCACAGTCGCCCCACGCTCAAAGGTCAGAACGGTTTTGTCAGGAAAGGATTTGAAGCCATGCAGCTCCAAGGATTTCAAATACAAGGGTCGCGCTCCTCCTTCCGTTTGATTCTACACATATACTATCCTTATATTATACCGGAAAAGTGTGTCGATTTCAATCATTTTTCGCATTTTCCCAATCTTTTTTCAAAAAAAATCAAAGAAATATCCCTGCGGAGGACCGCAGGGACGTTTTTTTCACAATTATTCGGTTTCGCGGTTCATCGCACCGAAGAGAACCAGTGCCTGGCGTGCCGCACGCTGCTCCGCTTCGCGCTTGGAGGAACCCTCGCCGCGGCCGATGACGTTGCTGTTCAGCCGGGCCTCGACCACAAAGGACTTGCGGTGATCCGGCCCGCTTTCGGCAACCGTGACGTATTCCAACAGTTCCCCCTCCACCTGCTGAACAATCTGCTGCAGCAGGGTTTTGTCATCCTGGATGTGCCCGCCCAGCGTTGCCAGCTCGTCAATCAGGAAAGGAAGCAGGAAGCGGCTGACGGTTTTCTTGCCCGCCGCACCGGCGTCGAGATAGACGGAAGCCAGCAAGGCCTCAAAGGCATCAGCCAGAATGGAACGGCGCGTACGCCCCTGGTTTTTCTCCTCACCGCGGCCAAGGAAGAGGTATTCGCCCAGGTGAATCTGCATGGCATAGCCCGAGAGGGCACGCTCACAGACAATCTCGGCGCGCATCCGGGTCAGATCGCCCTCGGGACGCTGCGTGTAGTGCGAATAGAGATATTCGCTGGCAATGATCGACAGGACCGAATCGCCCAAAAACTCCAGCCGCTCGTTGCAGGTGAGAATTACGCCCTTCCCCTTCATCTCATTGGCGTAGGAGGAATGGGTCATGGCCACCTCAAGCAGCGAACGGTCGCGGAAGGTGTAGCCCAACGTCTGCTCAAGCTCGGCCAGCGGACGCGGCAGTTTATCTGCATGCAGCTCAGCCATTTTCTCCATCCTTCCCTTCTGCGGATGCCGCCTCGGCCTTCTTTTCCTTCGCATCGGCAAGGGCGCGTGCGATATCATAAGTTACGCCGGTATTGACGTACTCGATGGCCTGATGAATGGCATTGCGGAACTCCTTGGCCTTGGAACTGCCGTGCGACTTGATGACCGGACGGGAGATGCCAAGGAAGGGTGCGCCGCCGTAGTTGCTGGCATCAAAACGCTCCTTGATGCTGCCCAGGCCCTTCTTCACCAGCAGAGCCGACATCATCGAGACAGCATTGGCCTTAAAGAGGCCCTTGAGGGTGCCGAGCATCAGCTTGCCCATCCCCTCGGTATATTTCAGCACAATATTACCCGAGAAGCCATCGGTCACGAGCACATCGCAGACATTGCGCGGAACGCGGTTGCCCTCGATGTTGCCCACGAAATTGATGGTCTCATCAGCCAGCAGCTTCTGGTAGGTCTCAACCTGCAGCGGGGTGCCCTTGCAGGCCTCGGCACCGTTGTTGAGCAGGCCGACGCGGGGTGCGGACAGATTGAAGAGGTTCTGCATATAGATCGAGCCCATCATGCCGAACTGAACCAGCTGGTCAGGCGTAACGGTCAGGTTTGCCCCCGAATCAAGCAGGAGAACCGGGTTCTCCAGCGGAAGCACGCTGGCAATGGCCGCGCGCTGAATTCCCTTAATTTTGCGGACGATCAGCGTCGCGCCGGTGAAAAGTGCACCGGTATTGCCGGCGCTGACAAAGGCATCGCCCTGCCCTTCGGCCAGCAGATGCAGGCCGCGGCTCATCGACGAATCGCTCTTCGCACGGACGACCGAAATAGGGTCATCCTCCATCGTGATAACCTGCTCGGTGTGGACGATTTCAAAGCGGGAAAGGTCATAGCCCTCGGCGGCAGCAATCGCCTCGATGGCCGGCTTGTCTCCGACCAGAATGTAGTTGGCCGTATAGCGCTCCGCGGCTTCGACGACACCCTTGACCAGTTCGTGCGGAGCGTTATCTCCGCCCATTACATCAACAATTATGCGCATGGTTTTCTCTCCGTTCAAATGAATTGCCGCAAAAGCCTTCATGAAGAAGGGGGAGAACTCTCCGTCTGCTTCATCAATGCTTTTGCGCGCGGGTATACGGGGCGCTCAGCGCCCCGTATCGATCGCGGCGATGGCTTCCAGCGCGCGCGCCGCCATCACCTCATATTTTGCAATTTTTCCGCCCTTGACCCGGGCAGGCAGGGGTTCGAGAATGCCGAAATTGGCGTTCATCGGCTGGAAATTGCCGGTCATGCCGCCCTCGCTGACATAGGCCGCCATCGCGCCGATCATCGTGGTGCGAGGGAAGATCAGCGCTTCCCCGCCCAAGATCTGCCGTGCGGCATTGACACCGGCAACAAAGCCGGATGCCGTCGATTCAATATAGCCCTCAACACCGGTCATCTGGCCGGCGAAGAAGAGGTCGGGCCGCCGGCGCAGGGCATAGGATGCGTCAAGCAGGCCGGGCGAATTGAGGTAGGTATTGCGGTGCATGACACCGTAGCGCAGGAACTCTGCATTCTCAAGACCCGGGATCATGCGGAAGACACGCTGCTGCTCGGAGAAGCGCAGGTGGGTTTGGAACCCGACGAGGTTATACATCGTCCCCTCGGCATTTTCGCGGCGCAGCTGGACGACTGCGTATGCCTCCCGACCGGTGCGCGGGTCGCGCAGGCCGACCGGCTTGAGCGGGCCGTAGCAAAGGGTCTCACGCCCCCGCGCGGCCATGATCTCAACCGGCATACAGCCCTCAAAAACCTTCAGTTCTGCCCGATCGAAGTCGTGCAGCTCGGCCGCCTCGGCCGTGATCAGCGCCTCATAGAAGGCGTTGTACTGCTCTTCCGTCATGGGACAGTTGAGGTAATCGGCGTCGCCCTTGTCATAGCGCGAGGCGAAATAAGCGATGTCCATGTTGACGCTGGATGCATCGACAATGGGGGCGGCAGCATCGTAAAAATGCAGCTGTTTGCCGCCGATCAGCGCAGCGATGCGGTCAGCCAGCGGCTCGGCCGTCAGCGGACCGGTGGCAACGACCGTCACACCGTCCTCAGGCAGTGCCGTGACCTCCTCCTCGATCACCGTGATGTTGGGGTGGCTGCGGATTTTACCGGTTACATAAGCCGAGAAGCAATCGCGGTCAACGGCCAGCGCCGAGCCGGCCGGCACGCGGGTCGCATCGGCCGCCGTCAGGATCAGCGATCCCATCCGGCGAAGTTCCTCTTTGAGCAGACCGACACCGTTGGTGGTGCGGTCGGAGCGCAGCGAGTTGGAGCAGACCAGCTCAGCAAAGCCGGGACTGCGGTGGGCCGGCGTCATTTTGCGGGGCTTCATCTCATACAGATCGACCGCGATGCCGCGCTCGGCCAGCTGCCAGGCGGCCTCACAGCCGGCCAGCCCTGCGCCGATGACGCGCGCCTTATTCATGCTCGGCCTCACTTTCGGCGGGAGGTTCGGGCGTGGGCTCGATGTCCCGCTTATAGCCGCAGGCCTTGTCGTGGCAGATCAACTGATTCTTTCCCTTCTTGCGGAAGAGCATGCCGCCGCAGTCGGGACATTTTTCGGCCGTGGGCAGATCCCAGGACGAGAAATCACATTCGGGATAGCGCTCGCAGGAGTAGAAGACCGTGCGGCCGCGGCCGTACTTGGTCACCAGTTTGGCGCCGCACTTGGGGCAGGCAACGTCAAGCTCCTTGGTACGCTGCTTGGTGTGCTTGCACTCAGGGTAGCGCGAGCAGGCATAGAAGCTGCCGTAGCGGCCGGTACGCAGGACCATATCGGCACCGCACAGCTCGCACTTGAAGTCGGCAATCACCGGCTTCTCGGTCTCGACCTTATCGCCGCCGAGCGGCTTGGTATTCTTGCATTGCGGATAATTCGGGCAGGCAGCAAACTTGCCGTAGCGCCCGTTTTTGACAATCATCTTCGCGCCGCACTTGTCGCAGATCAGGTCGGTCTCCTCGACAGGCAGTTCGATAGTTTCCTTCTCCATCGTTTCCTGCGCGGCCGTGAGTCGAGGTTCAAACTCCGCCCAGAAATCGCGCAGAACGTTCAGCATAGGCTCCTCGCCTTTTTCGATATCGTCCAGGTCGGTTTCCATGTTGGCGGTAAACTGGCAGTCAACGATGTCCGGGAATTTTTCCTTCATGATTTTGGTCGTCAGCTCACCCAGCGGCGTCGGTGCCAGGGCCTTTCCCTCGCGGCTGACGTAATCACGGCTGATGATGGTGGAGATGATCTGGGCGTAGGTTGCCGGACGGCCAATGCCCTTCTCCTCCAAGAATTTGACCAGAGAACCCTCGTTGTAGCGGGGGGGCGGCTCAGTGAAATGCTGCTGGGGCTTGATCTCGGTCAGCTGCATCTGCTCACCCTCGGCGATGTCGGGCAGGCGGAGTCCGCGCTGCTCGTCGCCCTGCGTGGGATCTTCCTCCTCGCTGGCTTCATAGACAGCCATGTAGCCCTGGAACTTCACGGTATAGCCCGAGGTACGGAAGATATACCCACCGGCCGACAGGAAATCTGCCGTGATGGTGTTCAGCTCGGCAGACGCCATCTGGCTGGCGATAAAGCGCTCCCAGATCAGCTTGTACAGCTTGAACTGGTCCTGTGTCAGACTCTTTTTGATCCTCTGCGGTTCAATATCGATGCGGGCGGGACGAATGGCCTCGTGCGCATCCTGTGCGCCCGAGCGAGACTTATAGACACGGGCCGTTTCCGGCACATACTTATCGCCATATTTCTCACCGATGAAAGCACGGGCGGCCTCCTGCGCCTCGGGAGCGACACGCAGCGAGTCGGTACGCATGTAGGTGATCAGACCCTGCACACCGCCGAACTCCGGACCGAGGTTGATGCCCTCGTACAGCTCCTGCGCAACACGCATGATGCGCTGGGACTGGAAGCCCAGCTTGCGCCATGCTTCCTGCTGCAGGGTGGAAGTGATGAAGGGGGGCATCGGGGTCTTGTGACGGACAGCGCGCTTGATGCTGCTGACTGTAAAGGGGGCAGCGCCGGCCGCAGTCACCACGGCATTGGCCTCCGCCTCACCTGACAGCTTGAGTTTTCCTTCAGCATTGCCCCAGAAGCGGGCACTGACCTGACGCTCGCCCGAGCCGAGACCGACATCAATGGTCCAATACTCTTCGGGCACAAATGCGCGGATCTCGGCCTCGCGGTCGACAATGACGCGGGTCGCCACCGACTGTACACGGCCGGCAGAGAGTCCGCTCTTGACCGTCTTCCACAGGAAGGGCGAGAGCTTATAGCCCACGATACGGTCCAGGATCCGGCGCGCCTGCTGAGCGTTGACCAGATTCATATCGATCTTGCGCGGATTCTTGATGCCCGCCTTGACCTCGGTTTTGGTCACCGCGTTAAAGGTCGCGCGGTAGATCTTCTCCTCGGGGATGTTCAGCGCATTGACCAGATGCCATGCAATCGCCTCGCCCTCACGGTCAGGGTCGGTTGCAAGGAAAACCTTGTTTGCGTGCTTGACCTCTTTCTTGAGCGACTTGATCAGATCGCCCTTGCCGCGAATGTTGATATAATGCGGGGCGAAATCGTTTTCTATATCGACGCCAAGCGTGCTCTTGGGCAGGTCGCGGATGTGACCGACCGATGCGATCACTTTATAGTTTGATCCCAGATAGCTCTTGACGGTCCCCACCTTGTTCGGGGACTCCAAAATGACCAGATTAGCCATGGTTTATTCCTTCATCAATAAATTCCGTCAGCATCAGCTGTCGGTGCGGATATAAAGATTGCCGGGCAGCCCCTCGATCAGGCCGGACAGCTCCAGCTGGGTCAGGGCGACCGTCAGATCAGCCGGTGAGACACCGGCGCCGATCAATTTGTCGGTAGAAACAGCGCGATCCTCCGGGATCAGCGCCAGGACACTGCGGCAGGCAGGCGAGAGGTCAATCCCCTCAGCCGACGCATGCGTCGGTGCATGCACCGGCGGCTTTGGTGCAGCGGCCTTCTTGGGAGGTGGTTCTCCCGGCAGCCGCGCGTTGCGGCGAGGCGGCGGGGCGCTGCTTTCCTGTACCGGAGCAGGATCAGCCTTCGGCTCGAGCGCCTTGGCCGGTCTGCGGCCCTGCCCCGTCCGAAGCTTGAAATCGGTGACCCGCGCGGCGACGCCCATCTCGTCCAACATTTGCGGATTGAAATCCGAATGCTCGACCGACGCGGCATAGGCCGGCAGGTTCAGGACATCGCGGTAGAGGAAGCGATAATTGTCCAGAATATCCTTTGCCGTCAGCACCATGTTGGCGCCGGCGTGCAGAAGTTCATTGGCACCGGCAGCGTGGAAGCTGCCGATCTCGCCGGGAATGGCAAACAGATCTCTGCCCTGCGCCAGCGCGGCACGAGCCGTGATCAGCGCACCACTGCGCAGATCCGCCTCGACCACCAGCGTACCAAGCGACAGCGCGCTGATGATGCGATTGCGAACCGGGAAATGCTGGCCCTTGGGCGGCGTTCCGGGCGGATATTCGCTCACTACGGCGCCGTGGCTGCACACGCGGTCATAGAGCAATCGATGTTCGGCCGGATAAATGATGTCCACACCGCCGCCGAGCACAGCGACTGTCTCGCCGCCCGCCGCCAGTGCGGCGCACTGCGCGACGCTGTCAATCCCCAGCGCCATGCCGCTGATCACGACCACATTGGCCGAGGCCAGCTCGTAGGATATTTTATACGCGCTTCGGCCGCCGTATTCACTCATCGAGCGAGTGCCGACTACCGAAACGCAGACCCGGCGGTCAAGATCGGGCAGATGCCCACGGTAATAAAGCACAGCCGGCGGATCAAGCAATGCGCGGAGCCGCGCCGGATATGCGGGGTCATCGTAGGTCAGTACACCGATGTGCGCTCTGGCGCATCGGTCAAGGATTTCTTCGGCATGACCGAGGTCACGCGCGCGGCAGAGCTTCTCGGTGGTCGCTTCGCTGACCCCGGGGATCCGATAGTAGGCACTCTCTCCGGCGCTGAAGATGTCATAAGCCGAGCCAAACTGCCGCAGCAGCGGCTCAAGATCGCGGCATCCGGGGCCGAGGCATTCTGCCAGCCAGATCCAATAAATACTATCCGCCATATGTCCTCCGTCCCTTCCGAAAAAATCAGTCTGTCAGATACCGAACCGGCGCGCCTGCTCCCAAAGACAGACGGCAGCTGCGGCGGCCGCGTTAAGCGACTCGGTATCGGCCCGCATGGGGATAAACACCGCCCCATCAGCGGCGGCAATGGCCTCATGGGAAAGGCCGTGCCCCTCGTTGCCCACCAAAAAACAGTCGCCCGTCTCCAGCGAAAGCGCATCCAGCCGGACAGCATCTGCATCCAGCGCCGTTGCCCAAACGCGGCGGCCGGCAGCACGCAGGCCCGCAATGGCAGCAGGCAGATCATCCACCCGCAGAGTAGGCAGCTTGAAAATGGCGCCCATCGCGGCACGAAGGGTGCGAGGGTTGTACAACTCAGCGCAGTCGGCAGAAAGCAGCACGCAGGTGGTGCCGAAGGCCGCAGCCGAGCGCAGAACCGTCCCCAGATTGCCCGGATCGCGCAGCGATTCCAGCAAAAGCAGACGCCCATCGCCCGCCAAAAACGGTTCTCCTTTTTTTATTGTAGCGAATTTATGGAATTTGTCAAGGGTTTTTGCCACACAAATTACGCCTTCCGGGGATTTTTCGGGAGAAATTTTTGAAAAAGCGCTCTCACCCAAGACCGTTACCCGTACCGAAAGGTCTCTCGCCGCATCGCGCAGGGCATCCAGCGCCCGATCGGCACTGTCCTCGCGCAGAAGGATATGCTCGAGTATGACACCGCAGTGCAGGGCTTCCCGAGCCAGCTTAATGCCGTGGATCAAAAAGCATCCCTCGGCATCGCGGTACTTTTTCTGATCAAGGCGTGCAGCCCGCATGACAAGGGGATTTTGACGGCTGGTAATCACGGTAGAATCGATCTGCATAGCGGCCTCCTTAAGATATGATAAAAACCCGGCAAAACCGGGTTTTCAAAGCGGCACGGAAATCCCCCATGCCCCAATTAGGGGGCATTTCTTCCAAAATGCCCCCTAATTGCCCCGCGCCCTCCGAACGGATCGGCGCAGGAGCGGCATGTGCCGCGTATGGTCAACTTAAAGCGCTGCCTTAGCCTGCTCAACAAGGGCTGCAAAAGCGTCCTTGTCGCTGACTGCAAGCTCAGCAAGCATCTTGCGGTTGAGGTTGATGCCGGCCTTCTTGAGACCGTGCATAAAGGTAGAGTAGTTCACGCCGTTAACCTTGGCCTGTGCCGAGATACGGGTGATCCAAAGAGAGCGGAAATCTCTCTTCTTCATCTTGCGGCCTGCAAATGCATAGTTGCCGCTCTTCATGACGGCTTGCTTAGCCATCTTGAAGTGCTTGGACTTTGCACCCCAGTAACCCTTCGCAGCCTTCAGTACTTTATTTCTTCTCTTGCGCGTCATCATAGCGCCCTTAACTCTTGCCATTTCTGTATCCTCCTAAAAATCTGTGAGCGCCCGGCGCTTATTTCTGGATCATGTTGCGAACGTTGGCAGCCATGGCTTCGCTCATGATGCCGCCGCCGCGGAGCTGTCTCTTACGCTTTGCGGTCTTCAGACCGAGCTTGTGTCTGCGGTTGGTGTGGTTCAGCTTAACCTTGCCGGTGCCGGTAAGCGAGAAGCGCTTGGCAGAGGCCTTGTGCGTCTTGATCTTTCCCATTGTGGTGATCTCCTTTACATTACATTGTGTTTCCGTTGCCGGGGGATGCGGACACGGCGCTGCGGTCCGCAGATCGGTCTTATTTGGTCGGCTTGAGCGGATTGACCATCATACTCATGAAGCGTCCGTCAAGCGTGGGTTTCTTATCCACCGTACCGACTTCCTTACATGCCTCCTCAAAACGGGCAAGCATCTCGCGGCCAAGATCCTGATGGCTCATCTCGCGCCCCTTGAAGCGGAGAATAACCTTCACCTTGTTGCCGGCAGCGAGGAAGCGGTGGGCATGATTGACCTTCGTGTCGAAATCGTGGGTGTCGATGCGGCAGGAGAGCTGAATCTCCTTCACCTCGACAGTCTGCTGCTTTTTGCGCGCTTCCTTCTCTTTCTTGTCGCGCTCGAAGCGGAATTTGCCGTAATCCATGATGCGGCAAACAGGCGGAACAGCCTGCGGCGCCATCAGCACCAGATCCAGTCCCTTGTCATACGCAGCTTTCTGCGCCTGCTCAAGCGAGAGAATCCCGAGCTGCTCACCGTCAGCACCGACCAGCCGGACTTCTTTGGCCCGGATTTCGTCATTGATCTGCATTTCCTTTGCGCTAATTGTCGTGCACCTCCAGTAAAACAAAAAATGTGCGCAAGAACACTCTCCGCACAAACCTTGCCCCGCACATGCGAGGGGAATGTATTAACCCGGCTCGCGGAGCGGCAGGGTGAGAACGGAGCGTTCTGCTTTTTTAACAGGCTATATTATAGCACACCTCCCATGCCCTGTCAAGAGAAAACCAAAAAAATTTCAAAAATATTTTTCACAGCTTCAACGACGCATAAATCAGCCGCACAGCCACATAAAATGGCATCGGACGGGCCAATCGGAACAAAAATTCGGACAAACGCACAAAAAATCCCGCTTTTCGTTCCCCTCTTTTCTCTCTGATAGGCATTCCCACGAATTTTGCCGCAAAAAATCGTCAATATTGGCTATTTACAAACCTGACCTTTTTCGCTATAATATTAGCGTCGGAGAACCTGGCGGGCCGGCCGCCTTCTCCTTCGATAGCGTGCTCTCGTTCAGACAGCGGAATATCAAGCTTATGATATCGCCCGCGCAGATCGAGGAGTGCGCTTTTTTCTTTTCTCGGCGTGCTCAGCGTCAGAAAAAGCAGAATATATTATATATTTGTAAATAAATTCTCAAATCAGTGGAAATTCCCGCGGTTTTGTGCTATACTGTATAGTAGTGCGTTTTGCCGCACGAAGAAAGGATTGATATACATGCCCAATTATATAGAAAAAGCTGAAAAGCTTAACCTCCCGGTTCTCCCGCTCTACGGGACGGTGGCCTTCCCTGCCATCACCATCAGCATGGAGATCTCGCTTGACGTTGCCGCAGCCGCTGTGGCTGCCGCCACCGACAGCAATTCGTATGTACTGCTGCTCAGCAGCCGCGAGGCACTGACGCAGAATTCGGTGACCGATGACCGCGCAAATTATTTCGACGTCGGTACGGTCGCCAAAATCAAGCAGACCATCAAGACCCCCGAGGGCAATCTTCGCCTGCTGGCCGAGGGCTGCAGCCGTGCCCAGGTCATCGGCCTCGCCCGCACCGGCAAGCAGCTGCGCGCCGATGTGCTCTGCAAAACTGTTACCCTTGAGGACGACGGCGGCCTGCGCGGTGAAGCTTACCGCCACGAAGCGCTGACCGCCCTTGAGGCCATGCTTCATCACGCCCCCTCGGTCTCGGCCGAGCTGCTGGGCTTGGCACGGACCATCAAGAATCCCGGTCTGCTGGCCGATTTCATCGCGGCCAATGTGTTGGTCAAATACGAAGCCAAGCAGGCTGTGCTCGACTGTTTTGAGCCGCTGCGCCGGCTGGAAGCCGTCACGCTCGCGCTGGAGCATGAGAAGAAGATGTTCGAAATCGAGAGCGAGCTGAACGCCAAGCTGCGCGAGCAGATTGAGCAGCATCAGCGCGAGAATTACATGCGCGAGCAGCTGCACATGCTGCAGAATGAGTTAAACGAAGGCGGCATGTCGGATGCCGATGAATTTTATCAGAAGATCATCGAAGCCAAGCTGCCCCGCGAAATCGAAGAGAAGCTGCTCAAGGAAAACGACCGCATGGCGCGTTCCCCCTTCGGCTCAGCCGAGGCGAGCGTTCAGCGCAATTATCTTGAGGTTTGCCTGGATATTCCCTGGACTAAGACCACCCGCGACCGTCTGGACGTCAAGGCGGCCAAGAAGATTCTGGACGCCGACCACGACGGGCTGGACAAGGTTAAGGACCGGATTCTGGAATTTCTTGCCGTCAAGCAGCTCAATCCCGAACTGAAGAATCAGATTCTCTGTCTGGTCGGCCCCCCCGGTGTCGGCAAGACCTCCATCGGCGCGTCGATTGCGCGCGCCATGAAGCGCAAGTATGTGCGCGTGTCGCTGGGCGGCGTGCGCGATGAGGCCGATATCCGCGGCCACCGCAAGACCTACATCGGCGCCATGCCCGGCCGTATTATCGATGCGCTGACCCGCGCCGGCGTGCGCAATCCGCTGATCCTGCTGGACGAGATCGACAAGCTGACGCACGATGCACACGGGGACCCGGCCTCCGCTCTGCTGGAGGTTCTGGATGCCGAGCAGAACAAGACCTTCCGCGATCATTTCGTGGAG
>JAFWBJ010000028.1 GCA_017507145.1 Clostridia bacterium | reverse complement strand
CAGTCAGTGGCAGGGGTACCCCACCCCTTAAACTAAGGCTGGCAAGCAAGGGGACTGAGAGGGGGCGCGGGGGACGGGAAGGAACTGCGCAGCTGGTCCTTCCCTCCCCCGATCCACCCGCACATACAATCAAATCCACCCAAACCCCAGCGCACCCCACATCAACAAAACGCAAACACACCCATAAGTACAAACCACAACCGAACAAAAAACCCCAGCCGAGACCGAAATCCCAGCCGGGGCTTTCCCATATCTCACTTCTGCGGATCCAAATACCCCCACATCCCGCGGATGTAGTCAAACCCGCTCCAAACGGTAAACAGCACCATCAGCACCATCACCACATACGAAGCAATATTCTTCGCCGCAACCTCCGGCGGCAGAATCACATCCTCCAAAAGCAGTACCACAATGCCGATCATCTGCGTTACCGTCTTGATCTTGCCCAACCAGCTGGCCGCCACAACAGCACCTGCCTTCTGGTTGGCAATCAGCCGCATCGACGTCACCGCCAGCTCGCGGAAAATGATGATCGCAACCACCCAAATGAAGATCGGGCGAATGTCCCCGTACTTGCAGAGAATGGCCAGCATCGCACCGAATACCAAAAACTTGTCGGCCAAAGGATCCAAAAACTTGCCGAAATCGGTGATCAGATTGCAGCGCCGCGCAATCATCCCGTCCAGCATGTCGGTCAGCGAGGTCAGAATGAAAATCGCACACCCCACCACCGCCGGCCAAATGCCATCAATCGGCAAAAGCAGCACAATCATCAACACCGGCACCATCGCCAGCCGCAAAACCGTCAGCTTGTTCGGTAAATTCAGCTTCATGTTATCCTCCTTTAATTGGGAGCGCTGCCCCCATCCCCCCGCTTAAGGATCCCCAAAAACTTGCACGCACGCCCTAAATAAGCGTTGATTGAAAGTTTTTGGGGGAGTCTGAGGGGACTTTTTTCAAAAAGTCCCCTCAGCAGGGTGTGGGACAGCGTCCCACGGCCTTATTTCTTCGGAATAATCGCTTTTCCCACCAGATCGTAGTCCTGCACCTCGGTGATCTCAACATCCACAAAGGAGCCGGGCGCGATGCGGACGGGCGAAACAAAGAATACCTTGCCGTCGATCTCGGGTGCGTCGGCGGCCGAGCGGCCGTAGTGCGCCTCCGAGACGGGGTCGAAATCCTCCACCAGCACGCGCAGAACCTGCCCAACCTTGCCGGCCAGATACTCGTCCACCACGCCCTGCTGGATGCGCATCAGCAGATCGGCGCGGTCGAGCTTGACCTGCTCGTCGATCTGATCGTCGAAGTCGTAAGCGGGCGTGCCCTCCTCGCGCGAGTAGGGGAACGCGCCGGCGTGCGCGAACTTCTTCTCGCGCACAAATTCGCACAGCGCCTCGAAATCGGCCTCGGTCTCGCCGGGGAAGCCCACAATGAAGGTCGTGCGGATGACAATCTCAGGCACAGCGCGGCGCAGCTTCTCGATCACGCTGTCCAGCATCGCGCGGTCGCCGTGGCGGTTCATCGCCGTCAGCATCCGGTCGGTGCAGTGCTGCACCGGCAGATCAATATACTTAAGCACGCGGTCGTTGTCGCGGATCTCGGCGATCAGCTCATCGGTAACCTTGTCCGGATAGCAGTAGAGCAGCCGGATCCACGGGATCTCGGTCGCGTCGGTGATGGCCCGCAGCAGAGCCGCCAGCCGGTACTCGCCGTAGAGATCGAGCCCGTAGCGGGTCGTGTCCTGCGCCACCAGCACAAGCTCACGCACGCCAAGCGCCTCCATCTCCTTGGCCTCGGCCACGATGTCCTCCATCGGGCGCGAGCGGAAGCGGCCGCGGATCGACGGGATCGCGCAGTAGGCGCAGCGGTTGTCACAGCCCTCGGCAATCTTCAGATAGGCCATGTACTCGGGCGTGGTCAGTACGCGGTCGCCGCCAAGCCGCACTTCGTCGGCCGGCGCAAATTCGCTGAACTTCTTCCCCGCCGCCACCGCCTCGACGGCCGCTACAATCGCGTGGATCGATCCGACGCCCAGCGCCGCATCAATCTCCGGCATCTCGCGCATCAGCTCGTCGCGATAGCGCTCCGCCAGACAGCCCGTCACCACGATTCCCTTCAGCGTGTGATTCTGCTTCAGCCACGCAATGTCCAGAATGTTGTCGATGGCCTCCTGCTTCGCGCTCTCAATGAACGCGCAGGTGTTGATGATGATGATGTCCGCCTCAGTCTCCTCCGGCGTCACCTCGTAGCCAGCCGCAAGCAGCTCGTGCAGCATGACCTCAGTGTCCAGCTGATTCTTCGGACACCCAAGCGATACAAATCCGATTTTCATGTGGGGTTTTTTGGCCTTTCTCGGGGGAGGCCCTTTTTGCAAAAAGGGCCTCCCCCGAACCCCCTCCCCAAAAACCTTTGGGGAAAAGGGGGTTTGTCTGAATTTTTTGTTTTTGCGTAAAAGTTTTTGCGGGTTCTTAGGGTGCTTTTTTCAAAAAGCACCCTAAGTGGGGTTTGGGGCAAAGCCCCAAGGTCTATCTGCACGCTGCCTTGATCTCCCCATAGCTGAACCCCAGCCGCATCAGCGCGGCGATTGCGCGCTTTTTTGCGTTTGGCTCTTCGGGGAACTCTCCGTACTTTTTCTCGATGACGGCAGCGCAGATTTCGGCAAAGTCGACTTCGGCCATGGCGTCGCGCAGGTGGGCGATGGCCTCGTCTCCGAACTGCTTCTCGCGGGCGGCGGCCAAGATACGGGCGGGGCCGCGGCCCTTGCGCAGCTCGGCGCGCAGGAAGCGCTCGACCTGGGCGTCCTCGTCGATGTAGCCGCGCGCGGCGAGGGCATCGGCGGCGGCTTCGGCTTCGTCGCGGCCGATACCGCGGGTGCGGAGCTTGCGCGCAAGGCCGGCACGGGTGGCGTCGCCGTAGCTGAGCAGATTCAGCCCGCGCTCAACGGCCGAGAAGCGGTCGGCAGCCTCGTCCAATGCGGCGATCTGTTCCCCGTCGAGGATGCGGCCGGCCGCTTTGGCGTAGGGATGCAGGAAGCGCAGGCCGGCGTAATCCTCGACGGAGACCGTCAGCGACCGCTCCTCGGCCTGCTCGCCGCAGGAGATGGCCAGCACAACGCAGAGCCCACTGCCCCCGCGGACGGGGGTAATGCGGCGGATCTCGCCGGCGAGCGGCCGATTATTCGCCGTCGGCATCGTCGAGCTTGAGCGAGCGGATGTCGAAATCGTCGCCGTCCTCATCATCCACCAGCTCAAATTCCTCTTCCACGATCGGGATCTCCTCCTGGAGCGCCCGGATCTTGGCTTCGATCTCGGCAAAGAGGGCGGGATCGCTCTCGAGCACGGCGCGGGTGTTGTCCTTGCCCTGGCCGAGACGCTCGCCGTTGTAGGAGAACCACGCGCCCGATTTCTTGATGATCTCAAGCTGGACGCCGATGTCGATCAGCTCGCCCGAGCGGGAGATGCCCTGTCCGTAGAGCATATCGAACTCGCAGGAGCGGAAGGGGGGCGCGCACTTGTTCTTGACCACCTTCACCTTGGTGCGGGCGCCGATGACCTCCGAGCCGTTCTTGATCGGCTCGCCCTTGCGGACCTCGATGCGGACCGAAGAGTAGAACTTCAGCGCGCGGCCGCCGGGGGTGACCTCGGGATTGCCGTAAACAATGCCGACCTTCTCACGGATCTGGTTGATGAAAATCACAATGCACTGCGACTTGGAGACGACCGACGACAGCTTGCGCATGGCCTGCGACATCAGGCGCGCCTGCAGGCCGACGTGGGTCGAGCCCATCTCGCCCTCGATCTCCTGCTGGGGGGTCAGGGCGGCGACCGAGTCGATGACGACGGCCGAAATAGCGCCCGAGCGGACCAGCACCTCGGTGATCTCGAGTGCGTCCTCGCCCGAGTCGGGCTGGGAAACGAGCAGATTGTCAATATCCACGCCGATGGCCTTGGCGTAGCTGGGGTCGAGCGCGTGCTCGGCATCGATGAAGGCAGCCTCGCCGCCCTCCTTCTGCACTTCGGCCAGAATGTGCAGGGCCAGCGTCGTCTTACCCGACGACTCGGGGCCGTAGATCTCGATGATGCGGCCGCGCGGTACGCCGCCGATGCCCAGCGCCGTGTCCAGCGCGATCGAACCGGTGCGGACGGCCGAGACGTTCATGTGGGTGTTCTCACCCAGCTTCATGATGATGCCGTCGCCGAACTTCTTGGTCAGCTGCGACTTGGCGAATTCCAGCGCCTTCGCGCGCTCCTCGGCGGTGGTGGGCAGATCGCCTGCCTGCGCGGTGGGTTTCTTGGTCTTGGTTGCCATGTGTTCTTCCTCCATAATTCACTTTATGGAACTATTATAACGGATTTCTCCGAAAATTGCAAGGGGTTATGTAAATATTTTTCCGATTTCGGAAATTTCCGAATTAATCCTCGACGATGAGGCGCATGTAGCCCCATTTGCCGTCCTTCTCATACGGGAAGAGGCAGTTGTCGGCGATGCCCGAGACGGCGCCGATCTCCCCACCCTCGACGTAGTCGGGGACGAAGGAGCGAATATCCAACTTTTCGGTACCGGGAATCGCGGTGAACGCCCCGTCGGTGAGGATATTGCGGATGCAGTAGGCCCGGTCGGAGATGCTGTCGTAAACCACGCCGACGCCCTTGGCATTGAAGTAGGCCGCGGCGGTGATGTTCACCTCTTCGCCGTCGATGCCGCCGATGGCGTAGCGGTTGGCCTGCGGGTCAATGAAGAATCCCTTTCCGTTCTCAACGGCGAAGCAGTAGCCATCGCTGAAGTCGCCGAGGAAATCGTAGGTGCAGGGGATAACCTCAGCGCCGTCGAGGTTGATGGCGCCGTACTTCTCGCCCTTGATCACGATCATCAGCCCATCCTCGAAGAAGGTGCCGTCGCTCCAATAGCGGTAGTTGTCGTAGGTCGGCTCGAGGATGACCGTCTGGTTCTCGTCCATCAGGCCGGTTTTCAGCGCGCCGTCATACATGCCTTCCACCGCGAAGACGATTCTGCCGTCCTTGGGTGCGTAGGCATAGGGCATATTCAGATAGCCGTACACCACATCGCCCAGCGACTCGCCGCTCTTGCGATAGAAGGTCACACCGATCGGGCCGGCGTCATTGACCCAGCGGATGGGGACGATGCCGTTCACGCAAGGGCCGGCCATGGCGTCGTTGAGACCCATCTCGGCCTTCACCGGCGTGCCGTCGGTGCGGAAGGGAACGCCGCCGAGGTTGATGACGCCCTCCATGCAGACATAGTCCGTCAAGTTCTGCTCGGCACGCTCGACGGTGCAGGAGACGGGGGAGGTACCGCTGACATGCGTCGGCACGACCTCGCCATACTCGTTGGGGAGCCAATCCGTACCGTGCCAGGCGTAGGTGGGGGTGATGGCGCTGCCGTCGGTCGAGACGATCTGCATCTCCCCGGCGTCGTTGATGGCGGCGGCGTAGCCCTCGTTGAAGAGGCCAAGCCAGGCATAGGCAGGCTCGACGACCATCTCGCCCTGCTCATTGATGGCGCCGTACTTGCCGTTGAGCTTCACGACCGCATAGCCGTCATGGAAGGGGAGAGCTTCTTCATAAGCGGGCGCGATGACCCGGTTGGTGGGACTGTTTCCGGTGGGGATGAGCACGATGGCGACCGTGCTGATGACGACGAGTACCGCAAGGGCGGCGATGAGATACGTCTTTTTCATGATGTCCTCCTGAAAATGCAAAATCGAATTGGCTGGGAATCAATAGGTGGGGGAATCGAGCCGCCAGGCGCCGTTTTCGTTGACCAGCGTCAGGCGGACGCGCAGGATTTCGCTCTCGCCCTCGAGGTGGGTATCAAACTCGAGGTTGACGAAGCGGGCGTTGGACGGCTTGATGACCGTCATCGAGTCGTAGTCGTAGATGCGGGTTTTGTTGAAGAGGGGCTTGATGATGTTCGACTTCATCAGCCCGCGCTCGGTGTCGAGGTAGCGGGCGTAGAGGATGCCGGCGTTCTCGTCGGCCAGCCCGACGAACATCGTCTCGTAGATCGACGTGAGGTAGTCGGCCGAGTAGACGGCTTCGGCTGCGGCCTTGATCTGGTCGGTGTGCTGGTAGGGACAGTCCTCGGTGATATAGTCGTAGTTGCCGCCCTCGTCCATGAAGTAGAGGTGGTTGTCGGCGGCGAACTGGCTGTCGCGGGTGATGGCGGGCAGGCCCTCGCCGAAGAAGATGGCGTTGACCTCATGCGAGGCCTCGATCAGCGGCTCGGCAATGGCGCGGAGCTCGTCGGCCGGCGGCGGGCTGCCGCAGGCGGTCAGGGTGAGCAGCACCGCCAGCGCGGATAGAATAGCGAGCAGTTTTTTCATGGCTTACCTCGGGTTAGATTGATCTTATCGTTCGGGGGAGGGCGAGGAGGAGGCATCTCAAACGCCGAAGTCTCCTCCTCGCCCTCTTTCCGCCTACCGCCGGAATTTCACCCACTCATCCGCCTTGGCTTTCGAATGTGGCCCTGCGGGCCACGCCGCTTT
>JAFWBJ010000027.1 GCA_017507145.1 Clostridia bacterium | reverse complement strand
GCGTCGTCGGCCGCATCGATGACGAGGGTGCCGCCTGCGATCATCAGGTCGCCCGCCGCTTTGATGCCCTTGGCGCTGGCAGTGTCGGTGGCGGTGGGAGCAGACGGTGCGTATCCGCCAAAGCCGCCCATCCCGCCGCGGCCGCCGAAGTTCCAGCCCCAATCGCCGCCGGCGCTCTGCGTCACCGTGCTGTGACCGCCGCCCGTCGTCAAATTGAAGCTGCCTCCCGCAATCTGCAGGTATGCGCCGGCGCTCAGGCCGTCGCCGTCGGCCGTGACCGTCACTGTGCCGCTCTCGACGACGATATAGCCAAGCGCCGCATCCTCGTCATGTTCGGCCTTGAGGCCGTCCTTGCCCGCTGTAACAGTCAGATCCGCGTCGGCCAGGCAGATGCAGTCGTTGGCCGAAAAGCCGTGGCTTGCCGCTGTGACAGCATAGCTGCCCCCCGCGATGACCAGCTCATCCTTTGCCACGACACCGTGGCCGGCGGGGGAATTGACGGTCAGCTTGCCCCGGCCGTTGAGGGTGAGATCATCCCGCGCGAAGATCGCGCCGTCGATGTTGTACTCGTCGATGGCCACAAAACTGCCGCCGTTGGCCAGGAGGTTTTCGCTCCCCTCGGCCAGCGTCAAAAAGACCTTATCGGCCTGCCGCACATAGAGCGCGGCAGAGGTGGCGCTGGTCACCGATGCGCCGTCGAGCACCAGCTGAACCTTGGCGGTTTTCTCGGCATCGACAATGATCATGCCGGCATAGCTGCCCGTGAGCAGGTAAACGCCCTCGGCCGAAACAGTCACGCAGCCATCCGCGATCTGCACGCCGGGGCCATTGGCTTCGGCGCGATCGCCGGCCAGAGTGATCGCCACGGCGTGCTCGGCCGAATAGCTGCCTGCGCGATCGCGATCCGAGAAATATGCATGTGAATCAAGCTGCTCGGGCAGCGCGGTGATCGGCGCGGTGCTCTCCGTACCCGCCGGTCCTGTCGATGGCTCGGCTGTGCAGCCCGCGAGCAGAAGAAGCGCCAGCAGCAGGCTGAGGATTCTGACACGCCGCATCACAACTCACCACGCACTTCCTGCTGCGAGACCGAAATCTCGAGATTACCGTTGCGGCAGCGAAGCTGGTCGATAAATTCCTTTTCCTTCGCCGGGTCGCGCAGGGTGATGTCATAGGTCAGCTTAAAGAGGCTGCCCATGTTGGTGGTCTTGACGGCCACCAGCTCATGCTCGGTGGTGTAGGCGGCGAAGAGGTCGTCGAAAATGCCGGTATAATCCAGATTTTCGGGGATCGTGATGCGCATCGTCTTCCGGCGTGCCGTAAGGCGGGATGCGCCGAGGTTGAGCCGTGCATAGAGCATCGAAACCAGCCCCACGATCAGCGCGAAGAGCAGGCCGAAGCCGATGTACCCCATGCCGACGATCAGGCCGGCGCCCATGGCCAGGAAAATGGCCGCGATCTCACGCGCCGAACCGGGCGCTGAGCGGAAGCGGACCAGGCTGAACGCGCCCGCAACCGCCACGCCGGTGCCGATGTTGCCGTTGACCATCATGATCACCACGCAGACGACGGCGGGGAGCAGGGCCAACGTTGCCATAAAGGAGCGCGAGGTGCGGGTGCGGTAGCTGCACATAAAAGCCAGCATCAGCCCGATCAGCAGAGCTGCGCCCAGGCAGAGCAGAAAATCGGTCACCGTGATGACCGCCGTAAATTCGGTGTCAAAGACACCGCGAAAGAGTTTTTCCATTGGCTTATCCTCCGATTAATTCTTCTTGCGCGGCTTCCTCGGGGCGGTCATTCGCCGCCCGGCTGAGCCGATAATAGGTACCGTATTTGGAAAAGGAGACTTTGCGAATCTCCTCACGCGTGAGAACGTCGACCATCCACAGCGGGATACCGCCCGCCGTTTTGATCTCCATCAAGGTCATACCGGGCTCAAGCAGGGGCCTGCCGCCCACCTCTGCCCCAAGCGACAGGGCAGCGCTTCGGGCGAGGATCTTCTCGTCAAAGGTCACGCGAAAAGCCGATTCCCCGCACAAGAGCCCCAGGTCTGCATCGGGCAGGGGCGCATACGCCTCACGTTCATAGGAGAGAAAGACTGCCGGCCGCAGGGTGGCATAGAAGCGGCGAAAATACTCGATTTCGGCTTCGATCTGGGTATGTATGGCAGGTGGGTGACCGTCTGCCAGCCAATCCAGTGCGTGCTCGGCCGGCATAACCAGCCGTCGCTTATAGACCACGCCCTTGTATTTTTTCTTCAGCTCGACAAACACCGGATCCTCCGGCGCGGCGGGGCGGTAGCTGCGAATGCGCAGTTTCTCCTTGTAGACCGGCCGCTCGATCGATTCGCGGATCAGCCGGTTATGCTCGGTATCGAAATAGAGGTTGCGGATGGTGGTTCGCCCCCATCGGTCGAGTGCCATTCGGTCGCGGAATGCGTCAAGCACCGCCGCCTTCTGCGATGGCGTCAGCAGATATTTCAGTTCATAGCGACGGAACACCGTCTGAATTGCGGCCATGTTCCTCCCCTCCTTCCGGCAAACAGTATACCTCTGCAAGTGAAAAATCAGGTGAGTGCAATGTGAATTTTGGAAGAATTTTTTGCGAAATTTATCTTCACTCAGCGGCCGGGACGGCGCAGATCAAAGGTGAGGACAAAGCGGGAGAAGGGCTTGTCCGCCGTGCGCTCGAGGACGGCGTAGATGAGGCAGGTGATCCCCCAGGCCACCGCGGCCGACAGAACGCCGATCACCGCCGCGGCCAGCACATCACTGGGATAATGCGCCATCAGGTAGCAGCGCGAGCAGGCCATAACTGCGACGGTGGGCAGAGCGGCCCACAGCCAGCGCCATCCCCGGGCAAAGCAGAGAGCGAACATGCCGGCCGCGGCAGCGGTAACATGGCCCGAGGGGAAGGAGAAGCCCGATTCAGCCGGCGCGCCGACCGCTTCCCACCACTCGGCGTAAAGCCCGATCGCCTCGAAGGGGCGCAGGCGGCAGACGGCTTCCTTGAGGCAGATGTTGGTGATCAGCGCCCCGCAGCAGACCGCGCCGAAGAGGCAGACCGCCGTCTTTCGGGTGCGTGGGAAGCAGGCCAGCACCAATGCTGCCGCAAAAAAGACGATTCCCTTCTCGCCCAGAAGGGTGATCAGGCGGGCGATGGGCGTCAACACAACGCCGGCCGCTTCGGCCGCCTCATGCAGAACAGACAAGAGTGCATAATCAAAGCCGGACAATGCCGTGTCCAGCCAAACGCAAAACGAAGAGAGCATAAGCATGTACCTTCTTTCAAAATCGATGTCGGCCGCCGAAACTGCTCTGGCCGCGCATGTCTTCTATCATTATACCCGTCGGTGCAGGACTTGTCAAGTCTGCCCGGTCATCGACAAAATTCGGCACCTTCTGCCCGCCGCCGCATAAGCTGTCATTGCGGGCATCCGCCCGCGAAGAAGGAAAAGAAAGCGAGGATGCAAAATGGCACAATTCACAAACCAGGCACAGCTGACCTACAGCGGCGGTGCGGTGAACTCCAATGTCGCAGTCGGCGAGCTGCTTGAGGTGCTCTCCGCCAGCAAGACCGCCCTCGGCGACAGCTATGGCAGGGGTGAGGACATCACCTATGTCATCAGCCTGGTCAATTCGGGGAACACAGTGCTGACCGGTGTCACCGTCAGCGACGATCTCGGCGGGTATGCCTTCGACGGGCAGACCCTCTATCCGCTCGACTATGTGGAGGGCTCACTGCGCCTCTATGCAGACGGCGTGCTGCAGGGTGCGCCGACCGTCAATCCCGGCCCGCCGCTGGTGGTTTCGGGGCTGAACGTGCCGGCAGAGGGCAGCCTGATGCTGATCTACCGCGCGCGCGTCACCGCCTTTGCTCCCCCCGGCGATGCGGGGAGCATCACCAACACGGCGACCGTTTCGGGCAGCGGTGTCGGTGCGCCGATCACCGTCAGCGAGACGGTTTTCCCCGAGGCTGAGCCGTCGCTGACCGTCACCAAGACCGTCTCGCCCGTGCCCGTCACCGAAAACGGCCAGCTGACCTACACCTTCCTGATCCAAAACACCGGAAGCCGCGCGGCCGTCGCCACCGATGACGTCACGCTGACCGATGACTTTGATCCGATCCTGCGCGGCCTCACCGTCACCCTTGACGGCGTTCCGCTCAGTGAGCCCGGCGACTACACCTACAACGAGACAACCGGCCGCTTTGCGACTCTGCCCGGCCGCATCACCGTCCCTGCCGCCACCTTCGCGCAGGATACAGAGACCGGCGCCTGGGTTATTACGCCCGGCGTCACGCAGCTGGTCGTCACCGGAACGGTGTGAGGTCGTGGGACGCTGTCCCACACCCTGCCGAGGGGTCTTTTTGAAAAAAGGCCCCTCGGACTCCCCCAAAAACTTTCCGACAAGCAAACGGCCCTTGTGCGCATCCGATTGGATGCGCACAAGGGCCATCAACATTACCGCAAATTTTTAGTCCTCGAGACGGCGAACGCTTTCGATGACGACATCCACGCGCGGGCAGTCGCGGCGGTCGGTGGGGACGGTGGCGATGGCATCGATGACCTCCAGGCCCTCGATGACCCGGCCGAAGCCTGCATACTGGCTGTCCAGATGGGGCGCATCGGCGTGCATGATGAAGAACTGCGACGATGCTGAGTCGGGGATCATGGTCCGCGCCATCGACAGCACGCCGCGGGTGTGCTTGAGATCGTTCTGCGTAAAGCCGTTGGCCGCGAACTCACCCTTGATGGACGGCGCGTCCTTGTGGTTCATGTTCACATCATAGCCGCCGCCCTGGATCATGAAGCCGGCAATGACGCGGTGGAAGATCAGGCCGTCGAAGAACTTGCGGTCGATGAGGCCAAGGAAGTTCTCAACCGTTTTCGGTGCCTTCTCGGGGTAAAGCTCGGCCACCATACGGCCGTAGTCGCGAATGTTGAATTCGATTTTCATGGGTATCTCCTTTTATGTTCATTAATGTGATAGACCATTGTACAATACAGATGCTTCCGCCCTATCGCCTTGGCGGACGGCGCACCGCGCGAAGGTCAGCAAAAAAACCGGAAAGTTTTTGGGGGAGTCCGAGGGGCCTTTTTTCAAAAAGGCCCCTCGGCAGGGTGTGGGACAGCGTCCCACGACCTCACGCCCGCTCCCTCGCCCATTCCTCAATCGCATCGGCAATGCGCTCACTCGCGTGACCGTCACCGTAGGGGTTGACGGCGTGGGCCATGGCGGCATGGGCAGCGGAATCGGTGAGAAGGGTGTGCGTCTCGGCAACGATGGTATCCTCGTCTACGCCGATCACCTTGACCGTACCGGCGTCAACCGCCTCCGGGCGCTCGGTCTCGGTGCGCAGCACCAGAACCGGCACGCCCAGCGAGGGCGCTTCCTCCTGCAGGCCGCCCGAGTCGGTCAGCACCAGCGTCGATTTGGCCAGCAGGTTGTGCATATCCGAGAGCCCGACCGGATCGCAGAGCACGATCCGCTCATGCCCCTCGAGCAGCGGGAAAACGGTGTTCCGCACCGCCGGCGACAGGTGCACGGGATAGATCACCACCACGTCGGGGTGCTCGTCCACAATGCGGCGCACCGCGCGGCAGATCGACGCAATCCCCTCGCCCTGGTTCTCGCGGCGGTGGGCGGTCAGCGTGATGTATCGGCGGCCGTCGGCGAAGTCGATCGCGCGCAGGCGTTCATCGGCAAAGGTGTAGCCATCGCGGACGGTGTACGCAAAGGCGTCGATAACCGTGTTGCCGGTCACGTACACGCCCGCCGTGATGCCCTCGGCGGCAAGGTTGGCGCGGTTCTGCGCGGTCGGCGCGAAGTGCAGCTCAGCCAGCTGCCCCACCATGCGGCGGTTCATCTCCTCCGGGAAGGGCGACCAGCGGTCGAAGCTGCGCAGGCCGGCCTCAACGTGGCCGACCGGGATCTTGGCGTAGAAGGCGGCCAGCGATGCCACAAAGCAGGTCGACGTGTCGCCGTGCACGAGGATCAAATCGGGCTTGGCCTCGCGCAGGACATCCGCCATGCCGGCAAGAATGTCGGCCGTGATGCTCTCCAGCGTCTGCGCCGGCTTCATGATGTTGAGATCATAGTCGGCCTTGACGCCGAACAGCTCGGTCACAGCGTCGAGCATCTCGCGGTGCTGGGCGGTCAGCGCCACCGTCGTGCGCAGGCCGGGGCGGCGCTGCAGTTCAAGCACCAGCGGGCACATTTTGACCGCATCGGGGCGCGTGCCGAACACGCACATCACATGGGGAATCGCATTCATGATGGATCGTCCTTTCTCTCGGTTTGGTCATCGGGTGCGGGGGCAAGCCCCAGCTCGGCTCGCACGGCGGCGATCTCGGGCGCGTAGGCCGCGGCCATCAGCGTGCGCAGGCGCGCGGTCTGTCCGTCGTGGTAGAGCCCGCCGAGCAGCACCTCAAAGCCGGTGGCCTGACGGTACTCGCGCATGGTCGCGCTCTTGGGCACGTTGGGCAGAGAGTGGTTTCGGCCGCGACGGAACAGGGCGGCCTCTTCCTCGCTGAGCATGGGCATAATGCGGCTGACCGCCTCAGCCTGTGCCGTGGCCCGGACAAAATCAAGCGCAAACCGGTTCAGCCGCGCCGAGGAGGTGAACCCCAGCTCGACCAAAAGCTCGCGCACATAAAGTTCGCAGACCGCGTCGCCCAGATAAGCCAGCGCGGCCGGAGACAGCATAGATGCAGCCATGATGGCTCCTTTCAAGCGTTAATGTGTACAGTATACCACAAACGGAAAGAAAAGTAAAGGCCTTTCGGCACCGATCAGTTCTCCGCAACCGAGCAGTGCTCGACCGCGTAAGCCAAAAAGATTCCAATCAGTTCGTTGCGGCTATGGCCGGTCTGCGCCGAGATTGCATTGATTTTTTCCACCAGTTCATCGGCAATGCGAATCGAAAAAGTCTTGTAACCGTCCTCACCTTTTGGCCTTTTCGGATGAATGATCAGCTTTTCCTGTTTCATTTTTATCACCTCAAACAAAATTTCAATTAACATTATTTTATGCTTGACACAAAAATAAATATATGTTATTATTTATGTTATAAAATATGTTATCGGAGTTTCCCATGAAAAGAATCGCCTTAACGCTCACCCCGCTTCTTTTGGCCGCCGTATTGTCGGGCTGCACGGTGCCGGCTGACACCACATCCTCCATAAACGCCGGTACACTCACCACACCCGGCACAATGCAAACCGGCAAAGCCAAAGCAGCCCATATCAAAATTGCAAAAGCCGTTTTGGTTGATGAAGTCGATGCGAAATACTCGGCCAAAAGCATCGATCCGGACGAGCAGTTTGGAATAGAATTAACGCTGCCGATGGAGAATGACTCACCACCGAGCAGCATCGAAACCATGGCAGACCCGGAATTCTCATTTCACACGCACACCTCTTCCGATCGGGATATTCTCATAGAAGCTTCTCCCGTTGATCTGGCATATTAAACCATGCAAAAAAGCAGTTCCTTTGATACGGAACTGCTTTTCTTTGCTTGACAACGCCGCCAGAATATGCTACTATTTAGATAAACAAATCCATCCCGCAAAAGGAGACGTCTCATGAAAATCATTATCGTTGGCTGCGGCATGATCGGCACCACCATTCTGGCCCGTCTGGTCCGCGAGGGTCACAACGTTGTCGCGGTGGATAACCGCCCCGCCGTTGTCGAAGAGCTGACCAATCTCTATGACGTCATGGCCGTCTGCGGCAACGGCACTGATAACGACACCCTCCAAGAGGCCGGCATTACCGACTGCGACCTCTTCGTCGCCGTTACCGGCTCGGACGAGAACAATATGCTTGCCTGCTTCCTCGCCCGCCGCATGGGTGCCGGTCACACCATTGCCCGCATCCGCAACCCTGAATACAACGACCGCAGTCTGGGCTACCTCTGCCAGCAGCTTGAGCTGTCGATGGCCATCAATCCCGACCTGCTGGCTGCCCATGAACTGTACAATATTCTCAAGCTGCCCTCGGCGGTGCGCATCGAGACCTTCTCGGGCCGCAGCTTCGAGCTGCTTGAGCTGATCCTTAAGCCCGACTCCCCGCTGGACGGCATGTCGCTGATCGATCTTCGCCGCCGCTACGCCGGAGTTAAGTTCCTCATCTGCGCAGTCCAGCGCGAGGACACGGTAGTCATTCCGTCGGGCGGCTTCATCCTGCGCGCCGGCGACCGCATCGCACTGACTGCCGCGCCCACGGAGATCATCAAGCTGCTTCGCCAGATGGGCCAGCTGCAGAAATCGGCCCGCAACGTCATGCTGCTCGGCGCGTCCCGCACGGCCTATTATCTCACCCGCATGCTGCTGGCCGGCGGCCACGGCGTCACGCTGATCGAGCAGGACCGCAAACGCTGCCAGGAGGTGTCTGCCGCCATGCCCAGTGCGGTCATCATCAACGGCGACGGCGCACGGCAGGAGGTTCTGCTGGAGGAAGGGCTGGGCAGCACCGATGCCTTTGTGGCCCTGACCGGCTCGGACGAGGCGAACATGCTGATCTCCATCTTTGCCGCCCAGCAGAAGGTATCCAAAGTCATCGCCAAGGTCGACCGTACCGAGCATGCGGCCATGGCCGAGCGGCTGGGACTGGACTGCATCGTCTCGCCCAAGAACATCATCTCCGACGTGCTCGCCCGCTATGCCCGCGCTCTGCAGAATTCGGCCGGCAGCCGGGTCGAGACCCTCTACAAAATTCTCGATGACCGCGCCGAGGCGCTGGAATTCAACGTCACCGCCGATTTCCCCCACTCGGGCAAGCCCCTGTGTGAACTGCGCCCCAAGCCAGGCATCCTCATCGCCGGCATCATCCGCGGCCGCAAGACCATCATTCCCTCGGGCGAAGACGTCATTCTGCCCGGTGACCGCGTAATCGTCATCTCGGCCGAGCACCGCCTGGACGAGCTGGCCGACATTGTCGGCTGAACACGCCAAATGATCTTGATTTGAAAGGGATTGCTATGAATCATCGCATGATCATCCAAACGGTCGGAAGGATCGCGCAGGCCGAGGCCGCCCTGCTCCTTCTGCCCGCACTGGTTTCGCTCTGTTACCGCGAATCCTGCGGCTGGAGCTTCCTCATCACCATCGCCCTCTGTCTGATCGTCGGCTTTGCCATGACTACCCTCTCCCACCCCCGCACCGATCTGATCTATGCACGCGAGGGCTTTGCCATTGTCTCCTTCGGCTGGCTGATGACCTCCGCGCTGGGCGCGCTCCCCTTCTTTCTCTCCCGAGAGATTCCCTCCTACATCGATGCCTTCTTTGAAACGGTCAGCGGCTTCACCACCACCGGTGCCTCCATTCTGACCGATGTGGAAGCGCTGAGCCATGGCCTGCTCTTCTGGCGCAGCTTCACCCACTGGGTCGGCGGCATGGGCGTGCTGGTCTTCGTCATGGCCCTGCTTCCCAGTCTCTCTGACCGATCGATCCACATCGTGCGCGCTGAGATGCCCGGCCCCGTCGTCGGCAAGCTGGTGCCCCGCGTCAGGGATACCGCCAAGATTCTCTATATCATCTATATCGTCATAACGTTGATCCAGATCGGCTTCCTGCTGACCGGCGGTATGCCCCTTTATGACAGTGTTATCCACGCCTTTGGTACGGCCGGTACCGGCGGCTTTGGCATCAAGGCCGACAGTATTGCCGGATACAGTCCTTATCTGCAGTGGGTCATCGCCATCTTCATGCTCATCTTCGGGGTGAACTTCAACCTCTATTATCTTCTGCTCATCCGCCGCTTCCGCACCGTCATCAAGTCGGACGAGCTGTGGAGTTATACCGCCATCGTGATCATCTCCTCGCTGGTCATCACCTTCAACATCCTGCCGCAGACCAGCGGGTTCGGTGAGGCACTGCGACTCGCCGTATTCCAGGTGTCGTCAATCATCACCACCACCGGATACGTCACCACCGACTTCAATCTCTGGCCCGGCCTCTCTAAGGCCATCCTCCTTTTGCTGATGTTCATCGGCGGCTGTGCCGGCTCAACAGCAGGCGGCTTGAAAATGTCGCGTGCCATTATGCTGGTCAAGATGATCGGCCGCGAATTCAAGCGGATGCTGCATCCCCGTTCGGTCAGCACGGTGCGCTTTGAAGGCAAAACGGTCGACGAGCAGACGCTGGGCAGCGTCAGCACCTACTTCTCGGTCTATATGATCTGCATTCTGGCCGTTTTCCTGCTCATCTCTTTCG
Source organism: Clostridia bacterium (assembly GCA_017507145.1). Classification (GTDB taxonomy): domain Bacteria; phylum Bacillota; class Clostridia; order Oscillospirales; family CAG-272; genus SIG693. Next base: position 4,692 of record JAFWBJ010000027.1, on the reverse strand, counting down.
AGCCCTTCGACTTCGAGACCAACTTCACTGCCACCGTCACCTGCTTCAACAACGTAGGCCCGGGGTTCTCGGCGGTCGGCCCTGCCGGCAATTTCTCCGCCTTCACCGGCTTCTCCAAGCTGATCCTTTCCTTTGCCATGCTGCTGGGGCGCCTGGAGATCTTCCCCTTGATCCTCATCTTCGCGCCCACCGCCCGTATCAAGCACTGAACATCCGCCGCCGTACCGTGCACACCCACGGTACGGCGGCTTTTTTCTATTGTTCGGCAAAAAAGGGATTTTTTTCGTCCAAATCGCCAAAATTCTTTACATTTGTAATAAAAATTACAAAAAAACAGGTGACAAGCGGGAAAATCTATGGTATAATGAGATCAATATCGAACACCCGATGGGAGGCACGCTAATGACTATCGAACAAGCGAACCGAGAATATGCACCGTTACTGCGCGGCATTACCCTCGAAGCCGAGCTGGGACAAAGCAGTTATGCGACGGTATACGCCGCATCCGACACCGATGGAGCGCTCTGCCGCATCAAGCCGATCCGCCTGCCCGGCGAAGGTCCGGCCATTGACGAGCTGCGCGAGGACGGCATGGACGAGGTGGATATCCGCACCCGCCTGGAGGCCGCGATGCGGGCAATCGTTGCACAGACCGACCGCCTGCGCAATATCGATGTGCCGACCGTCATGGCCGTCGAAGACCGCCGCCTGGTCAGAGGACGCTCGGGCGAACTGATCCTGCTCATCCGCTATGAGCCGCTGACTCCCTTTGATGCCTTCGCCCCCTCGCATGATATCACGGCCAACGATCTGCTCAACCTCGGCATCGCCGTCTGCTCGGCACTTGCCGCCGCAGAAGAGGCCGGTGTTCTGCACGGCAATCTCAAGCCCTCCAATCTTTTCGTCGCCCCCGACGGCACCGTTTGCGTCGGCGACTTCGCCATCGAGCGCATCCTCGGTCAGACCTTCGACAACGTTGCCTTTGATTCGCTGATGTACATGGCCCCCGAGCTGCAGGAAGACGACACCGTCACCGCCGGCACCGATCTCTATGCCCTCGGCATCCTGCTCTACGCCTTCTTCAACAACCGCTGCATCCCCTTTCTCGGCCGCGCCGATGCCGATCAGGCGGCCATCCGCCGCGCGATCCTGCGCCGCGCTGAGGATGATGACTTCCCGCCCCCGGCCAACGCCGACGAAAATGTGGCCGCCATGCTCAGCCGCGCCTGCGCACTCGAGCCAAGCCGCCGCTATCACTCGGCCGCCGCGTTTGCCGACGACCTGCGCGAATGCCTGCTGGACGAGCGGGAGGATTATGTCGTCCTGCCCGCCACCGAGACTATCTTTGAGATTCTGCCCCTGCGCAGCGGCGAGCCGGAAGAGCCGACGGCTGCACCGGTCATCGGTCTTCCGCTCAGCGAAGAAGAGCTCGCCCCGATGGAGGAAGAAGACATCGAACAGCCCGCACCGGCCGCCTTTGCCGGATATGCTTACACCGCCGGCGCCGCGGCGTACAACGCCAGCAGTGCCGCCATTCTGGAGGCACAGCATCGCCCGGCCGAGCAACCGATGATGCCGCCGATGCCCCGCCCCGCCCCCGTCCCGCCGCAGGCTCCCCCCGCCAGACAGGCCGCACCCATGCAGCGCCCCGTCCCGCAGCCCGAGCCCATGCCCGCCGAGGACGATTACCCCGAGGACGATTACCCCGAGGAGGGCGACGGCCTCAAGCGCCTGATCCTGGTTCTGGCCGCCATTCTGATTCTGCTGCTCCTTTTCGGCGGCATTGTCTGGGGCATCAACGCCATCACCGGCATCGGCGATTCCGATGAAACCAAGGAACCGGCCGTCACGACCGATGCGCCGATCACGACCCTCGCGCCCGAGACCACGCGCGCACCCGAGACGACCGCAGCACCTGAGACCACCGCCGCCCCCGAAACGACGGCTGCGCCCGTAACCACGCGTGCGCCTGAGACCACCGCCGCACCGGCTGATCCCAAGCTGCCCGACCTGGTCGGCAAGACTTATCAGGAGGCTTCCGCCTCACTGACTGCGCTCGGCCTTAAGGCTACCAAGACCGAGGCATACAGCAATGATGTTGCCGCCGGCAAGGTCATCTCGCAGAGCATCAAGAAGGGCGCCACCGCCGCCCGCGGTACGACTGTCACCCTCACCGTCAGCCTTGGCCGTGAGCAGACCGCCGTGCCCGATCTCAGCGGTCTGACCCGTACCGAGGCCGAACAGCGACTGGCCGCCTGCGCGCTCACCGCCGCCTTCGAGACCCGCTATGACGACACCGTCGCAGCCGAGAAGGTCATCAGCCAGTCGGTCGCATCGGGTACCAAGGTCGACCTCAACAGTACCGTCACCGTGGTCATTTCGCTTGGCCGGCGCACCGTTTCGCTGCCCGACCTCGCCGGACAGACCCGCGAACAGGTTGAAGCCTTCCTCGCCCAGAACCAGCTGACCAAGATCACCTGGCAGGTCGGCGATTCGGCCACCTATGTTGCCGGCACCGTCTATGCCCAGTCGCCCGCAGCCGGCACCACCGTCACCGCCGATGACGCACTGACCATCTACGTCAGCCGTGGCGTCACCGTTCCCGAGCTGTCGGTCATCAGCGGCCCCAACGCCGCCGATGCTGCTGCCGCCATCCTGCGCGGCGTGGGCTATGTGCCCGTCATCGTTTACCAGCAGGCCAACACCGAGGGCATCATCTCGGTCTCGCCTGCAGCCGGAACCGCCCTGCCGGTCGGTTCGACCGTCACCCTCACGGTTGCCACCCAGAATCCCGATTTGCTCTCGCTCCGTCTGCCAATGGGCGACCTGCATCTCGATTTTGCCCAGACCGTGACCATCGCCGTTGAAGGTGCACAGGGCCAGACGCCCACCTTCCGCTCCTCCGACAGCAAAATCGCCACGGTTGATGCCAACGGCCAGGTAACGGCCAACGGCGTCGGCCAGGCCGTCATCACCGTCACCGCCGGCGGCAAGAGCGCACAGTGCTATGTCAACGTCTCGGCCAGCGGCGGCAGCTTCACCACCAGCGTGCTCGGCGGCGGCTGTGTCATCACCGCCTACACCGGCACTGAGGATTCGGTCATCATCCCCGACCGCATCAACGGCCTTCCCGTTGTGGCCATCGGCAACAGCGCCTTCAAGGGCAAGTCGATCACCTCGATCTCGATCCCGAACACCGTCACCAGCATCGCCCCCTCTGCCTTTGAGGGTTGCGCACACCTGGCTACCGTCACGCTCTCCTCGTCGCTGACCGAGATCGGCGACCGCGCGTTCGCCTCCTGCGGCGTCCTGCGCAGCGTCGACCTGCCCGCATCGCTGAAGACGCTCGGCACGTCGGCCTTTGAGCGCTGCTACGCACTGACCACCGTTTACCTCCCCTCGTCGCTGACCAACATCGGCGACCGCGCGTTCCGCTACTGCTCCAGCATCACCCTCTACGTCTCGAACGGCTCTCCGGCGATGAACTTCGCCGTTCAGAACGGGCTGTCCTACACGTTGATTGGTTGAGGATAATTCTTGGGGGTGCTTTTTGAAAAAAGCACCCCCAAACCCCCGCAAAAACTTTCGCGCACGCTTGAATCAAGCGTTTCTGCAGGTTTTTGGGGATTCCAAAGGGGACTTTTTTCCGAAAAAGTCCCCTTTGGTAGAGGTGTGGGGACAACGTCCCCACGACCTTAAAAAAAAGCGAAGAACCGAATCGGTTCTTCGCTTTTTTGCTTTTCTCTTACTTCTTGCTGTTCAGGTAGTCCTGACGGCCGAGCTCGTAGAGGTTGTTGCCCTCGCTGTCGATGATGACAACCAGGGGCATATCCTCAACATACAGCTCACGGAGCGCCTCAGCGCCCAGATCCTCGTAAGCGACGAGTTCACACTTCTTGATACAGCGCGCAAGCAGAGCGCCTGCGCCGCCGATCGCGCCAAAGTAAACGCCGCTGTACTTCTTCATGGCCTCAACAACCTCGGGCAGACGAGCGCCCTTGCCGATCATGCCGCGTGCGCCGACGCTCATCATGGTCGGTGCGTAGGCATCCATACGGCCGGAGGTGGTGGGGCCGGCAGAGCCGATGACCTGACCCGGCTTTGCGGGGGTGGGGCCAACGTAGTAGATGGTCGCGTTCTCAGGGTTGAAGGGCAGCTTCTCACCCTTGGCCAGAGTCTCGCACATGCGCTTGTGACCGGCGTCGCGCGAGGTGTAGATGGTACCGGTCAGCAGAACTTCGTCGCCGGCCTTCAGGGTGCGTGCAAGCTCCTCGGTGAGGGGGAGGGTTACTCTCTTCTTTTCCATGTTAGATTACCTCCGTCTTGTGGCGGGTAACGTGGCAGTTGATGTTGATTGCGCACGGCATACCTGCGATGTGGGTGGGCAGAACCTCAATGTTCAGGCCGATTGCGGTGGTCTTGCCGCCGAAGCCCTGAGGGCCGATGCCGAGGGCGTTGACCTTCTCGAGCATCTCCTTCTCCAGATCAGCGTAGTACGGATCGGGGTTGGAGGTGTCCAGCGGACGCATGATGGCCTTCTTGGCAAGCAGCGCAGCCTTGTCGAAGGTGCCGCCGATGCCGACGCCGATCACGATGGGGGGGCAGGGGTTGGGGCCCGCTGCCTCGACCGTCTCGATGATGAAGTCCTTGATACCCTGCAGACCTGCGGAGGGCTTGAACATACGGACAGCG
>JAFWBJ010000026.1 GCA_017507145.1 Clostridia bacterium | reverse complement strand
GACCGTCATCTACATCTTCGGCACAGCCATCTACCGCTATCGGCGCGCCCAGCGCCAGCAGCGCTACCCGCGCTACCGCAGGAAGTGAGCGAAACTCTACTATATAAATACTACCCGCTGATTGACCAAAGCCCCCGCAGATTTTTCTGCGGGGGTTTTTGCCGATCGGCGCAGATTTGAGGGCGAATATTTGTGCAAATTATAATAGAGTTTTTTGCCGCTAAGGGTTGACAAGATTTTGCTGTTGTGCTAAAATTTATATGTGTATTATTATGCGCTGTACTCGGAGGGCAGTCCGGTCGGCGTAAATCTATTCATTTGGAGGACCCTATGAAAACACGCATTTTGGCCTATGTGCTGTGTGTGCTGATGCTGGTGTCGATGATTCCGGTATCGGTAAGCGCGGCAGATCCGGTTGCCACTTTGAATGGTACATCGTTTGATACCATTCAGGCAGCCGTCAACGCAGCAGTTGCTGGTGACAACGTCATCACCCTCGCTGCTACGCAGATCACCGAAGAAAAAGTTGTAATCACGCAGAAGGAAGGCGTGAACATTACTATCCGCGGCTCTGTCAATGCCGGTGTCCAGACGACGTTCACGGGCTTAATGGTCGTATTTGGCAATGGCACGGGCGTTAATCGCACGGAAACGCTTTCCATCGAAAATATTACTTTTGATGCCAAGGGTGGAAGCAATGTCCAGTATTCCGCCTGCATCCTCAGCCCCGACAGAGCACATACTCCTCTGCTCGTCGGCGGCCCTAAAGCCTATTCCTATTCCCATAACGTCACGGTTAAGAATTGTACCTTTAAGTACAGCGGCGGCGACGGTAAGGAAGTCGCTGCGATCAGACACAGCGACGGCGGCGACAAGAACTGGCTCGTCAAGGGTTGTGTGGTTGAATCCACCATGCACAGCCTGCTGCAGATCAACAACACCAACCCGCTGGTTGTTGACAGCTGCTTTATTTACTCCTCCGAGGGTATCAACCTCAACCAGACCGAGGATGCTACTATCCAGAACTGCCACTTCGAGGTCGACGGCTATGCTGTCAGAACCGGTGCAAAGTCGGGTACTCTCACCGGCGGTGTCGAGAACATCAAGATCATCGGCAACACCGTTAAGTCCGGCGAGGCGCCCTTCGTGGTTCGTCTGACCTCCGGTCTCGCTACCCTTGAGCTGGCCGGCAATACCGTCACGACTCCCGATGGCGTTCCTGCCATCGATGTTTCGGGCGCACTTGCCAGCGGTTCTACCCCGACCGTAACCGAGTCCACCACCACGCCGAACTCCTACAACGGTTCGACCACCCCCGTCGTGACCGGCTACAAGGCTTTGCTTAACGGCACTTACTATTCTACCGTGGCCGATGCTCTCGCCGTTGCTACCTCGGGCGATGTGGTTACCCTCCTCGCCGGTGAGCACGATGCGTTCACCGTGCCCAAGACCGCAAACGGTATCACCATCAAGGGTACACTTGCTGCCGACGGCACCAAGCTGACCACCATCAACACCAACAAGGATGTTTTGCAGCACAGCCGCATCAGTGGCGTTTACGTGATGGCTGACGGCGTAATTTTCAAGGACCTCAAATTCTCCTCCGGTACCACTAACAAGTTCTGGATAGATGGTGCAATCACAACGAACAATTCGGCTCCTGGCAACTTCAAGTCGCTGACTGTTCAGAACTGTGACTTTGTCGGTTCCGGTGTTGGCTTGGCTATCGGTGTACCCATAGGGTCCTGCACCGGTATCACCGTTACGAATACCACCATCACCAACTACAAGAAGGGTGTATATGCCTACGGCCTCACTGACGGCGCTACCCTGACCATTACTGACTCGGTCATCAATGCTACGAGCAATTCGATTCACGTTGAAGGGTCAACGGCTACCTCGAAAGTCGATGTCAGCGGAACTACCCTCGAAGCACCTTACTGCACGGTGGGCGGCTCTGCTGTGTTCACCATCGACGAGTCTGCCCTTGTTGGGGCTACTCTGTGGCTCAAATCCGGTACCGCTACCATCACCTCGTCCAAGCTGATCGACTGCGACTACTACATCAATTCGGACGGCAAGATCGTCCTCGGCAACACCGCAGATACTGCAAACTACATCAGCGATCCCGATGCCCTCAACAACGCCGCTAACTCCGGCGTGGATGTCGGCCCGCTCTTCCCCTACTACCGTGACGAGGCGATGACCTCGCTGGTCAGCACGCCCGCACAGGCTGCTGATGCTATCCTCAACGATACCTACGCCTACTCCACCTTCGAGGCTGCACTCGCAGCTGCCAAGGCTGGCGACGTGATCAAGCTCAACCCCGGCACCTATGAGCCGCTCACCATCAACAAGGGCGTTACCGTCACCGCAGCTGATCCGGCCAACAAGCCGATCATCAAGGTCAACAGCAAGGCTGAGAGCCGCAGCTACCCCTCCCCCGTCAATATTGAGTGCGACGGCATCATCGTCATGGCTGAGAATGTCACCCTCGACAACCTCATCATTCATGACTACGGCTTCAATACCAATTCGAGCTGGTCACAGTCCAGCGTCTCGCAGTGGTGGGCAGCCGCTCCCTCTGTCAAGGGCCTGAAGATCACCAATTGCGAATTCTACGCCAAGGGCTCTGTCAGACCCAACTACGCTTGCGGCATCACCACCCCCGAGCTCACCTTCTCGAACAACACCGTCATCGGCTACAAGAACGCGATGTTCATGATGGGTGACAACACTAAGCTCGAGAATGTTGCCATCACCGGCAACACCTTCGGTGTCTACGATGCAGTTCTCGACGACTCCTATTTCGGCGTGACCGGCGGCGCTGGCGTTATGACTATCACCGACAACACCATCCTCGCCGGCTTCAGCAACCTCTTCGAACTGCAGGATCAGTCTGCACAGCTGGGTAAGGCTCCCGCTTTCACCACCCTCACCATCGAGGATAACGGTGATGTTCAGGTTAAGCTGATTTACTTCGCACCGAGCACCACCATCGTCGCTGACGAGGATGTCACCTTCCTGGCCGCTACCAACGCGGAGGCTTCGATCAACGGGACCAGCAACTTTGTCACTTTCGCTGAGGCACTCGCAGCCGCACAGCCTGGCGACACCATCAAGCTGCTCAAGTCTGTCCGCCTCGACACCGCGCTCGACATTCAGAAGAGCGTCATCATCGACCTCGGCGGCTTCACCATGAAGCTGAACGCACCGGATAACAAGTTCTGGAAGGGTGCAAACGTCACCATCAAGAACGGTACCATCGATTTCAGCAACGTCAACTCCAACGGCGACGGCATCATTCTGGTTGGCTACTATAACGCCACCGCCAGCACCCTCACCCTGGACGGCGTAACCGTTCTTGCCAACAACTACGGCGGTGCCTACGGCGCATTCTACGTCTACAACGAAGGCGGCGCCAACAACAAGCTTATCATCAAGAATTCCAACCTCTCCATGTCCGGCGAGCTTGACGGCGGCAGTGCAGCCTTCAAGGGCAACGGCAAGGAGGGCAAGGTTGAGATCATCAACTCCCGTCTTGACTTCGACAATGTTGTCTGCGCATTCCACAACCTCGACCTCACCGTCACCGATTCGGAGATCAACATCAAGAACTGCAACCAGCGCGGTATGTCGCTCTACGCTGCAGACTTCACCTTCAACAACAGTACGGTGACCCTGACCAACAATGCGACCGACATCATCTTCATGGATGACAAGTGCATCAACCTGGTCAACGGCGCACAGCTGATCTTCGACACCTACGCCATTGACAACCGTTACGACAGCGACAACTCGCTCGCTGGCAAGACCATCACCGACCTCATCCCGGACGGCCTGGTCTTCCACAACGGCAAGTTCTACGCACCCGCATTCGCACCCGAGTTCAAGCTCACCGCGAAGACCACCGCGAACGGCACCAAGACCGACGTCCTGCTGACCGTTACCACCAACATCGACGTAGCAGCGCTTGCTAACCTCACCGTTGTCTGCGATGACGCGAACATCGCCGTCACCCGCATCGACAATTACAACTGGACGGCAACCCTGCCCGACCTCACCGAGGGCTACACCTTCACCGCTATGCTGACCGAGGGCGCAGCCGGCTACGGCAACCCGACCTCCAGCGTGACGCTGAACATCAAGAAGGAAGATCCGGGCATTGACAACGTCTGGATGTCCGTCCTGATGCGCCGCTACAACACCAACTATGACATTCTCGTCGTAGCTGATGAGGGCGCAGAGGTCACCAACGCTGGCGTGAACAAGGTCCAGTACAAGAAGAGCCTGACCGTCGAGATCACGGCGAAGGACGGCTACACCGTCACCGACGTGCTCGTCAACGGCAAGTCTGTCGGCGTTGTCGACAGCTACACCTTCCGCAACGTCAAGGATGAGTACGTCCTCGAGGTTGTTACCGCGAAGGTTGCTCCGTAAGCGGCAAGGCGAACAGAATCCAAACCACCCAAGCAGGGGAGCCACGGCTCCCCTGCTTTTTTGCAGCGTAAAACAAAAGCCTGCGTGAGAGTTTCACGCAGGCTTGGCTATTTTGGTGGGTTAAGCTGTGGGACGCTTGGATTTGAGTTTGATATTGAGCAGGACGATGGCGCCCAGCACACACAGGATGCCGATGGTGCCCATGACGGTGATCGGTTCGCTGAAGATGATGATTCCGACCAGCGCCGCGACGACTGGCTCGACCGAAGAGAGGATGGAAGCGCGGCCGGTCTCGAGCCCGGAGAGGCCGTAGGTGTAAAGCAGATAGGGCAGGTAGCAACTGACCGCGCCCATGCTCAGACTCAGCGCCAGGCAGACCGGGCCGCTGGCCAGCGCGCGGATCGGCTCATCAACGCCCCAGATGACCGCGGCCCCCAGTGCCGCCAGCAGGCAGGAGTAGAAATTCACGGTGTGCGAGCTGTATCCGCGATTGAGGGCGAAGCGCGCGAAAATGGTGTACATGGCAAAGCCCAGGCCGGCGCCGAACCCGTACAGGATGCCGATAAACGGTTGCTCTCCGCTGACGGAACCGCCCCCCGATACAAAGAAGCATCCAAAGCAGGCAAGGGCCAGCGCGACTACCTTCTGCAGGGTGATGTGCTCATGAAAAAACAGGGCAGAAAGCAGCATGACGATGATCGGTGCGGAGTAAAGCAGGATGGCCGCCGTGGTCAGCCCGACGATCGAAATGGCGGTAAAATAGCAGTAAGTGAAGAAGAGCAGGCTGCAGACGCCGCTGCCGAAGAAGCACCAGAAATGGCGGGGCTTGACCAGAAACTGCCGCGGACCGGTGAAGAGGATGGTCAGGCCGAAGAGGATGGCGGCGACTCCGCAGCGCAGTAGGACCGCACCGCTGGATTCGATACCGAAGCCGGAAAGCGTCCGGGTGAAGAAGCCCATCAGCCCCCAGAAGCAGCCGGCGACCAGCACAGCAATGGTATATTTTCGCATGGCGGTATCAGTTTGCCTCTGTAATCCTTGCTCTGAAGTATTCGCCTACGCCGCAGATGGTGCGCAGAAAGAGCGGGATCAGTTCGCGGTTGAGGCGATCGGGACGGACCTGAGCGAAGGTTTCAAAGCTGAGATTGCCTGCATAGCCGATGTCGTGGAGCGATTGGCAGAAATCATTCCAGTTCACCGTTCCGGTATAGGGCAGAAGGTGCTGGTCAGCCAAACCGTTATTGTCGTGAATGTGCAGAGCCTTGATGCGCTGGCCGAGAATTGGCACATATACGCGGAAGTCCTTGCGGAGGAGATTCAGATGCCCCGTGTCGAGGCAGAGGCCGAAGCAGGGCTTCCCGGCCATTTCGTTAAGTGTGTCGATGTATTCAACCGCTTCATACGGATTAGAGCAGGCACCTTCCAGAAGCCCCTTGGGCGAGCTGGTGAAGAGATTCTCCAGGCAGACGGTGACATTGGTCTTGGTCAGCACATCAATCAGGCTGCCGTAGAGCCTGTAATTGAGCGCCTTGATTGATTCGGGGGTATTGGTGTAATCGGAGCCGTAGAAGGAGATGCTGTGCACAATCAGATTCTGGCATCCGACAGCATCGCAGAGCTCGATGCAGCGCCGGTAAAGACCGATGGAGTAGTCGAGCGTTTCGGGACGCTCGAGCATATAAGCGGGGAAGGGAGCATGCGCTTGCGTGATGGTCAGGCCGTTTTTGCGGATGTGGGTGAGCTGATCGGCAAAGTATGCCATAACCTCGTCAAGCGGCCGCTCGAAGATGCACAGATTCTCAAGCGGAAGTTTTTTCATGCCGGCGCGGTTTAGCGATGAATCGATATTCCAATCAATTGCGGTAAAGCCGGCTTCACGGATCATTCGATAGCCGGCCTCAGGGCCGACATTCGAGACGAGACCGCCGGATTGCACAGATATTTGCATGATAACAGATCTCCTTTGCCATGTATTTAAGCTTGAATTCGAGTGCGGAAGTCGTCCCCAATGCCGGCGATCGTCTGCAGGAAAAGGGGAACCAGCTCGGCCGGAAGGCGGCTGCGCCGCGTCTGGGCGAAGGTTTCAAAGCTGAGGTCGCCCGTATAACCGATGTCGTGCAGCGAATCGCAGAACTCGTTCCAGCAAACCGTTCCGCTGAAGGGGAGCAGGTGCTGGTCGGTGACACCGCCGTTGTCGTGGATATGCAATGCCTTGATCCGTTGGCCGAGCAGGGGGACGTAGGTGCGGAAGCTGCGGTGGACGAGGTTGAGGTGGCCGGTGTCCAGGCAAAGGCCAAAGCAATCTTTTCCTGCGCGCGCGTTGAGGTTGTCGATCATGGCGACAGCTTCGTGCGGGTCACTGCACACGCCCTCGATGACACCCCGCGGAGACTCGGTGAAGAGGTTTTCAAGGCAAACGGTGACATTGGTCGGACGCAGGGTTTCAATCAAGCTCTCGTAGAGGGTATAGTTGAGAGCATCGATGGATGCGGGGGTGTGGGTATCGTCATTCTGCGGCAGCGAAATACCGTGTACGACCAGACGGATACAACCGACTGCCTCACAGAATTCAATGCAGCGGCGATAAAGGCCGATTGAGTACTCCAGCGTCTGCGGCCGCATGAAGATCAGCGCAGGGAAGGGCGCGTGAGCCTGTACAATCCTCAGCCCATTGCGGCGAATCTGCAGCAGATCATCCGCATAGTGAGACAGGCAAGCATCCAGGGATTGTTCGAAAATGCAGAAGTCCTGCAACGGCGCGGTGGGGAATTTTGCGCGGTTAAGACTGCCGCTGATATTCCAATCCACGCCGGTAAAGCCGGCCTCGGCAATCATCGCATAACCTCGTTCCGGCCCGAAATCATAGACAACGGTGCCGGTTTGCACAGAGATATCCATCGTGTACTCCTTCTGAAAATTATCGTAGTTATCATAGCACATCCTTGCGCAAAAAGCAAGTAGCGGCGGAAAAAAAGTCTGCCGAAATTGTCGCAGCGGCTGGGAAAAGGGGAAATTATCCCGTTCGGTTGACAGCGCAACTGTTTTATGGTATACTGATTAGAAAGGAAAAGGAAAAAACCGGGAGGTTTGTATGGAAGCAAAACAATCCAAGGGTAGGCTGCTGCGCAGATTTTTGCCCTATTATAAGAAATATTGGAAGACCGTTGTCTTTGACCTGCTTTGCGCAGGCCTCACGACCGTCTGCGAGCTGGTTCTACCGCTGATCGTCCGCGAGATTACCTCGGCCGCAACCAACGATATTGCCGCCCTGACGGTCGAGATGGTTCTCCGTCTGGGGCTCTTCTATCTTGTGCTCCGTATCATCGACACGGCCGCCCAGTATTATATGGCATCGGTGGGTCACATCATGGGTGCGCGGCTGGAGACCGATATGCGCGCTGACCTCTTTGCCCATCTGCAGAAACTCCCCTTTTCGTATTTCGATGAAACCAAAATCGGCACACTGATGTCCCGTATCACCAGCGACCTCTTCGACGTGACCGAATTTGCCCATCACTGCCCCGAGGAGCTGCTGATCACCGGTATCAAGATCATCTGCGCATTTGCCATTCTTGCCGGTATGAACCTGCCGCTGACGCTGATCATGTTCTCGGTCATCCCGATCATGATCGTGGTGCTGACCGTCTTCAATCGCCGGATGCGCGATGGCTTCAGGGAGTCCCGCCGCCGTGTGGGTGAGCTGAATTCGCAGGTGGAGGACAGCCTGCTTGGCATCCGTGTGGTGAAATCCTTCGCTCAGGAGGATGCAGAGGTCGAGAAATTTGTTCGCGGTAATAACCGCTTCCTTGAGATTAAGACCAAGGTCTACGGCATCATGGCGGCCTTCCAGGCATCTACGCGTCTTTTTGACGGTGTGATGTACATCATTGTTGTGGTGATCGGCGCATTCTTCTTGCGCAAGAATATGATCGAAGCGGCCGATTATGTGGCCTATTTGATGTATGTTTCGACCCTCCTGACCTCGATCCGCCGAATTGTGGAGTTCGCTGAGCAGTTCCAGCGCGGCATGACTGGTATCGAGCGCTTCTGTGAGATCGTCGATATTGAGCCTTCCATTACCGATGCCCCGAATGCCCAGCCGATGGAGCGCGTGACCGGCGAGATCCGCTTCGACAATGTGCGCTTCCGTTACTCGGACGAGAGCGGCGACGTGCTGTCGCATCTCGATCTGACCGTCAAGCCGGGCGAGAGCATTGCGCTGGTCGGTCCGTCTGGCGGCGGCAAAACGACGCTCTGCAACCTCATCCCCCGCTTCTACGACCTGACCGACGGCTGTATCCGCATCGACGGCCGTGATGTCCGCGAGATCACGCTCTCTACCCTGCGGCAGAACATCGGTGTAGTTGCACAGGATGTTTACCTTTTCTCGGGCAGCGTCCGCGAGAATATCGCATACGGCCGTCCCGGCGCCAGCGACGAAGAGATCGCCGAAGCCGCCCGCCTGGCCGGCGCACATGAGTTCATCAGCCAGCTGCCCGACGGATACAACACCTATGTCGGTGAGCGCGGTGTCAAACTCTCAGGCGGTCAGAAGCAGCGCATTTCGATTGCCCGCCTTTTCCTCAAGAATCCCCCGATTCTGATCCTTGACGAGGCCACCTCGGCGCTGGATAACGAAAGTGAGCGCCTGGTTCAGCAATCGCTGGAGGCACTGGCCAAGGGACGCACCACCATTACCATCGCGCACCGCCTGACCACCATTCGCGGCGCCGATCGCATCCTCGTGCTCACCCCCTCCGGCATCGCCGAGGAGGGAAGCCACGCCGAACTGCTCAAGCAGGGCGGGATCTATGCCGACCTGTACAAGCTCTATGGCGGTGAATAAGGACAAACAAGTGGGGCTGTCGCATTAGCGGCAGCCCCACTGAACAAGCGGCGAAAAAGCCGCTTGCTCAGAAATTCCGAAGGGATATGACGCGATGTTTGATGCTTTGGGGCTGTAAAAGTCCAAGATGGCGGCGTTTCTGCGTCAAATCAAACTCGCCGGGGTGTCGCGCGAATCAGCGCGGCACCCCCATTTTGCTTGGCATAGTGGGGATGGGCGGCGCATACACTCTGGTATCCAGCAAATTTGTCTTGACGGAGGACGATATGCGTAGATTTTTGCCGATTTTGCTTGCGCTTTTTTTGCTGACCGCCTGCGCGGCCGAGCGGCCGGAGGACACTGCAGCACTGGTGTCTCGGATGGCGGGGGCGTCGGGGGAGCGCGCGGCCGGCACGCTCTATTTCTGGGATCGCCGCGATCCGAATCCCGATGCGCACGAAGCCTCCGCCATGCCCGAATCGCTGGCGGCGGCCGCCTTTGGCGAGGGGAGCACGGCGGGCGAGTTTGCGATGCTGGAGGCCTATGCGGTTTTTCTCTGCGGTTTTGCCCATCCGGTGGAGTACGGCTGCTTTGTCGCGGCGCGTGAGCAAGATACGGGTGCGATTGCCGCCATGTGCCTGCGCCGCATGGATGCCATTGCCCGGCTGTGCGGGGAGGAGGCTGCTGCCTGCCCGCCGCTGGTGATTGGGCGATGTGTCTTCTATGCAGTTGGGCCGGATGCAGCTGCGGCGCTGGAGGTTGCCCGTGCGGCGATGCAGCGCGGCTGAATCAAGCATAGCGGTAAGACCCCGCGGCAAATCTGAGCTCAATCAGCTCGGAGGAGGGTGAAAAAACCACAGCAAGGCTTCTCCGCTGCCTTGCATAAACACACGAAATCGGCGCAGAATTGTCCCGCTTGACGGGATTTTTCTGCGCACTTTTTGTGAATCACGAAAAATCTGGTAAAAAGTGCGCAGAGGTCTTTCCTTTTTTTAGAAGATATGTTATAATAAATGCGATAAATCCACGCGAAAGGAACTCCAACCATGCAATTTTGGGAAATAATCAACAACGGTGTAATTCCAACCTGGTGCGGAAATCAGATGAGCGCACTCGGGATTATCGGCTGTGTGTTGCTTTGCATGATCCCCGCCTACCTGCTGGGGTCGCTGAATTTTGGCATCATCCTCTCCCACCGTCTCTTCGGCGAGGACGTGCGCACCAAGGGCAGCGGCAATGCGGGAACGACCAACATGCTGCGCAGTTACGGCAAAAAAGCAGCGGTCCTCACGCTGGTCGGCGATATTTTCAAGGCGATCGTGGCCTGCTGCATCGGCTACTTTGCACTCGGTGTTGATGGCGCATATCTGGCCGGCATGTTTGCGGTGCTGGGCCATATGTTCCCCCTTTATTACCGCTTCAAGGGAGGCAAAGGTGTTGCCACCGCCGCCGCCATGATCCTGATGACCAATCCACTTGTTTTTCTCATCATTCTGCTCATCTTCGCGGTGATCGTCATCGGCACCAAATTTGTTTCGCTGGCATCAATTATGAGCGCACTGCTCTGGCCGCTGATTCTCAGCCGCATTGAGGGAGCCGGGGTGCCTTTCCTGATTGCCTTTGCCGTGGGGGCGCTGGTTGTCTTCATGCACCGCGCCAACATCATGCGGCTCTATCGCGGGCAGGAGAATAAGATTTCCTTCGGCAAAAAGAAGGAGAAAAAGGAGGACTCGGCAGATGAGTGAGACCCTGACACGCCTGTCGACTCTGATTGGCCGCGCGGCCGAGGCGCACTATCTGCGCCGCCTGGTGCTCTCCAAGTCCGACGATCGGACCGTTCTGCGCACGGTTGTTACCCTCAAGAAGATTGGGGGAAGAGAAATGCTCCAGGCCGAGAGCTTCCTTGCCGACAATAAGGCTGTCCACCGCAATTTCGCCGACGCGTCGGCGCTGTGTGAACTGCTCGGCGGCTACGCGCAGATCAATCTGCTGACCACGGTCGGTGATTGCGAGTACAAGCGCGCCAAGTCGGGGCGCGAGGTTCTGCTTGGCGGGGACAAGCTTTCGGCACAGCTGTCGGCCGAGGGAGGCGCGACGGTGGCGGTCGAGGGCAACAACCGCGACAAAAACTACCTGCTGCGCGGGGACGAGCCCTTTTTGATTGAGCTGGGCATCAGTGCCGCTGATGGCCGCATCCATGACAAAAAGCGCCCGAAATTCCGCCAGATCTGCCGCTTTCTCGAGCAGGTGCGGGACATCGAGCCGCATCTGCCGGCCAAGGGCAGGATCACCATCGCCGACCTTTGCTGCGGCAAGAGTTACCTTTCCTTTGCTGTCTACCATTATTTCGCTGTCCTGCGCGGCCGCGAGGTTGAGATGGTGGGCGTTGACCTCAAGCCCGACGTGGTGGCCTTCTGCGCCGAAACAGCGGCCCATCTGGGTTATGCCGGTCTGCGCTTTGTTTGCGGCGACGTGGCAAAATATGATGAGCCCATCCGCCCTGACTTGGTGATTTCTCTGCACGCCTGCAACACGGCGACCGATCTCGTGCTGACACGCGCAATCGATTGGTCGGCTAAGGTCATCCTTTCTACCCCCTGCTGTCATCATGAACTCAACCAAACGCTGAACTGCCCGGAGATGGCCTTCATTGCGCGCCATTCGATGCTGCGCCAGCGCTTCTGCGAGGCGGCAACCGATGCCCTTCGCCTGACTCGCCTGGAAGCGGCTGGGTATTCCGCATCTGCGCTAGAATTTATTGACCCGGAGGATACCCCGAAGAATATTCTGCTTCGCGCGGTCAAGCGCGGGGAGAGTGCGGCCGATCTTGCCGCCGCACGCCGTGCCGCCGCTGAATATGCCGCCGCACGCGCTTTCCTGCTTGGCGAGAATAAGGAGGATGCGCCGGTATGACCTACAACAATGCCATGAAATATATCCAGGCGGCGGGCCGTACCGCCGGCCGCCCCACGCTTGAGCGGATGCGTCTGCTTTGCCGCTACCTGGGGGATCCGCAGCGCCGGTTGAAATTCATCCACATTGCCGGTACCAACGGAAAAGGCTCGGTGACTACGATGCTCTCCGCCATTCTGACGGCGGCCGGCTATCGCTGTGGACGGTATATTTCGCCCTATGTGCTGGAGTTCCGTGAGCGCATCTGTGTGGATGGCGATATGATCCCGCATGATGTGCTGGCCGACTGCACGGCACAGGTAGCGGCCGCCGTTCGCCGCATGCAGGCTGATATCGCCCTGGCCCGTGAGGGCGGGACGCCCTCGATGCCCATTCCCGCGGTGATGCTGTCGAGCGATATTGCCGACACACCGGTGCAGTTTGAGATCATCACAGCCATTGCATTTCTGTATTTCAAGCGCCAGTTCTGCGATGTTGTCGTGCTGGAATGCGGACTCGGCGGCCGCTATGACGCGACCAATGTCATCGATCAACCCCTCTGTGCGGTGCTGACCGCCATCGGCATGGATCATACCGACCTGCTCGGCGATACGCTTGAGCAAATCGCGGCAGAGAAGTGCGGCATCATCAAGCGGGGGACGGCTGAGGTTATCAGCTGCCCGCAGCTACCCGCCGCACAGCGTACCATCACCGATGCCTGCGCCGCGGCAAACTGCCGTCTGACCCAGCCCAACCGCGCCGATCTGCTTATCACGCGCACCACCCTGCGTGGACTGCACATGTCCTATCGCGGACAGCCGTACACCCTCTCGCTCTGTGCGCAGTATCAGGCCATCAATGCCGCCACGGTGCTGGAAACAGTGGGGGCGCTTCGTCGGCTGGGTATGAATCTGCCCGAGGCGACGGTGCAGTCTGCGCTCGAGCAGGTGCGCTTCCCGGCGCGCTTTGAGGTGCTGTCCATCGCACCGATGATTGTCGTGGACGGTGCGCATAACCGTCCGGGCATGGAGGCGCTTTGCGCCAGCCTGCAACCCCTGCGCAGCCGAATCGGCGGGCAGATGCGGCTGATGATCGGCATGCTGCGCGATAAGAATCCAGCCAAGGTGCTGGAGGCGCTGGCTGTCCTGCGTGCAGGAGAGGATCCGTTTCCGCTGGCTCGCATCGATGTGCTGACGCCCGACACGCCGCGTGCCATGCCGGCCGAGGAGTTGGCGGAACTGCTGCGTTCGATGCCCTGGCTGCAGGGCGTGGAGATCTGTGTACCCACATCGGTCGATGCGGCCGCGAGGGATGCGATCTCCGCACTCTCCGAGAAGGATGCGCTGATCTGCATCGGTTCGCTCTACCTGGCCGCCGATCTGCGCCGCAAGCTGCGCGATGAGCTGAATCGGTAGTCGACAGTCCTGCCGTTTGAGAAAGGAGAAAATGCCGTGAACTGCTCCGGAAAAGGATTTCGCCGTCTGCGCGATGTTCTGGTCTTTCTGTTGGTCTGTCTGCTTTTGCAGGGCGGGCTTTATCTGGCGTTCAGTGAGCCCTGCGCCGACCGAATCTGCGCGTGGACAGCGCGGCTGACGGCCGAAGCGGTCGATCTGCAGGATGAGGGGCTGCTTGAGTATCATGCGATGCGGCATGCTGTCAGCGATGCTCGGCTGGTCGTGGTCGGCTTTGACAGCTCTGTCGCCGGCAGCGGTGCGCTGATGGTGGATTTTCTCCGCTTTGTGACGCGCAGTGTGGACGTAGACAGTCTGGTTGTGGATTATCCTGCCGACATTGTCGAAGCGCTGAACGAATATCTGGATGGTGAGCATGACTATCCGGAGGATTTTTTGCTCGATGTCGAGGGCGCAACGGCAGAGACCCTTGCGCTGGTTGAGGGGGTGGCAGAGATCAACCACCTGCTTCCGCCCATGCATCGGTTTACGTTTTCTTCTGCGGAGGAGGCTTGGTCGAAGGAAGGAGAACCGGGGGCGCCCATCCTTTATTTGGCCGACCGTGCCGTTGGCGCCGGCGCCTTTGCCGATGTCTGCCGCAGTCTCGCCGACTGTGCGGCGGTGGTGACGGTGGATGTGCGCTGCCAGGACGCCGTCCCGGACGACGGTGCGCGGAATCCGTCTGCCTTCATCCTGCCCGCCGCAGGCCAGGCCGGGAGCGTATGGCTGATCGAGACCGAGAAGCTCAGCGTACCGATGGCCTACTATCGCTTTGTGGTAACGCACGTCAACGGCGGCAAGCAGGCCGCGCTGGCCGATCTTCGCGCCGCGCAGATGGGCGACTTTTCGCTGATCGCGGTCGGCCGCGAGGAAGCCGAGCCGCTGTCATGAAGCTGAAAATTTGTATTTTCCCAGATTCCCTTGTGCCGGCAGGCGATGTGGTTTATCCGCTTCGCCTGCTGCTTAATGAAGACGGAGGGGTCATTGAAGCGGCACCCGCTTTCGCCGATGCCGCAGAAGTACTTGCCGCTCGGCTTGCGTACACGGCGCAGTCGCCGGGGCAGATCATGCTTGACATGCTCTCCCCGTGCATGCGGCAGGCGGGCTATGCGCCCCTTCCGCACGCCAAGCGGACGATTGTATGCCTGACGGCAATAGATCCCGTTTCGCCGCCGCGGCCGGATCTGCTTTGCGCATATCGGGATACGGCCGGCCTGCGCTGGGCGCTCAGCCATGCGCGCGCGCACCTGCCCGACGATGCCGTAACAGTGGTCGAAGCAGGCACCGTGGCCGCCGCCGCATGGTATACCGAGGAAGGAATCGCCGTCGAAACGGCGCCGGCCTACCGCCGTCGGGGATATGCCCATACCGCGGCCGCCGCCCTGATTGCCGCGCGTCGGCAGAGCGGCAGGGAAGTGATCTATCGCTGTGCCGAGACCAATACCGCCTCGATGGCGCTGGCCGCATCGCTTGGCCTGCAGCCGACGGCACGGCTCTGGCGCCCCGGCTTTCGCCGTATGGCGGCGGGGGAAAATCTGACCAAACTCAACGAGGAGTGATCATATGGCTTTTGATGCCGCAATGCTCTCGGTTATTCTCGCCGAACTGCGCAGCTTTGCACTGGGCGGGAAGATTGAGAAGATATATCAACCCGAGCAGGACGAGATCCAGCTGGCCATCCGCGCCGGCGGGGAGACTCGCCGTCTGCTCATCAATGCGGGCGCGAACAATCCCCGCCTCTGCCTGACGGCGACCCAGAAGGAGAATCCGCTCAACGCGCCTATGTTTTGTATGCTCCTGCGCAAGCACCTGGGCGGTGCGCGCCTGGCTGAGATTGAACAGCCCGCCTTCGAGCGTGTGGCGGTGCTGACCTTTGACACCCGTGATGAGCTGGGTTTTGCAACCCAGCGCTGCATCATCGCCGAGATCATGGGCAAGTACAGCAATCTGATCTTCACTGATGCTGACCGCCGGATTCTGGCGGTGCTCCGTCCGGTTGATTTCACCACCAGCCGCAAGCGCCAAGTCCTGCCCGGTATGCGCTATGAGATGCCCCCGCCGCAGGACAAGGGGAATCCGCTGACGGTGACGCAGGCCGAATTCTGCGCTGCTTTTGCCGCCGCTGATGAAACCCGTCCCGCCGACAAGTGGATTACCTCCACCTATCTCGGCCTTTCCTCAGCCCTTGCGCGAGAGATCACCTACCGCGCGACCCGCTATCCCGATACCCCCCTGCGCTACTGCGAGGCTGACCGCCTGTGGTCGGCCTTTGCTGAGGTCATGGCAATTGTTCGGGGGGAGCGCCCGGCTGCGCCGACCATGGCCTCCGATGGCGGTCGGCCGGTCGAATACAGCTTTCTGCCTCTGACCCAGTACGGCGAGGCGGCGCTGACTGCCTTTCCCGATACCGGCAGTCTGCTGGATGCCTTCTTCGGTGCGCGTGACCGGGCCACCCGTGTCAAACAGCGCGCGGCCGATATCCTGCATCTGCTGACCAATGCCCAGGCCCGCATCACGCGCAAGCTTGCCCTGCAGCGCGAGGAACTGGCAGACTGCGCCAAGGGCGCACAGTACAAAGCCGACGGCGACCTCATCACGGCCAACCTTTGGCAGCTGTCTCGCGGAATGAAGCAGACCCAGCTGACCGATTACGGCGGCGAGCCGGATGCGGATGGCAATTACCCCACCCGCACGCTGACGCTGGACGAGCGGCTCTCGCCCGCCCAGAACGCCCAGCGGCTCTATAAACGCTACAATAAGGCCAAGACCGCCGAGATAGAGCTCGCTCGGCAGATCACACAGGGGGAAGCGGAGCTCGTGTACCTGGAAAGTGTGGAGGACGCACTCGGCCGCGCTGAGACCGATCAGGATCTGGCAGAGATCCGTGATGAACTGCATCAGGCCGGCTATGCCTCCCGCATGAAAGCGGCCGCTCCCCGCAAGCAGAAGGCCCCCTCCGTTGCACAATATCGCACCGACGACGGCCTGCGCGTCCTCTGCGGCAAGAATAACCTGCAGAACGAGTATATCACGCACAAGTTGGCCGGGAAGGATGACTACTGGTTCCATGCCAAGGGCCTGCCCGGCTCCCACGTTGTGCTCTTCCGCGGCGAGGACGCGCCGACCGACCGCGACTTCACCCAAGCCGCCGAGATCGCGGCCTACCACTCGGGCGCGGCCGACGGGCAGAATGTCGCCGTCGACTACACCCTTGCCCGCCATGTCAAAAAGCCGGCCGGAGGAAAGCCGGGTCTGGTCATTTACCATACCAACTGGACGGCCTACGTCACCCCCGATCCCGAGACGATCAAACGTCTGCGCATCAAGGGCTGATGGGCAAAAAATAAGCGGCGCTGTGCATTGCACAGCGCCGCTTGCTTTAGCTTGGCGAGAAATCAGCCCGCGAGGTCGTCCCAATCGTGGCTTTCCGACCAATCACAGTAATGCATAGGGGTGAGCAGATCATTCCGGGCGTAGCTGAACTGTACGATCTTCGATGATCCGAATGGCGCATTCAGCATATAGATTTCGACACCGACATCATGGAAATTGACTCTTTCGTTGCCTACCTCAGCGGAGGTGTAGAGCCATCTGGAATCGGCGATCTGTTCGGCGGTCAGGTAGAAGAGGCCCGAACCGAGAATGGCGTCGCTCAACTCACCCAGCAGGGTATAGTCGATGGCATCACGGTCGGGGGTGTAGAGCTCGAAGCTGTAAAAGATCCGGTCATCGGTATGCTTGGCCTGCTCTTCGTCCGGCGTCCAGCCCTCGGGCGGATTGTACTTTTGATGGTAGAAGCGCATGATCAGGTCGAAGCCGGCCGCTTTGCCGCGAGCATAGAGATCATCACCGATCGCTTCCATCGCGCGCTGGGCCAGGGCCAGATCGGGGGCGATGTCTTCTTTTTCGCTGTCCTGCACGCCGCCGGGTGCTTTACCGAGCTCACCGCTCTGGTCTGCGGCGGACGAGCAGCCCACGCACAGCAGGGCGATCACCAGAAGCAGGGGAAGAAGTCTTTTGTACATGATGTGTCACCTCGTTGTTAGAATTTGGTCATCATTATACGTCCGAAATGTGAACGCTGCATGAACAACTTGCCTGCCGAGAAAAAAGACGCACGGTGCATGGGCAAGCGGTATGATTGGGCAAAAGTTTATGCAAATCTCGTTTCCGCTCTTGAAAAAAAGCCAATTCTGTGTCATAATATAAGCAGCGCCGTGTCATCGGCAAAATTTCTTCTGCCAGAAAGGAAAACGACATGGAATTCACCTTCCACCGTTCGCTCGACCGTCTTCACGTTGGCTGTGAGAAGCCGCACGCATATTTCATCCCGTTCCAGAGTGATGCTGTCGCCGATCGCGCCGAGGAACGCAATAACCGCAATCTCTCCGACCGCTTCCGCAGTCTCTGCGGTGAGTGGAATTTCCGCTGGTTCGCCTCGCTCAACGATGTGCCCGACTTTACTGCGCCCGGGTTTTCCATGGCCGGTGCAGATAAGCTTGCCGTACCGATGAACTGGCAGATGGCACTCGGCCGCGGCTACGATGTGCCCAACTATACGAACGTCAACTATCCCTATCCCGTCGACCCACCCCATCTGCCCGATGACAATCCCTGCGGCCTCTATGCCCGCACTTTCTTCATCGAGCAGGCCGCGCTCGATGCCTACACCCCCATGCTCAACTTCGAGGGTGTCGATTCCTGCTTCTACCTCTTTGTCAACGATCGCTTCGTCGGCTACAGCCAGGTCAGCCACATGACCTCGGAGTTTGATCTGACCCCCTACCTCGTTGCCGGCGAGAACAGTCTCAAAGTGCTGGTGCTCAAGTGGTGCGATGGCTCGTATCTGGAAGACCAGGACATGTTCCGCTACTCGGGCATTTTTCGCGAGGTCTACCTGCTGCTGCGCGACAAGACCCGCATTGTCGATATTTTTGCCCGCCCGAAGCTGAGTGATGACTTCACCCGCGGTGAGCTGACCGTTGAGCTTGAGACCAACGGTGCCCTGCCGGTGACCTATCGCCTCAGCCGCCCCTGCGGCTGCCTGATCGCCGATGGAACTGCTGCGATTGACGGCAGCGGAAAGATCGAGATCCCCGTAAACAACCCCGCCCTCTGGTCGGATGAGACGCCCACCCTTTATGTTCTGCGCCTGCAGGCCGGAAGCGAGTGCATTCGTATCCCCGTCGGCTTCCGCCGCGTTGAGATCAAGGGCAAGGTGGTCTATATCAATGGCAAGAAGGTCAAGGCTAAGGGCGTCAACCGCCACGACAGCCATCCCATCCTCGGCCATGCCACCCCGATGGATCACATGCTCGAGGATCTGTACATCATGAAGCGCCACAACGTCAACATGGTGCGCACCAGCCATTATCCCAATGATCCCCGCTTTGTCGGCCTGTGCGACAAGCTGGGCTTCTACGTCTGCGACGAGACCGACCTCGAGACCCACGGCATGCAGCGCGCCGGCAACTGGGATGAGATGACCGACAGCGACGACTGGACGCCTGCCTATCTCGATCGCGTCGAGCGTATGTTTGAACGCGACAAAAACCATGCCTCGATCATCATGTGGTCGCTGGGCAACGAATCAGGCGTCGGCCGCAACCAGATCAAGATGGCCGCGTATCTCCGCTCCCGCGACGACAGCCGTATGATTCACTGTGAGGACATCTCCCGCCGTAAGGCTGTCAACGCGCACAAGGGGCTGCCCTTTGACGCTGCCCTTGACGCTGTCATCGACATCGAGAGCCGGATGTACCTCGATGCACCTGCCTGCGTCTCCGACTATGTCAAAAACCGCGCCAATACCCGCCCGCTTTTCCTGTGCGAATACAGCCACGCCATGGGCAACGGACCCGGCGATCTGGGTGAGTATTGGGAGACCATCTACGCCCACGATTCCTTCTTCGGCGGCTGTGTGTGGGAGTTCATTGACCACTCGGTGGCCATCGGGGAGAACATCTACCGCAAGCCCGGCTACACCTATGGCGGCGACTTTGGCGA
Organism: Clostridia bacterium; assembly: GCA_017507145.1. Lineage (GTDB taxonomy): Bacteria > Bacillota > Clostridia > Oscillospirales > CAG-272 > SIG693. The sequence goes on along the minus strand of JAFWBJ010000026.1, from coordinate 5,875 downwards.
CTTCCCGAACGATTCCAATTTCTGCGTCGATGGTCTTGTCTATCCCGACCGCCGTCCGCATACTGGCCTTCTTGAACTGAAGCAAGCCATCAAACCCTTCGCCGTCACCGACTATGACCCCGCCGCAAAGTCGGTGCGTATCAAGAACTTGCGCTATTTCACCACCCTTGCCGACTGCGACCTGTGGTGGAGCGTCGAGGTCGACGGCAGAGTTGCCGCCGAGGGTCGCTTCAATGCCATCTCCATCCAGCCCCAGCAGAACCGCCGCTTCGCGCTGAACTTCGGTGCACTGCCCGCAGGGATTGCGACCCTCAACCTGTCACTGCGCAGCAACAGCACGACGGCATGGGCGCCTGCCGGCTACGAACTTGGCTTTGCGCAGATCATACTGCCCGCCGCCGCGCAGACCAAGCCCACCGTTCGCGAGACCATTCCCGTCGGTGTTCGCTTCGCTGTTGCCGAAAGCCCCGCCGCCATCACGGTGACGGCCGGCGAGACGGTATACACTATCGACCGCATCCACGGCCTCGTTTCCTCGATCTGCGACCAGGGCGCCGAGCTGCTCTCTGCGCCGATTATGCCTACCATCTGGCGCGCACCGACCGACAACGACCGCCGCGTCAAGCGCAAGTGGTACGAGGAAAAGTACGAGCAGCTTGCCGTCAAGTGCTATTCCTGCACGCTGACCGCACAGGACGATGTCTCGGCTGTAATTACCGCTGACCTGTCACTGGGCGCAAAATCCAAGCGCCCGCTGCTCAAGGCTGCAGTGACCTACACCGTTTACGCCGCAGGCGGCCTGCGCATCGACATGGATGTCAAGGTCCGCCCGAATATGCCCCCCCTGCCGCGTCTCGGCTTCGAGCTGCAGATGCCCGAGGGCAGCGAGCGCCTGCGCTACTTCGGCCGCGGCCCGGTCGAGTCCTATATCGACAAGCGGCTTGCCTCCCGCCAGGGGCTCTTCGAGACGACCGTCACCGACCACTTCGAGCCCTATGTCCGTCCGCAGGAGAACTGTGCCCACGCCGACACCGTTTGGATGGATGTATCCTCCGTCGCCGGCCACGGCCTGCTCTTCGCGTCGGTCAATGTGCCCTTCAGCTTCAACGCCGCCCACTTTACTCCGAAGCAGCTGACCGAAACGGCACATGATTACGAGCTCGTCCCGATGAAGGAGACGGTCATCAATATCGACTATCGCCACGCCGGCATCGGTTCGCACTCCTGCGGGCCTGAGCTGCGCGAGGATTATCGGCTGAATGCCGAGGCGTACAGCTTCTCCTTCCGCATTCTGCCCTGCATCGTCAACGATACCGACGAGTTCGCAGAAGCTGGACGGGAGTAAAACCAAAAGAAGGCTCGGCCATTGGCCGAGCCTTCTTTCTATGAGCGGCAGATCAGTGGTTGAGCATAGTTGCGCCCTTACCCCAGACTGCTTCAAAGTCGCGCGTAAACCCGTCTACCGCGCCGTCGATCGAGGCCATGCCGAGGGCGGCGTGGATGATGTCGGGGCCTGCGGTTGCGGTGTGCGCACCGGCGGCATATGCGCGGGTCAGCTGTGCCACATTCTTGAAGGAAGCGGCGAGAATCAGCGCATCGGAATCGCTGCCGTCGATGAAGGCGCGGATCTCTTCGATGACCCGCTCGGGATCGGTGCAGTTGTTCTCCATACGGTTGAAGTAGACGGCGATGTACTTCGCACCGGCCAGCACGGCCAGGATGCCCTGCATGGAGGAGTAGATGGCGGTGGCAGTTACACCGACACCCTCAGCGGCAAGCGCCTTGATCGCCGGGATGCCGGCTGCACTTGCCGGAATCTTGATGTAGGTGTCAGGACCGAGATGGGCGAGAATATCATGTGCCTCGGCGATGATGCCGGCAGTGTCGGTTGAGACAACCTGCACATGCAGGCTGCGCGCGGGGCCGCAGAGTGCTTTGATCTTGGCGAGATGGCCGTAGAGATCGACCTTGCCCAGCTTCTTGAGGATGGAGGGGTTAGAGGTCACACCGCAGATCGGCCAGGCGGCAAAGCCGGCTTCAAGCTCGGCGAGGTCGGCGGTGTCCAGCATAAGTCCGTACATGGGGATTCTCCTTTGTTCGACATGTTTTTTCTCATTATACCATGATTGCCCGGCAATTGCAAGCATGGCGGCCAAGATCGGCGAAATTTCTCGCTTTACAAAAGCCAAATTTTATGATAAAATAGTATAGAATGGTACAAACTAACCGAAAACAAGGGAGGCTTGTATCATGCGCCAAACATGGATCGATTTTTTGGTCGGCTTTTGCCTGGGACTCTTTTTTATTGGGGTGATTGCCGTGGGAATCTTATCTTATTTGTAAGAAGGGGGCGATGGAGTGCGGCTGGATAAGTTTCTTTCCTCAACCGGGCGGCTGACCCGCTCGCAGGCGGCCAAGGCGGTGCGCGGCGGGGAGGTTACCGTCAACGGTGCAGCCGTGCGTGCGCCCGACTGCCACATCAATCCTGAACAGGACGAAATCGCGCTGCGCGGCGAACTGTTGACCTATCGCCGTTTCACGTATATCCTGCTCAACAAGCCCGACGGCTATGTCAGCGCCACCGAGGACGGCCATGATCCGACCGTGCTGGAACTGCTGCCCGACGAGCTGCAGCGGCAGAATCTCTTCCCCTGCGGACGCCTGGACAAGCATACGCTGGGGCTGATGCTGCTGACCAACAACGGCCCGCTGTCCCACCGCCTGCTGGCGCCCAAGTCGCATGTGCGCAAAACCTATGCCTTTACTCTGCGCGAGCCGATCACACAGGCCGAGGCCGATCGCCTTTCCCGCGGCGTCTGGCTGATCGACGGGGCAGGGGAGCGTTATCTCACCAAGCCATGCCGAATTACGCTTGATGCGGCTTGCACATCCGGCACGGTCGAACTGACCGAGGGGAAATACCACCAGGTCAAGCGCCTCTTTGAGGCGGCGGACAACAAGGTGCTGAGCCTTGAGCGCATCACCTTTGCCGGCCTGACGCTGGAAGGCCTGCCCGAGCGCGGACAGTGGCGGCATCTCACCGCCGAGGAAGAGCGCGCCCTGCTGGCTCTGGCAGGGAAGCAGGACTGAGTTTTTATTTTGTAAATTTTTGATACAGGAGTACATATGGACATTATTGCTGCACTATCCCAAGAGTTATCCATCCCCGAAAAGCAGGTTGCCGCGACGGTTGAGCTGATCGACGCCGGCAACACCATTCCCTTCATTGCCCGCTACCGCAAGGAGGTCACCGGTTCGCTGGATGACACCGTTCTGCGTGCACTTGATGAGCGCCTGACTTATCTGCGCAATCTGGACAAGCGGCGCGAGGAGGTCATCGCTCTCATCGCCGGGCAGGAGAAACTGACCCCCGAGATCGAAGCGGCCGTCAATGCCGCCCGCACGCTGACCGAGATTGAGGATATCTACCGTCCCTTCAAGCCCCACCGCAAGACCCGCGCATCGGTGGCAAGAGAGCGTGGCCTCGAACCGCTGGCCGCCCTCCTGCTGGCGCAGGAAAAGCGCTATGACCCGCCGCTGGAGGAACAGGCTGCTGCTTTCGTCGATGCCGAGAAGGGCGTTGAGACGGTCGAAGCTGCCCTGGCCGGTGCCAGTGACATCATTGCCGAGGATATCTCGGACAATGCCGAATACCGCAAACAGCTGCGTACCCGCACCTGGAACAACGGCCTGCTGGAAAGCAAAGCCGCATCCGAGGAAGACTCGGTCTATGCGCAGTACTACGATTTTGCCGAGAAGCTGACCACCCTCCCCGGCCACCGCGTGCTGGCCATCAACCGCGGCGAGAAGGAGGATTTCCTCAAGGTCAGCATCACGGTCAGCCGCGACCTGGTCCTGGGGTATCTGCTCTCGCAGACCGTACTCCCCAACGACAGCCCGGCCAAGCCCTATGTTACTGCTGCCGTCGCCGACAGCTACGACCGGCTCATCGCGCCGTCGATCGAGCGTGAGCTGCGTAACGAGCTGACCGATACGGCCGGCGAGGGGGCGATCAAACTCTTTTCCGAGAATCTCGGCCACCTGCTGATGGCCGCTCCCCTCAAGGGCAAGGTCGTCCTCGGCTTTGACCCCGGCTACCGCACCGGCTGCAAGCTGGCCGTCGTCGACGCGACCGGCAAGGTTGTCGATACGGCCGTTATCTACCCCACCAAGCCCCAGTGCCGCACCGAAGAGAGCAAGCGTGTGATGCGCCGCCTGATCAAGGCGCACGGCGTCAACGTTATCTCGATCGGCAACGGCACCGCATCCAAAGAGAGCGAGATCTTTGTCGCAGAGCTGCTGCGCGAGATCGAGGAGGACGTCAAGTACATCGTTGTCAGCGAGGCCGGTGCATCAGTCTATTCCGCCTCTAAGCTGGCTGCCGAGGAGTTCCCCGACTTTGACGTCACCCAGCGCTCGGCTGTCTCGATTGCCCGCCGGCTGCAGGACCCCCTGGCTGAGCTGGTCAAGATCGATCCGAAGTCGATCGGTGTCGGGCAGTACCAGCATGACATGAAGCCCGCGCGTCTGGATGAAGCCCTCTCGGGTGTGGTTGAGGCCTGCGTTAACCGCGTCGGCGTGGATCTGAACACGGCCTCCCACTCGCTCTTGTCCTACATCGCCGGCATCAATGCCGCAACGGCCAAGAATATTGTCAAATACCGCGAAGAGAACGGCGCATTTACCTCGCGTGCACAGCTGCTGAAGGTGCCCCGCATCGGTGCCCGCGCCTATGAGCAGTGTGCAGGCTTCCTGCGTGTCTCCGGATCGAGCGAAATCCTCGACAACACCGGTGTGCATCCCGAATCGTATGCTGCTGCCCGCCGTTTGCTCGACCTCTTTGCCTACACCCCCGACGATGTTCGCGCCGGCCGGCTCAAGGAGCTACGCGCACGGGTGAAGGAGCAGGGCATGGCTACCGTTTGCAAGACCCTTGAGGTGGGTGAGCCGACATTGGCCGACATCATCACCGAACTGGAAAAGCCGGGGCGCGACGTCCGCGATAGCCTGCCGCCCCCCATCCTCCGCGACGATATCCTCGATCTGGAGGACCTGACGCCCGGCATGGTGCTGACCGGCACGGTGCGCAATGTCATCGATTTCGGCGCATTTGTGGACATTGGTGTGCATCAGGACGGATTGGTGCACGTCTCTGAGCTGGCTGACCGCTTTGTCAAGCACCCGTCCGAGGTAGTGGCCGTCGGCGACATCGTGCAGGTGCGCGTGCTGAGCGTCGACGTGAAGAAGCGCCGCATCGGTCTTTCGATGAAATCGGAGAAGAAAGCATAATGTTTTCATATATGAAAACAAATCTTCACCAAGCCAGCGCCTTATTCACGGTTTAGTTTTATAAATTGTGCAACTTGTACAAACAAATCGCTGAAAATTTGGGGAATTACCCTCTTCCATTTGCGGCGAAAATTTGATACAATATTGTACGTTGAAATTGGTCTATAAACCACGCGAATCGGCGGCAAACATCGATGCCGATTCGATAAATCAAGGAGGAAAATTCAATGGCAAGTCTGTCCCTTAAGCACATTTATAAGAAGTATCCCGGCGGCGTTACCGCTGTTTCGGACTTCAATCTTGAGATCAAGGATAAGGAGTTCCTGATCCTCGTCGGTCCTTCCGGCTGCGGTAAGACCACGACGCTCCGTATGATCGCAGGCCTTGAGGAGATCACCGAGGGTGAGCTCTTCATCGGCGACCGTCTCGTCAACGACGTGGCCCCTAAGGACCGCGACATCGCGATGGTGTTCCAGAACTACGCTCTGTACCCGCATATGACCGTGTTTGAGAACATGGCATTCGGTCTGAAGCTCCGCAAGACCCCCAAGGAAGAGATCAAGCGCCGCGTTGAAGAGGCTGCTCG
>JAFWBJ010000025.1 GCA_017507145.1 Clostridia bacterium | reverse complement strand
TTCTCAAGCATGCCCCGCATCACCTTGGCCGCCATCGGTGCCCAGCTTCCGTTCTCGATCAGGGCAACTGTGCGGTTGCTGTAATTGCGCTCGGTGAGGTGGTTGATGAACTCCCGCATGAAGGGGAAAATGTCGGCGTTATAGGTCGTGGTGGCCAGCACCAGCTTGCTGTACCGGAAGGCATCGGCAACCGCCTCGGCCATATCGCAGCGGGCAAGGTCGTGGACGACCACCTTCGGGCAGCCGTTTGCCTTCAGCTTCTCGGCCAGCCGGCTGACCGCCTTCTTGGTGTTGCCGTAAACCGAGGTGTAGGCAATGACAATGCCCTCGGTCTCGGGCTGATAACTCGACCAGGTGTTGTAGAGGCTGAGGTACTCACCAAGGTTCTCGTTCAGCACCGGCCCGTGCAGCGGGCAGATGGTGGCAATATCCATTCCTGAGGCCTTCTTGAGCAGGCTCTGCACCTGCGAGCCATACTTACCGACGATCCCAATGTAATAGCGGCGTGCCTCATCCGCCCAGGGTTCGGCCACATCCAGCGCACCGAATTTGCCAAAGCCGTCCGCCGAGAAGAGAACCTTATCGGTGCTGTCGTAGGTCACGATCACCTCGGGCCAGTGCACCATGGGTGCCGTGACAAAGGTCAGCGTATGGCGCCCCAGCGAGAGCGTGTCCCCTTCCCCAACCACGATGCGCTTGTCGGCGAAATCGGTGCCGAAGAAATTCTTCATCATCGCAAAAGCCTTGGCCGACGAAACAATCACCGCATCGGGATAGGTGCGGGCGAAGGTGTGGATGTTTGCCGAATGGTCGGGCTCCATGTGCTGTACGATCAGATAATCGGGCTTACGCGCACCGAGCAGGCTCTGGATGTTATCCAGCCACTCGTGCGTAAAGCGCGCATCAACCGTATCCATGATGGCAATTTTGTCATCGAGGATAGCATAGGAGTTATAGGACATTCCATTCGGCACAGCGTACTGTCCCTCAAACAGATCGATCTCGTGGTCATTGACCCCGATATACTGAATATCCTTGGTAATCGTCATGGTTTTTCCTCCAAAATCCGTAAATATATAAATTTATGGTAAAATCGGACGGCAGAATCTGCTCAGTCCAAAATTTTTCCGTCGGTCGAGATGGTCACCACCCGCCACGGGATGAACTTCCCGCTGGCCTGCAAGGCGCGCTTGGCCGCATTCTCGATGCCGCCGCAGCAGGGCACCTCCATGCGCACGATGGTCACACTCTTGATATTGTTGTTCGCAATGATTGCCGTCAGCTTGTCGGCATAGTCACCCTCGTCAAGCTTCGGGCAGCCAATCAAGGTGATGTGATTGCGAATGAACTCATTGTGGAAGCTGCCGTATGCGTAAGCCGTGCAGTCGGCGGCGATGAGCAGGTTAGCATCGTCGAAGTAGGGCGCGTTGACCGGAATCAGCTTGATCTGGCAGGGCCACTGGCTCAGCTGGCTGGTAACATGTGCCGAGGGGGCAGCCACCGGGGCATCACGCTTGATCGCCTTGGACTGCGTGCCGGGGCATCCGCAGGGGAGCTTAACGCCATGCTTCTGCATCTTCGCGCGGCGAACGGCCTCCTCGTCATAGGCGGGCGCCTCGCGCTCCTCAAAGTGAATGGCATCCATAGGACATGCCGGCAGGCAATCACCCAGACCGTCGCAGTAATCCTCGCGGGTCAGCTTTGCCTTGCCGTCGATCATCTCGATGGCCCCCTCATGGCAGGCAGCCGCACAGGCGCCACAGCCGTTGCATTTTTCTTCGTCAATGGTAATCATCTTTCTGATCATATGTTTTCTCCATTCCGTGGGGGACATTTTGGCGCGCCCACTTGATTTTCTGCCAATAGTATAGTATAATCATTGCAGAAAGTATGTTGAACTTTCAACAAAACGGAGAAAAAATGAAAAAATATCTGAAAATCCTTCGACAGTGTCCGCTTTTTGCCGGAATTGAGGAAAAAGATCTCCTCACCATGCTCTCCTGCCTGGAAGCCAGGGTGGTTGCCTTTGACAAAAAGTACACCGTTTTTGCTGAGGGAAAGCCGGCAAAATTCATCGGCATTGTGCTCAGCGGCTCGGTCCAGATCGTGCGCATTGACTATTACGGCAACCGAAGCATCATCGCAGAGGCCGAAGCCGGGCAATGCTTCGGTGAGGCCTTTGCCTGTGCCGAAGTGCAGGCGCTCCCCGTCACCGTCATCGCCAATGAGCCGTGTGAGGTCATGCTCGTGGACAGCAGGCACATCATGCACACCTGCTGCAATCACTGCGCCTTCCACCAGCAGCTGATCTTTAATCTCATGCAGGATCTGGCCAACAAAACGCTCACCCATCACCAAAAGATCGAGGTCATCTCACGGCGCACGACAGGCGAGCGGCTGATGACCTATCTCATGCTGCAAGCCCAAAAAGCGGGCAGCAGCAGCTTCACCATCCCCTTTGACCGGCAGGAGCTGGCCGACTATCTCGAGGTCGACCGCAGCGGACTCTCAGCCGAGATCAGCCGTCTGCGCAAGGCGGGTGTGCTCCGAAGCACCAAAAATGCATTTACGCTGCTCTGAACATGACAGCGAATGAATTGAATCCCTTCTGTGCCGATACATGATCCGCACAGAAGGGATTCTTTACATGGACAGGGGAATTTATTCACCCTCCGGCAAGGGTTATCCCTGCGTCTCGATGGGCGCGAAGATCACCTCGATGATCTGCTTGCGGCGCACCTTCTTGAAGGTGTACTCGCTCACTGCGCCAACCGATTCGCCGTTGACCAGCACATCCGCAATGCGGTATCCCGCATCGGGCGTAATGGTGTAGGTCTTATTGCGGCCATACGCAACTTCGGTTACGCCTTCATCCGAGACAGAACCGCCCTCATCACCAACCGCAAGAATCGCGTATTTCGTTTGATAGAGACGCGCCAGCACCGACAGCCATGCGGCGTTATCGGTTTCACTGGCCGTGTTCATCTTCCACATCGGCGCAAGCGTCAGATTGCCGGCCGGCATGGTTGCGGGCAGCGCAGGCTCCCAGCCAACGAAGGTAAAGCCCACTTTGGTAGGCGCTGCCGGCGGGATGATCGATGCGCCGTAGAAATAGGTCGAGGTCGTCTCAACGCCGTCCACAACCGTTTTGAAGACATACTGCTGGCGGATGAAGTAGACCTTCAGCTCCAGGCCGCCGTCCGCCGCGACCGTGCCGCTGAGCACGCTGGCAGCTGCGTCAACCGCAAAGCCTTCCGGAACAACAACCGTTATACCAATCTGCGCGTTGGTCACGCCATATTTCGTCTCAATCGTCGGCGCGCCATACCGGCCGTCCAGGCCCATCGTATAAGTGAGAATCTTGTACGCCGTCGCACTGCTCTGCGCAAACACTGCCGTCACCGTCACATCATTCGCCGGCATCGTGGCCGGGATCGCAGGTTTCCAGCCGGTGAAGGTGAAGCCGGTCTTCGCGGGATCGGCGGGCTTGGCAACGGGTGCGCCGTAGTAATAGGTTACAGGCGTTTCAACGCCGTCCACCACCGTCTTGAAGACGTACTGCCGGCGGCTGAGGTAGACCTTCAGCTCCAGACCGCCGTCCGCCGCGACCGTGCCGCTGAGCACGCTGGCAGCTGCGTCAACCGCAAAGCCTTCCGGTGCGGTGGGCGTGATCGTGATCAGCGCATTGGTCGTGCCGGTTTTGTTCTCGACAGTCGGCGCGCCATACTGGCCGTCCAGGCCCATCGTATAAGTGAGAATCTTGTACGCCGTCGCACTGCTCGGCGTAAACTCTGCCGTTACCGTCAGATCGTTCGCCGGCATCGTGGCCGGGATCGCGGGGTTCCAGCTGGTGAAGGTGAAGCCGGTCTGCGCG
>JAFWBJ010000024.1 GCA_017507145.1 Clostridia bacterium | reverse complement strand
CCGAACCCCGCGAAAACTTTTCAATATAGTACTACGAAAGATAGAGGTTAATCCATGGCCAAGAAACGCAAAGCGCCCCCTGCTCCGGAGGCGATTGTCCATGCGCCCCCCACCCTGCAGCCGATCACCGAAACGATCGAGAAGAACTACATGCCCTATGTCATGACCGTCATTGTTTCGCGCGCCATTCCCGAAATTGACGGCTTCAAGCCCGCGCACCGCAAGCTGCTTTACACCATGTATAAAATGGGTCTGATGAGCGGCCCCCGCACCAAGAGTGCGAATGTGGTCGGTGCGACGATGAAGCTCAATCCGCACGGTGACGCGGCAATCTACGAGACGATGGTACGTCTGACCCGTGACAATGAGGCACTGCTGCATCCCTTCGTCGACTCAAAGGGATCGTTCGGCAAGCAGTACAGCTCATCGACCGCTTATTCTGCGCCCCGTTATACGGAGGTGCGGCTGGACGGTTTCTGCGCCGAGATCTTCCGCGGCATTGACAAAAATGCGGTCGACATGGTGGACAACTACGACGGCACGATGAAGGAGCCGGTTCTGCTGCCGACTGCTTTTCCGAACATCCTCGTCACGCCCAACATGGGTATTGCGGTCGGTATGGCGTCCAATATCTGCTCCTTCAATCTGGCTGAGATCTGCGACGGCACATCGGCGCTGCTGAAGAATCCGAAGCTGTCGACCGACAAGCTGATGGATCTGATCAAGGCCCCCGATTTCCCGGGCGGTGGATTCCTTATCTATGACCGCGAGGCAATGCGCGAGGTGTTTGAGTCGGGCTCTGGTTCGGTGAAGCTGCGCGGGCGCTATGTCTATGACAAGGCTGCCGGCTGTATTGAGGTTGTACAGATCCCCTACTCGACCACCATTGAGCAGATCATGAAAAAAATGACCGATCTGGTCAAGGAAGGCAAGCTGAAGGAGGTCACCGATTTCCGCGACGAAACCGACCTCTCGGGCTTTAAGCTAGCCATCGATGTCCGCCGCGGCACCGATCCCGACAAGCTGATGGCAAAGCTGTTCAAGCAAACCTCGCTTGAGGACAGCTTCAAGTGTAATTTCAATATTCTCATTGATTCGACGCCCCGTCAGATGGGTGTGCGCGAGATTCTGGAGGAATGGATCAAATTCCGCATCGGGTGCGTCAAGCGCGAGCTGAGCTTTGATCTCGGCAAAAAGAAGGACAAGCTGCACCTGCTGCTGGGGCTTGGTAAGATTTTGCTCGACATCGACAAGGCGATTCGCATCGTGCGTGAGACGGCGAAAGAAGAGGACGTTGTACCCAATTTGATGGCTGGCTTCCGCATTGATGAGATCCAGGCGGAGTACATCGCCGAAATCAAGCTGCGCAACCTCAACCGCGAGTATATTCTCAACCGCATCAAGGAGATTGAATCGCTTCAGGCTGAGATTGCTGAGCTGGAGGAGACCATCGGTGATGAGCTGAAACTCAAGGCTGTTATCATCAAGCAGCTCGCTGAGATCAAGAAAAAGTACGGTCAGCCGCGCAAGACACAGCTGATCTACGCTGACGATGTGGTAGAACTGGATGCCGAGGATCTGATCGAAAATTACAACGTCCGTCTGGTGCTGACCCGTGAGGGCTACTTCAAGAAGATCACGCACGCTTCGCTGCGCGGCAACGATGAGCAGAAGCTCAAGGACGGTGACGAGATCATCTTCAGCGGCGATGCGGAGAACCGCGATGAATTCATTGTGCTGACCGACCGCGCACAGCTCTACCGTGCCAAGGTCTCCGATTTTGAGCCGGTCAAGGCATCGGTGATGGGCGACTTCCTCCCGGCCAAGCTGGGCATGGAGGATGGCGAGCGCCCGATTCTGCTGCGCATGATGACCGAGGAGTTCGGCGAGGATGAGCATTTCATCTTCCTCTTTGCCAACGGCAAGGGCGTGCGTGTTCCGCTGTCGGCCTACCAGACCAAGTCGGTCCGCCGCAAGCAGAGCGGTGTTTATTCAACCGTATCCCCCATTGTGGCCGCCTTCTGCACAACCGACCCGATTGACCTCCTGCTGATCAACTCTGCCGGACGGGCGATCGTCATCAAGTCCTCGCTGATTCCGGTCAAGACTACCCGAACGGCGTCAGGTGTTCAGGTGATGTCGCTCAAGGGCGATACGGTTCTGACTGAAGCGCTGACAAACTTTGATGAGCGTTACGACACCAAGGGCTGCCGCAAGCTGAAAATCCCGGCCCCCGGAGCGGCATTCTCGGCGAAAAACAGTTAAAATGCGCATCAAAAAGGGCTATATCCCCGAAAAAACAGGCCCAATTGTAAATAATCCCGCAAAACCCTTGCTTTTTCCTACCTTTCCATGATATAATAGGCGCGATAGCGAATATCTTTTCGCTGCCGCGCCTATTGATTATTTTTGCGAACTCCCGCCTGAAAGGAGAACCTATCATGAAAAGAAAATTCCGCGTGTGCATCGCACTCGCCCTGACCGTAGCCATGATGGCCACCACAGCGGTTGCCGTTACTGCCGCCTACGACACCAAGAATGACCCCATCGTTGTATACAGCGGGTTGCAGAAATGGGCTGAGGAAACCTTCCGTCCCAGCATCAACCAAACCATTGAACAGTCGGTCTCTCCTTTGCAGAGCGAGCTGAACAGCGCCCTTGCCAAGTTGTCTGCTGCCGAGCAGACCATTGCGCGCCTGGAGCAGAGTGTCAACGCGCTCTCTGATAAGCTCAATTCGGTGGCAGCCGGGGGCGGTTCTTCTACTGCAAATAACTTTACGGTCATTTACCTGACCGGCGGCACCCAGCTGCTGGCCACTTCGGTTTGCAGCATCATTCTGCGCGCCGGCTCGGCTGAGGTTGTCTCTCCCTTCGTCGGCGACTCGGCGCAAGGCCTTTCCGACATCACCGAAGGCGCCGAGCTCTACAATGGCACCCCTCTCCCGCTCAACCATGAGGTCATCGTCCCGCGCGGAAATGACGGACGCGGCATCCGTATTACCTCCTCCAGCGGCGCATACATTTTGGTACAAGGAGGATACACGCTTGTCGAACCTTAAGTCTGCTCATCGCCGTGCGGAACGCAAAAAACTCCTTTTCCGGATTGGCGCAATTATTCTTGTTGTACTGATGATCGGCGGCACCATCTATACAGCCTTTATTTCCCTCTTTTTCTCGGCTTACGCCGCAGAGAATCTGCAGGCCTATGCCATCAATTCGGCAACGGCCACCATTCCCTACATTTCGGTCGGCATCATTTACGGCAACGATTCGCCGACCTCCTACCGCCTGGAGGCTGCAAATGGGTTTGTGATCGGGTCGGTCCACTCCAACACCGCGGTGCGTGTGTTTGAGCCGATGTTCACCCTTCCCCAGACCGTGCTGACGCCGGCACGCGACACCAACGTATCCAAAAATGCCGACGGCACTTATTCTCCCACAAATGAATACTATCAGACCAAAATCGGCGCATATCACATTCAGCTTTCCATCAACGCTTCTACCGTGCAAAAGCTCGCCATGCTGCCGCAAATCGACGCCGCTGCAAAATCTGCGGGATTCTATGCTTTTCCCGCTTACATCAACGGCGTCCTTTATATTCGGGTCGGCGATTTTGCCGCTTATAACCAGACGGTCAACTCGCTGACGCGCGTTCAGCATCTCTTCGCCAACTACGGCGTGGAGATCGTCCAGCCCTCCGAGACTGCCGTTTCGCTGATCGATCCGGCAACCGATCATGTCGCCTTTGAATATGACTGCGGTGAAGATTATTACATGGGCTTGACGCCCATCCAGCGCGATTTTAACAATCCTGTCTACATCAAAACGCCGGCCGGAAACACCTATGAAGGTGTCTTCGCCATCAGCCGCTACAAAACCGATGCCGTCAACGGCATCACCGTCTTCAACCTGGTTGATCTGGAGGGGTATGTCGAGGGCATCCTGCCCAACGAGATTTCCAGCTCCTGGCCGACCGAGGCACTGCGTACCAATGCCATTGCCATCCGTTCCTACGCGCTGGCCAACTGGGGGCAGCACGACAAGGCCTACGGATTTGACATGTGCACCCATCACTGCATGTCCTACCGCGGCCGCAACAAGGTCACTGACAGTATCGTGAATGCCGTCTCCTCCTCTGCCGGGGAGGTGCTCAGCTACAACGGCAAGGTGGTCAACTGCTTCTTCTCTTCCTCCAACGGCGGCGAGTCGATCTCGCCCAATACCGCCTGGGGCGGAACTGATCCGGCCAATGACATCGGCGCAGCAAGATCACCCTGGGAGCGTTACAGCGAAAGCAGCCATGAAAATGCGCTCTGGATCAGCGAAGTCTCGCCCTCTGAGTTGGCATCCTACCTGCGCAGCAAGGGCTACACTACCCTGACCGGCGACATCGCCTCGATCGCAATCCTGGAATACGCCGGTATCGCATCGGGCTATGTCAAGTCTCTGCTCATCACCGACACGCGGGGCAACGAGGTCACGCTGAATACCACCGGCAAGGTGCAGACCGCCCTGAGCCGCTATGTCAACTCTGCGAATTTCGTGCTCGGCCGCGGGGTTCTGCAGTATGTGGTTGACGAGGTGCAGAGCATCACGGCAACCGAGCGCACCAGCGGCGCAATGCGGCCCGCAGTCGCTGAAGGAAACTACTCGGTTTATGACTACTTCACCGAGCAGCCCTACTCGCTCAGCGGCGCATCGGTCTTCACCGGCAGCGGCGTACAGACTCTTCCCGCCGCATCCTCCTCTACGGTCTTTACCGCAACCGGCGTATATGATTTCTCCGGTGACGCGTATCTGATGACCGGCATGCAGGCCATGGACGACAACTCGGCCGAGACTGTCATTCATCCGCTGGATCCCACGACAGGTCTGGTCGTGGCGGAAACGATTCACAACAACACATTGATCACAACCACGCTCAAGCCGATTCTCAAAACCTACACCGCCGCTTCGTCGGGCAATTTCATCTTTGCCGGCAAGGGATGGGGACATGGCGTTGGGCTCAGCCAGTGGGGCTCCCACGATCTGGGCAAGGCCGGCGTCAAGGCTGAGACCATTCTTGAGCTGTATTACCCCGGTGCTGTCATCGTCGACCGCTCGAAGATCGGCTGGTAAGGGGAACGCGAACGGGGCTGTCGCGTTAGCGGCAGCCCCACTGAAAAAGCGGCAACAAAGCCGCGTTTTCAGAAATTCCGAAGGAATTTGAAGCGACGTTTGATGGTTTGGGGCTTAAAAAGCCCCAAATGGCGGCGTTTCCGCCGCCAAATCAAACTCGACGGGGTGTCGCGCAAATAAGCGTGACACCCCCTTTTGCATATTTTTCGCCCTCTGCGGAACAAATTGGCAACAATTCCGTCTAATGGACAACAATATACGAAAGGATGCTGCCCATGAAATTCAAACGTTTCGGTTCCCTGCTGCCGCTCACGGCACTTCTCTTCGGCTGTGCCTCGGCCGGCACTTCCCAGGACCTGATGGCCGATATCGCGCCGGCCACAGTCGAAAGCGAGACGATTTCCCCCGAAGATGCAGCGGCGCTCGCTGATTTTTCGCTCAGTCTGCTGCGCGATCACACACCTTCGGCCGAAAACACCCTTCTCTCTCCCCTCTCGCTCGCGGCAGCGCTCGGGATGACGGCAAACGGCGCGGCCGGTGAGACGCGGGCACAGATGGAGCGCACACTCGGCCTGCCGGCAGATCGGCTGAACGCGCTGATGTCGGCGCTCCTTCATGAAGAGAACGACACCCTGCATCTGGCAAATGGGATCTGGTTCCGCGACCATGATCTGACCGTCAAGCCCACATTCCTGCAGACCAATGCCGATTACTACGGCGCCGCCGCGCGTCAGGCTGCGATGGATGATGCCACGTGCCGGGAGATCAACCGCTTTGTGCAAAAGGAAACCGCCGGCATGATCAAGGATATGCTTGCCCCCGGCACACTCTCCGATGATACGGTGATGTGCCTGGTCAATGCGCTGGCGTTTGAGGCCAAGTGGGCCACGGTTTACACGAAAAATCAGGTGCACACCGGCGATTTTACGCGCGAAGACGGCAAGGTGGTCAGCGCGGAATTCATGTATTCCGCCGAGTCGCACTATCTCTCGGATGAAGGTGCGTCGGGATTTATCAAGCCCTACCGGGGCTTACGGTATGCCTTTGCGGCCCTTCTGCCCGATGAGGGGATTGCGCTCGAGGACTACCTCGGCAGCCTGAGCGGCGAGCGGCTGATCTCCATTCTGTCCGGCGCCGAGCGCTGCACCGTCAACGCTGCCCTGCCTAAATTCAGCTACGCCTGCACGTATTCGCTGACCGAATCGCTCAAGCAGATGGGAATGCCGGATGCCTTTGACGCGAGCGCCGCCGACTTTTCTGCCATGGCAGACAGTCCGCGCGGGAAGATCTTCATTGATTTTGTCCTCCACAAGACCTTTATCGAGGTCGCCGAGCAAGGAACCCGCGCCGGCGCCGCAACGGTCGTGGCGACCAATGACGGCATTGCCACGCGAGACCCCAAAACCGTTCATCTCACCCGCCCCTTCCTGTATATGATCGTCGACACCGAGCGTAATCTGCCCGTCTTCATCGGCACGGTGGTCGATCCGTCCTGAAGAAAGGAGAGATTATGAAACGAATTCTTGCGCTCATGCTGCTCTGTACCCTCCTCTGCGGCTGTGCCAACAGCCGGCCCCAAGCGGCCGATACCACCGCGCCGCCCCTCGCGCCGATCGTCGTTGAGCCGGACACCCCGGCGCACGATGATCGCACGGCCGCCGCGCAGTTCGCGCTGGATCTGCTGCGCCAGCAGAAATTCAGCGAGCAAAATACCATTCTCTCCCCGCTCTCGGTTCTCGCCGCGCTGGGGATGACGGCAAATGGGGCAGGCGGGAACACGCTCCGCCAAATGGAGGAGACGCTTGGCTTTACGGCAAGCCGCCTCTGCGCCATCATGCCCGGCCTGCTGACCGAGAATGAACAGCTGCACATGGCCAACGGGATCTGGTATCGCAACGCCGGCATGACCGTCTACCCCGAATTCCTCGACGCCTGTGCCAACTACTACAACGCCGCCGCGACCCCCACGCCGATGGACGAAACCACACGCAAGGCCATCAATGCCTTTATCGAGGAGCACACTCACGGGATGATCCCCGACATGATGCCGGAGAACTCGATCGATGCGCACATCGTCATGCTGCTGGTCAATGCGCTGGCCTTTGATGCGGACTGGGCGACGGCGTTTGAATCCTTCCGCAACGAAAAGGCGGGCTTTGCCGGGAGCGACACGCCTGCGACGTATATGCAGAGCACCGAGCGGCTTTATCTCAGCGGACGGGATGCGGTTGGCTTCATCAAGCCCTATGCCGGTGGGCGCTATGCCTTTGCCGCCATTCTGCCCGATGAGGGGATCGCCCTGGCTGACTACCTCGCCGCGCTGGACGGTGCCGCGCTGATCGATCTGCTCGACGGCGTGTCGGATGCCACGGTCATCGCCCGTCTGCCCAAATTCAGCTACGACTATGATGCCGATCTGGCCGATTCGCTGAGTGCGATGGGAATGCCCGACGCTTTTGACGGCGGAGTGGCCGACTTCAGCCGACTCGGCTCGGCCGTTGAGGGCAACATCTTCATCGAAAAGGTACTCCACCGCGCCCACATCGACGTCGGCGAGGAAGGTACCGAGGCGGCCGCCGCGACGGTCGTGGTTGCGGTCCCCGAAACTGTCTGGATGCCCCCCAAGGATGCGAAGCTGGTCTATCTCACCCGCCCCTTCCTCTACATGATCATCGACTGTGAGAATCATCTGCCCGTCTTTATCGGCACGATTGTCGACCCTTCTTAACAGAGTTTACAGCTTGTTCACACATGGGTGCATCAAGTATGTTAAAATATAGACAATGCTGGACATATCCGGCTAAAGAAAGGATGGAAACTACCCATGGCCAATCGTTTTGTTCTCAATGAAACCTCCTACCACGGCGCAGGTGCAATCAATGCGATTCCTGCTGAAATTCAGGGCCGCGGCTTCAAAAAGGCACTGGTCGCCTCCGACCCCGACCTGATCAAGTTTGGTGTGACCAAGAAGGTCACCGACGTGCTCGACGCCGCCGGTATCGCATACACGCTCTTCTCCGAGATCAAGCCCAACCCCACCATCGAGAATGTCCAGGCCGGTGTGGCTGCCTACAAGGCTGCCGAGGCTGACTGCATTGTCGCCATTGGCGGCGGCTCTTCGATGGACACGGCCAAGGCTGTGGGCATCATCATCAACAACCCCGAGTTCGCCGACGTTCGCTCCCTCGAGGGCGTCGCGCCGACCAAGAACAAGTGTGTACCGATCATCGCCGTTCCGACGACCGCCGGTACTGCAGCTGAGGTTACCATCAACTACGTCATCACCGACGTTCAGAAGAACCGCAAGATGGTTTGCGTCGACGTGCACGACATTCCCGTTGTCGCCGTTGTCGATCCCGACATGATGGCCACCATGCCCAAGGGTCTGACCGCCGCCACCGGTATGGACGCGCTGACCCACGCCATCGAGGGCTACATCACCCTCGGCGCATGGGAGCTCTCCGATATGTTCCACCTCAAGGCAATCGAGATCATCGCCCGCTCGCTGCGCGGCGCAGTCGAGAACACCGCTGAAGGCCGCACCGACATGGCTCTGGGTCAGTATGTCGCCGGTATGGGCTTCTCGAACGTGGGCCTTGGCATTGTGCACTCGATGGCACACCCGCTTGGTGCCCTCTATGACACCCCCCACGGCGTTGCCAACGCTATCATTCTGCCGACCGTTATGGCTTACAACGCACCCGCTACCGGTGAAAAGTACCGCGAGATCGCCCGCGCAATGGGCGTTAAGGGTGTTGATGATATGAGCGTCGAGGAGTACCGCGCCGCCGCGATCGAGGCGGTTAAGCAGCTCTCCGCCGACGTCGGCATCCCCGCTGACCTCAAGGACATCGTCAAGCCCGAGGATATTCCCTTCCTCGCACAGTCGGCTTACGACGACGCCTGCCGTCCCGGCAACCCGCGCGAGACGAGCGTTGAGGAGATCACCGAGCTGTACAAGTCGCTGATGTAAGAGTTTTGGGGACTTTGTCCCCAAGCCCCTACCAGAGGGCCTTTTTGAAAAAAGGCCCTCTGGACTCCCCAAAAACTTTCATAAATAAGTATGACCTTTGTGCCAATCAAATTTGATGCGCACAAAGGTCATCTTTATTTTGGGAGAGTTCTTGCGGGGGTCTGGGGGGCTCCCACGATCTGGGCAAGGCCGGCGTCAAAGCAGAGACCATCCTTGGGCTGTATTACTCAGGTGTCGTCATCGTCGACCGCACGAAAATCGGCTGCTAGGGGGATTTTTGAACAGGAGCATATCCAGGATAGGCCCGTTTTTGCGTATTTTTATCATTTTTTTTTGCTAAGTTGGAGAAACGCGCAGCAAGATTGTCTTTTTCTTCACAATTTACACTTTATTCACACCTTACCCTACCTCACATATTAAAATATAGACAATGTCGGAGATATCCGGCAAAAAATTATAAGGATGGAAACTACCCATGCCCTATCGTTTTATTCTCAATGAGACCTCTTACCACGGTTCCGGTGCGATCAACGTGATCCCTGCTGAAATTCAGGGACGCGGCTTTAAAAAGGCACTGGTCGCCTCCGACCCCGATCTGATCAAGTTCGGTGTCACCAAGAAGGTCACCGACGTACTGGATGCCGCTGGTGTTGTCTACGAGATCTTCTCGGACATCAAGACCAACCCCACCATCGAGAATGTACAGGCCTGTGTTGCCGCTTACAAGGCGGCCGGTGCTGACTGCATCGTCGCCATCGGCGGCGGCTCTTCGATGGACACGGCCAAGGCTGCTGGTATCATCATCAACAACCCCGAGTTCGCTGATGTGCGTTCGCTTGAGGGTGTTGCGCCGACCAAGAACAAGTGCGTACCGATCATTGCTGTTCCGACGACGGCCGGTACTGCCGCTGAGGTTACCATCAACTACGTCATCACCGACGTACAGAAGAACCGCAAGATGGTCTGCGTTGACGTCCACGACATTCCCGTTGTTGCTGTTATCGACCCCGACATGATGGCCACCATGCCCAAGGGCCTGACCGCCGCTACCGGCATGGACGCCCTGACCCACGCCATCGAGGGTTACATCACGCCGGGCGCATGGGAGCTGTCCGACATGTTCCATCTCAAGGCAATCGAAATCATCGCCCGCTCGCTGCGCGGTGCGGTCGAGAACACCGCTGAGGGCCGCGCTGATATGGCGCTCGGTCAGTATGTCGCCGGCATGGGCTTCTCCAATGTCGGTGTTGGCATCGTTCACTCGATGGCTCACCCGTTGGGCGCGCTCTATGATACCCCCCACGGCGTCGCTAACGCCATCATCCTACCGACTGTTATGGCTTACAATGCACCCGCTACCGGTGAAAAGTACCGCGAGATCGCCCGCGCAATGGGTGTCAAGGGTGTTGATGACATGAGCGTTGAGGAGTACCGCGCCGCCGCAATCGAGGCGGTCAAGCAGCTCTCGATCGATGTTGGAATCCCTGCCGACCTCAAGGAAATCGTCAAGCCCGAGGATATCCCCTTCCTCGCTCAGTCTGCATTCGACGACGCTTGCACTCCCGGCAATCCGCGCGAGACGAGCGTTGAGGAGATCACCGAGCTGTACAAGTCGCTGATGTAAGAGTTTTGGGGACTTTGTCCCCAAGCCCCTACCAGAGGGCCTTT
>JAFWBJ010000023.1 GCA_017507145.1 Clostridia bacterium | reverse complement strand
GTTTCTCCATCCAGGTTAACGACGAAGTTGACGGCAACAACAGCCGCGACTACCTGCTTTGGTCGCTCAACAGCTTCGGCGACCCCGCTAAGGTAGGCCCGTTCCAGCTTCTCGCTAAGGGCGAGAAGGTTGGCGCTCCCGAGACCACTAAGGCTCCCGAGACCACTAAGGCTCCCGAGACCACCAAGGCTCCCGAGACCACCGCTGCTCCTGTTCAGACCCCGACTACGGCTGACATCGCTCCCGTCTTCGGCCTGGCTCTGCTTGTCGCTGCTGCTGCGCTCATCGCTGCACGCCGCCGCGCTCGCTAATTTCTAAATTTAAGTCCGGCAAGTCATCGGATTTGCCGGACTAAAATCACCAATTTTTCAAGGAGATTTCGTTATGAAGAAGATTCTCGCATGCCTCATGCTGGTTGCTATGCTTGCCTCCCTGCTGACCGTTGGCGCAACTGCTGCAACCTCCAAGTCCCCTGACTGCGGCAAGATGCTCAACGCAGCATACGGCCAGGCAGTCATCGACGGTAAGCTCGATGACGCTTACCTCAAGTCCGACAAGGTTACCTCTTGGCTCCACAAGACCTACAACGACAACGCAATGGAAGATTGCAAGACTGATTTCTACTCCTACTTCCTGTGGGATGAGACCAAGCTCTACGTTTTCGCTGAGGTAAAGGACTCCACCCCCGCTACCAAGAGCAATGGCGCTTCGACCAACCATAACACTGACTGCATCGAGTTCTACATCGACGTGGACAATGTTCAGGCTGCGATCGACGCTGACACCCAGCCCTACAAGGATATCCTTGATGCTGGCGCACTCTGGTTCCGTATCCATCCCGAGAAGATCTGCGGCACCGACGACAACCTCCCCTGCTACCACATGCAGACCTACAATGGCTGGAACATGTCCATTGTAAACGAGGACTGCAAGATTGAGATCGTTCGTCAGTACACCGACACCGGTTACATCGTTGAGTTCAGCGTTGAGTACGATAAGACCGTTGCTCCCACCATCAAGGCTGGCGGCATCGCTGGTTTCGGTATCCAGGTCAACGATGACTACAATGACGACTACAAGCGCGACGCCCTGCTGTGGTCGGCCAACAACCTCGGCGACAAGCCGAAGTACGGCCCCTTCACCCTCCTGGGCAAGGACGCTGTCGTAACCACTAAGGCTCCCGAGACCACTAAGGCTCCCGAGACCACTAAGGCTCCCGAGACCACCACTGCTGCTCCTGCCACCACCAAGGCACCTGCAGTTACCCCCTCCACTGCCGACGTTGCTCCCATCTTCGGCATGGCTCTGATCGTTGCTGCTGCAGCGCTCATCGCTGTTCGCCGCCGCGTTCGCTAAGTTTTGATTCCGCAGCCGGCAAGCCCAGGGGCTTGCCGGCTTTTGTTAACCTTGACATGCGGCGCCGCTTATGGTGAAATAAACACACCACTCTTCGGCGTTGCGTCGACGTGATTTTGGAGGAGTATGCAATTTATGTGGAAAAAAGCATGTTTGGCGGCCATTGGTCTTGCGGCGGTGATTGCCCTTGCCGGCTGCAGCAACGGACCGGCCTCTGCCGGAGCGGATACTACCCTCCCGTCTGAAGGGCATGCCACCCAGACGACGGCAGTCCCCGAAACGACCGCGGCACCCGAGACTGAACCGATTCCTGCCGTTCTTACGCTGGACGAAACGTATACCATCGTTCGCGTTGAGACGGCCGGCAAGTTGGAGGTTTCGGCGGCTACGGCGCTGCATAAGGCACTTGGCACCCGGCCGAACCTGACCACTGACTGGTCCCCCAAGGGTGAGGAGCCGGCCTTCGGTGCGTGCGAGATCCTGCTCGGCGCAACCAACCGCCCCGAGTCGGCGGAACTGGGCGAGGGGCTGGGGCCGAATGATTACCGCGTGGCCGTCCAGGGCGAGAAGCTGGTCATCGCGGGCGGAAGTGATGCTGCCGTGGTGAATGCTGTGGCCGAGCTGATCTACAGCGGCGTGCTGGCCGAGGGGACGATTGCAAGAGATTTTACCCTCAGCTTTGATGGCGCTGATACCCGTGAGGAATATATTGCCAATCCCGACGGGTTCTTATGTAACTGGGCGCTGAAGTTTGACGTGCCCGAATGGATGACCGACTGGAACGAAAAGCTGGCCGCTTTCGCCGACGGCGACGGCCGCATGATGTCCTCCATCCACCGCAGCGATTTCAAGCAGTACCCTGAGAACTCGATTGAGGGTATTATCAGCGCCATCAAAATGGGCGCTGACAACATTGAGCTGGACGTTCGCCTGACCAAGGATAATGTCGTGGTGCTGATGCACGACGAGACCCTCAAGCGCACGACCGACTGGGAGGACAAGGCCGGCAAAAACGGTCTGCCTACCTCGGAAAAGTTGGCCGACTGGAGCTTTGAGGAGCTCCGCCAGCTGCGCCTGACCATGAACGACGGCACAAAGACCGATTATCTCATTCCTACCTTTGAGGAAGCGCTGATTGTCTGCAACGGGCGCATAACCATCCGCCTCGACAAATACGGGGTCTGGAACTGGGACCGCGACATTCAGCCGCTGGTCGAGAAAACCCAGGCATGGCAGACCTGTATTCTCAACTATCACTTCTCGTTGAATCAGCAGATAAATATTGTCAAGAAGATTGAAGCGGCCGGCGGGACTGCGCCGATGGTGTTCTATAAATTTGATCATACCAAACGCGCCGATTGGCCCAAGCTGCTTCAGGCCATGCAAAAGCAGAATTATCTGGTGATTGCACGCTGGAATGGATTCAGCATCAAGAAGCCGACAACTTATGTTGACCAGGCAACAAATGAGCTTGCGGCGATCAAGGATGATATTCGCTTCTACATCGATGCGCATCTGCTCGGTGGCGGTCTTGAGACACCTGAGCAGTGGAAGTACCTCTATGAAAACGGCGTGGATTTCCTTCTGGTCGACGACGGCCTGCCGCTCCAGATATACATTGCCGAAAACTTTGAACCGACTCCCTATTGATTTTACGGGGCGGGCGCAAAAATTGCGCTCGCCCCTTGACTTTTTTTGCCGGTTGTGCTACACTGAACGGGTACAGGGCGGGAGAAAAAGGAAGGCGGTGCGAATCCGCCGCGAACCCGTCGCCGTGTTTGGAGTTGAGCGCTCTGCCCGATGTCGCCGCGGACATCGGCTGTCACTGCCGCAAGGTGGGAAGACGCAGGGTGTGATCCATCAGCCGAAAGACTTTGCTCCCATGTATGCAGTTTCCCGCGGATCGTCGGGGCGGCTATGCCGCAGCTGTGTCCTCTGTGCGAAAATAAAATAAAGGAAGGATAATATCCATGAACACACGCAACACGATTTTCCGTTCTGCTGTGCTTGTTCTCCTGGCAGTGCTGATCGCGGCAATGGCACTTTGCACGGGCTGCGCGAAAACGCAGACACAGGCAGGCAGCAAAACCATCACGGTTGACATTGTCACCGCTGACGGGACCACCACCAAAACCATCACCACCGATGCAGAGTTTCTGCGCGGGGCGCTGGAGCAGGAGAAGCTGATTGCCGGCGACGAGAGTCAGTACGGGCTTTTCGTCAAGACGGTCAACGGCGTCACCATTAATGAAGCAAACCAGGAATGGTGGTGCTTCACCAAGGGCGGCGAAGCCCTTTTCTCTGGCGTGGACACGACCCCCATTGCCGATGGGGATAAGTTCGAGATCACGCTGACGGTCGGCTATTGAGCGCGATGAGATCCTACCAACGGCAGTTGTTTTTGCTGGTGCTGGGCGCGATGTTCGGGGCACTGCTCTGCATTTCGCAGGTCGTGATGGCCGGATTGCCCAACATTGAGCTGGTTTCGCTTCTGATCATCGTCTGGACGCGGGTGTTCCGCATGCATGCGCTGCCCGGAATCGGCGTGTTTGTGCTGCTGCAGGGTCTCTTGTACGGCTTCGGCATCTGGTGGATGTCCTACCTCTACATATGGTTTATTTTGTGGGGCATTGTGATGCTTGTTCCGCAGGGAAGGGAAGCGGTCAACGGCAGGCAGTATGCGGGCCGGGCGCTTGGTTGGGCCATCCTTTCGGGAGCCTACGGCTTTTCCTTCGGGGCACTGACGGCGATTCCCTGGCTGATCACCGGCGGGCCGAAAACGGCACTGGCCTACTGGCTGGCTGGCATCTCGTTCGATATCCCGCACGCCATCGGCAATTTTGTACTTGCCCTCGTTCTGGCTGTTCCGCTGATTGAGGCGCTGACGCGTATCAAGCGTCGAATTTAGGTTTGTTCCGGGGGCTGCCGCTGATGCGGCAGCCCTTTTTGTATAAAAATGGCGAGCGCGTGGATGTTTTGGCCTTGACGGCAATGTTGAATTGTGATATAATACCCATTGTAGTAAATGATTGGAGGATTCCTTATGTCGATCAATCCCGCAAAGATTAAACTGATTGCGTTTGATCTCGACGGTACACTGACCCAGCACAAATCGCCTTTGGGCGATGAGAACCGTGCTGTGCTTGATGCGCTGTCGAAAAAATACAAGCTTATCATGGCCGGCGCCGGCATGTGCCGCCGCATTTTCAACCAGATGGGCGGCTATCCCATCGATATTATCGGTAACTACGGCCTGCAGTACGCCGAGTACGATGCAGCCAGCGGCGATATTGTCGTCAAGGAAGACAACGTTCTGCCCTGTGACCGTGCGTCGCTCGAGACCCGTGTCACGGCCATGCGTGAGAAGTATGGCTTTACCGAATTCAAGGGGGATAATGTTGAGTTTCACGCCTCGGGCTGCGTGACCTTCCCGATCCTTGGCACAAAGGCTGATATCGCTGATAAGCTGGCCTTCGACCCCGACCGCACGAAGCGCCGCGCCATCTATGAAGATATTAAGGCAGTGTTCAACGACTATACTGTTTTCGTCGGCGGATCATCTTCGTTTGATATGGCTCCGTTCCCCTACAACAAGTACTACGCCCTCGACCGCTACTGCGCGGCTCGCGGGATTGCGCATGATGAGGTCGTTTACGTCGGGGACGACTACGGTCCCGGCGGCAATGATGAAGCGGTATATCTCTCCGACTTTAATTTCATCACGATTGATGACTACCGGACCTTCCCCGCGCTGATGCAGCAGCTCCTGTAAGGCGTTCGGTTCGATGCAACTGAAAAGTGTGTGGGGCGCATTGCGCCCCACACATTTTAGGGGAAAGTTAACACTCCATTCATTGACATTTCTTCCCGTTTGGGGTAAAATATATGCGGTACGAGCAACGCCCTGTGATGCGGCGGGGGCTCGTTCTTTTCGTAAAAAGGAGAGTTTATATGCTGAAACAATTAGCCGGCCGTGTGCGGGAATTCAAGCGCCTGTCCATCGCCACGCCGATTCTGGTCGCGCTGGAGGTAGTGATGGAGTGCATCATCCCCTTCTTGATTGCCGAGCTGGTCAATCAAATCAAAGGGGGCTGCTCGATGCCTACCCTGCTGCGCTATGGCCTTCTGCTTGTGCTGATGGCGGTGCTGTCGCTGACCTTCGGTGTGGCGGCTGGCGTGACCTGCTCCACGGCTGCCTGCGGCTTTGCCCGCAACCTGCGCCGGGACATGTTCCATACCGTCCAGCACTATTCGTTTGAGAACATCGACCGCTTCTCAACCTCGTCGCTGGTCACCCGTCTGACCACAGACGTCTCAAATGTGCAGCACGCTTACATGATGCTCATCCGCGTCGCAGTGCGCAGCCCGATGATGCTGGTTTTCTCGTTCATCATGGCCTTCATCATGGGCGGGCAGATGGCGTGGATTTTCGTTGGTTTGGTGCCGCTGCTTGCTGCCGGTCTGATCTGCATTGCGCGTTTTGCCATGCCCCTCTTCCGCCGCGTGTTCAAGAAATACGATGTGCTCAACGCCTCAATTCAGGAGAACGTCAAGGGCATGCGCGTCGTCAAATCCTATGTCCGCGAGCGGGATGAGCAGAAGAAATTCGCAGCCGCGGCCGACGATGTCTGCGCCGACTTCACCCGCGCCGAGCGGATCCTCGCCTTCAACGGCCCGCTGATGCAGTTCTGCCTCTATTCCGTCATGCTCTTCGTCCAGGGCTTCGGTTCTTATCTGGTCATCACCACGCGCGGAACCGATCTGGATATCGGGCAAATGTCGGCGCTTTTGACCTACGGTATGATGATCCTCAGCAGCCTGATGATGCTGTCGATGATTTTCGTGATGCTGACCCTGTCGGCAGAGTCGGCCAAGCGTATTGTGGAGGTGCTGGAGGAGAAACCCACCCTCACGGAGTGTGCTAACCCCGTGACCGAGGTTGCCGACGGCTCGGTGGATTTCTGCGGAGTCAGCTTCAAGTATTCCGCCAAGGCGGATCGCATGGCGCTGGCCGACATTGACCTGCACATCCGCTCGGGCGAGACGATTGGCATCGTCGGCACGACTGGCTCGTCCAAATCTTCGCTGATCCAGCTGATCTCCCGTCTATACGATGCGACCGAAGGCACGGTCCGCGTCGGCGGCGTCGATGTGCGCGACTATTCGCTCCATGCTTTGCGCAATCAGGTGGCGGTGGTGCTGCAGAAGAACATTCTCTTCTCGGGTACCATCAAGGAGAACCTCCGCTGGGGTAATCCCGAAGCGACCGATGCCGAGATGGAGGAGGCCTGCCGTCTCGCCTGCGCCGATGAATTCATTCGCAGCTTCCCCGATGGCTATGATACCTACATTGAACAGGGCGGCGCCAACGTCTCGGGTGGCCAGAAGCAGCGGCTTTGCATTGCGCGTGCGCTGCTCAAGAAGCCCAAGATCCTCATCCTGGACGATTCGACCAGCGCGGTCGATACCCGCACCGACGCCATGATCCGCGCGGCCATGCGCGAGTTTATCCCCAGCACGACCAAGATCATCATCGCACAGCGCACCGCTTCGGTGGAGGATGCGGATCGGATCCTGGTCATGGACGGCGGCCGGATCTCGGCCTGCGGCACACATGCCGAACTGATGCAGAGCTGTGCCATCTACCGTGAGACATATATTTCCCAGAACAAGGCAGGTGAAGACGATGCAGAATAAACCGCAGAAGCCCAAGGGCGGTCTGAAGATGATCCTGCGCCTTTTGCGCATGCTCTTCTCCTTCTATCCGGTGATGCTGCCTGTCACCATCGCCTGCATCCTCTTCAATGCCGTTGTCAGCTCGATTCCGGCGACCTTCCTGCAGAAGGTCATGGCGCTCATCGAGCAGAGCTGGAAGAGCGGCGATTGGGCATCGGTGGGCGGACAGATCCTGCAGATCGTGCTGACCCTGGCTGTGCTCTATCTGCTTTCGCTCGGTTCTGGCCTGCTCTTCAACCAGCTGATGGCCGTGATCACACAGGGCTCGCTGGCCAAGATGCGCGGTTCGATGTTCAACCGCATGCAGACCCTGCCCATCAAGTATTTCGATACTCACAACCACGGCGACATCATGTCGCATTACACCAACGATATCGACACGCTGCGCCAGATGATCTCGCAGAGTCTCCCGCAGCTGCTCAGCTCGTCGGTGGTGGTCTTGACCGTTCTCTTCATCATGCTGCGCTACTGCGTCTGGCTTGCGTTGGTGGTGCTTTGCGGCGTGACGGTTATGCTCTTTGTGACCCGGCGGGTTGGCGGCGGCTCTGCGCGGCACTTCGTTCGCCAGCAGAAGGCCATCGGTCGCACCGAGGGTTTCATTGAGGAGATGATGAACGGTCAGAAGGTGGTGCAGGTTTTCTGTCACGAAAAGGCCGCCTGCGACGATTTCGACCGCCTCAACGACGAGCTCTTCCACGAATCCGAGCGTGCCAATCGCTATGCCAACATGCTCGGCCCCATCCTCAACAACATCGGCAATATTCTCTATGTCGTGGTGGCGCTGAGCGGTGGTTTGCTGCTGCTCTTCGGCGTACCCAACCTCAGCCTGTCCGGCCTGCCGCTGTCAATCAGCGTCGTGGTGCCCTTTTTGAACATGACCAAACAGTTCACGGCGAACGTCAGCCAGGTATCCAACCAGGCCAATGCGATCGTCATGGGCCTGGCGGGAGCAGGGCGAATTTTTGCTTTGCTCGACGAGGAGCCCGAGGTAGACGATGGCTATGTGACCTTGGTCAACGCCCGCGAAGAGGACGGTGAGCTGGTCGAATGTGCCGAGCGTACCGGCATCTGGGCCTGGAAACATCCGCATCAGGGGGACGGCAGTGTGACTTACACCCGCCTGCGGGGCGATGTACGGCTCAGCGAAGTCGATTTCGCCTACGAAGAGGGCAAGCCCGTTCTGCACGATATCACCCTCTATGCTGAGCCGGGGCATAAGGTTGCCTTTGTCGGCGCGACCGGTGCCGGTAAGACCACCATTACGAATCTCATCAACCGCTTCTACGATATTGCCGACGGCAAGATCCGCTATGACGGCATCAACATCAACAAAATCAAGAAGGCCGACCTGCGCCGTTCGCTGGGTATCGTCCTGCAGGATACCAACCTCTTTACCGGCACGGTCATGGAGAATATCCGCTACGGCCGCCTTGATGCGACCGACGAAGAATGTATTGCCGCCGCCAAGCTGGCCGGTGCGGACGATTTCATCACCCGCCTGCCCGAGGGCTACGCAACCATGCTGACCGGAAACGGTGCCAACCTCTCGCAGGGCCAGCGGCAGCTGCTGGCGATCAGCCGCGCGGCTGTGGCCGATCCGCCGGTGATGATCCTCGACGAGGCGACCTCCTCCATCGATACGCGCACCGAAGCCATTGTCCAGCGCGGCATGGATGCCCTGATGCAGGGGCGGACGGTGTTCGTTATCGCTCACCGCCTCTCGACCGTCAAAAATGCCGATGTCATCATGGTGCTGGAGCATGGCCGCATCATTGAGCGCGGCAGCCACGAAAAGCTGATTGCCGAGCGCGGCAAGTACTACCAGCTTTACACCGGCGCGTTCGAACTGGAATAACGCTAAGCCGCCGCGGTGCGGCATCCGCAAAGGAGACTGTGCAGATGAAAACAAGGACACGCGGACCGCTGATCATTGCCCTGCTGGCCATTGCAGCAGGGCTGGCGGCCGTGATCTCGGTCGGCATCGGCACGGTCTCCTTTTCGATGCGCGAGGTGCTGCGTGCCCTGTTCGTGGATGACGAGAGCACGGCGCGGCTGCTGATCTGGAATCTGCGGCTTCCGCGCGTGCTTTGCTGCGGCATGGTGGGCATTTGCCTTGCGCTCTCAGGCTGTATTCTGCAAGGGGTGATGCGCAATACGATGGCATCCCCCACCACCATCGGCGTGACGGGCGGGGCAAGCTTCGTCGGCTATCTGACGCTGGCGGCGTTCCCCGCCTATGCCCACCTGCTGCCGATTGGCAGTATCCTCGGCGCGCTGGGGACCACGTTGCTGATCTATCTGCTGGCCTACCGGCGCGGTGTGCGCCCGGTGCAGATGATCCTGGCCGGCATGGCGGTCTCGGCCATGTTCGGCGCCTTTAACGATGCAATCAAACTCTTTTTTGCCGATGCGCTGGGCAGCGTGTCGGGCTTCCTTGTGGGGGGCTTTAACGGCTCCGGCTGGGACAGCTTTTCCCTTCTTTTGCCTTATGCGGCGGTGGGAATCCTCGCCTGCACGCTGCTCCCGACGAAGATGAATCTGCTGATGCTCGGTGACGAAACGGCCTCCTCACTTGGCCTGCGGACCGAGCTGTTTCGCTTTGTTTTGATCGTAATCTCTTCGCTTCTGGCCGGCGCGGCCATTGCGGTGGCCGGGCTGATCAGCTTTGTCGGCCTGATTGTGCCGCACGCGGCTCGGCTGCTGGTCGGCTCGGATCACCGCGTGCTGTTGCCGACCTCAGCTTTGCTTGGCTTTGGCCTTCTGGTCATCTGCGATACCGTCGGCCGCGTGATCCTGCCGCCCGGCGAGGTGCCGGTCAGCATCATCCTGTCGCTGCTGGGTGCGCCCTTCTTTTTGTGGCTGCTCCAGCGCCGCGCGAGGGGAGGGATCGGCTGATGTATTTCGGTTTTCGTGAAATCACGGTCGCATACGGCGGCCGCCGCGTGCTGGAGGGCGTGACCCTGGCGCTTGAGCGGGGCGAGATGGCGAGCCTTGTCGGGCAGAATGGATGCGGCAAGTCCAGCCTGCTCAAAACGGTCTCCCGTGCGGTGGTGCCGCAAGCGGGGGAGGTCGTCTATGCCGGCCGCCCGATGCTGGCCTACCCGCGCCGGGCCTTTGCCCGCAAGGTCGCGTATTTGCCGCAGGACCAAGACGCACCGCCCGACCTGGATGTGCGCACGCTGGTCTCTTACGGGCGATATCCGCACCTGCGCGCAGGCCGTGCACTGACCGGAGCGGATGAAGCGATCGTCGAGCAGACGCTTGCCCAGACCGGTCTGACGCATCTGCAGGCGCGTGCGATCGGCACGCTGTCGGGCGGTGAGCGCCAGCGCGTCTGGCTGGCAATGGCCGTCTGTCGGCAGCCCGAGGTGCTGGTTCTGGACGAGCCGACCACGCATCTGGATATGCACAGCCAGTTGGAACTGCTGTCCCTGATCCGCCGATTCAATCGAGAGCAGGGCATGACGGTGCTGATGGTCCTGCACGATCTGCAGCTGGCCGCCCGCTATTCGGACCGGCTGGTGGCCATTGCGGATGGGAAGATCGCGGCAGACGGCAAGCCGGACGATGTGCTGACCGAGGAAAACCTGGCGCGGATCTTCCGTATTCGCACCAAGATTCTGCGAGACGGCGCGGACGGCAGCCGGTATGTGATTCCGCTTTCCCCCTGCGGCGAGGAGGAGATGAAATGAAATGGATGCGCACACTGGCGCTTTGGGGGGCGGTGCTGATGCTCTTATCAGCCTGCACTGCGCAGAAGTCCCCTCTCCGCGCCACACAATCGCGCGCGGATGACCTGCGCGCCGCTTTCCTGGCCAAAGCAGACACGGTCACGGTAAGCGAAACTGCGGTGACCTTCTCCGATGCGTTGGGCAGAATCTGCACCGTTCCGTGCGATCCTGCGCGGGTGATCGGCCTTTATGCCAGCTACATTACCCTCTGGTACGAGGCGGGCGGCCGGGTGGACGGCTGTATTGGCGGCAGTTCGGCCGTCGAGATGTACACGGCACAGATCGGCCGGGATATCACCGCTGATGACGGCATGACGGTCGTCGCCACCTCCGCCGCCGCGCGCAAGTGGGACGTGGAGCGGATCATCGCCATGCAGCCCTCGCTGATTCTCTGCTCCACTGCGATGGACGGCTATTCGACCGTCGAGGGGCCGGCCGCGGCGGCGGGAATCGCCGTTGTGGCGGTCGATTATGAGAATTTCGAGGATTATTTGAAGTGGTTCAAGGTCTTCTGCCACTTGAACGGCCGCCCCGATCTCTGGGAGAGCGTGGCGATGCCGGTGCTGGATGAGGTGGTCGGTCTGCTTTCCGACCTGCCAACAGGAGAAGCGCCGTCCGTTTTTTCGATGTTTTCGGATACCACCGCCCTGCGTGCCAATACGGCCAATACGGTGGTCGGCGAGATGCTGGCGCTGATGGGCGCGGATAATATCGCCGATGCCGGCCAACTGCCTGCTGCTGAGCGGATCGACATCAATTTGGAGGCCGTGTATGCGGCAGATCCCGACTGTATCGTGGTGCAATGCCATCGTGACGCCGCGCTTGCTCGGCAGGCGGTGGAGGATACCTATGGGGATAATCCGGTCTGGCAGGTCCTGCGCGCCGTGCGTGAGGGGCGGGTCTATTACCTGGACCGTGCCCTCTTCCACTATAAGCCAAACTGCCGCTTCGCCGAAGCCTACCGCACGCTGGCCGAAATCCTGTATCCCGGGCTGAGGGAGCATGCAGACACTTGATTTTTGGCGCGATTTGTGGTAGAATATTAAAGAAATCAAGACATTCCGCGGGATGCCGCGGGGAGGGAGGACACATGCAGATTCTTTCGGTTTACGATGATGCGTTCCGCGCATATGGTCGCGTGGTGGAGGGCATGGAGGCGATGGTCGCCGAGCTGCTCCCGGTGCTGGCTGAGACGCCCCTGCCCGATGGGGTGGGTTATGTGCCCGAGGAGCCGGCACTGCAGGCGCTTGCGGCGGCCGATGCCGTATCGGTGCACCTGTTTGGTGGGATGCCTGCTCAGCTTGGCTGGTGCAACGGGCACAATAGTCGGCTCAACTGCCTGGAGTACCATCGCGACAGTGAGTACAATCTCGGCGCCACCGATTATATTCTGCTTTTGGCGAAGCAGGACGAAATCACCGACGGCGTGCTGGATACCGCGCGTGTCAAGGCCTTCCGCGTTCCGGCGGGCGTGCTGGTCGAGTGCTATGCCACCACCCTGCACTATGCGCCCTGCCACGCCGATGCCGCACAGGGCTTCCGCGTGCTGATCGCCCTGCCGAAGGGCACCAACACGGCCAAGCCCGCCATCACGCCGACCGGTGGCGATGATGCACTGCTTTGGGCCTGCAACAAATGGCTGCTGGCGCATCCCGAATCGGCCGAAGCTGCCGAGGGGGCCTATATTGGCCTGGTGGGCGAGAACATCGATCTGGCCCGCTGAACCGCGCAAAATGGACGAAACGCCAACAATTATCAGAAGCCTCGGCAAGATGCTTTCCTTGCCGAGGCTTCTTTGTCTAAATCTTTTGCGTGATCAGCACGTCCATGCAATGCTGATGGGGAATTCCGCCGCTGTGGCAATCGAAAATCCGTTCTTCATTTTTTCGGAATAGCCAATCATGGTAATACATCAGTAACTCTCCCGATTTCCAGATGCCTGCGTCAATTTCACATTCTTCGATGTCGGGCGGAAGGGCGATGAACGGCTTTTTTACAAAGACATTGATCACGTTGATGCCGTTTTCTGTGGTGTGTGATTTGAGGTTATCTATGATTGCCCCGCGCAGTTCATGCGGGATGTAGTGAAAGACGCCGCTCGAAAAGATTATGTCATAGTTTTTTTGGAGCCTGAAGTCACGCACATCAGCCCGGAAGAACTCAATTTCTACTCCGCAATGATCGGCGAGTGCGCGGGCTTTGGATAGTCCTTGTTCCGAAAGATCAAATGCACTTACATGGTAGCCGTTCCGCGCAAGAAAAACAGCATCCTTTCCTTCGCCGCATCCAATGTCAAGCACCTTGTATGGTCTGGTTGGCGGCTTTAGACGCAAAATTTCGTAGCAAAGATGATTTGGCACCAATCCCCAGTAATAGTCGGTGCTGTTGTAGTGCTTGTCATATTCGGTGATTGACTGTGACGGATATCCGAGCAGTGAATCGATGGAAAGGTTCAACACGGCGGCCAGCTACGGAAGAAGTGTTATATCAGGATATGACGCTCCCTTTTCCCATTTAGAAACCGCCTGGAAGGAAATATTCAGGGTGTCGGCTAATGCTTGCTGAGTCAATCCTAACGCTTTTCGCCGATCTGTGATGATTTTGCCGATATTCATAAGCACAACCTCCTTTTGATCAACTCTATTATACGATATTCGAGGAGGATCTGCAATAACCTGCTTGTAGAAACGGGCACGCCAATTCTCTCAGCGGTTGAAGTGACCGTTCCGTTGCGCTGCTGTATGTGCAGGGACTGTTTGGATAGCAAAATGCCTCCCTTTACACAAGGGAGGCTTTGCCGATATTTGGGGGAAGAAAATTCAAAGTGCCAGCACAATTTCCTCACGGGCGCGGAAATAATTCACGCTGTCGAAGACCATTCGGTCGAGGATGGCCGGGTCGGTCTTGGCATTCTGCGCCGGAGCGAACGATTACACACTGTGCCTTACCGCCCTTGACCGGATCAATGTTCGCGGGAGCAGGTGCGGTGGTTTGGGCGGGTGTTGTCGCAGCTGTGGTGTCAGTGGAAGCGGAAGGCTCCTTCTGACATGCGCAGAAGACGGTCGAAACTGCCAGCATGGCGATCAGCCATTTGGTGAATTTCACAGATATTCTCTTTTTGAGGTAATATTGCGTCGGAGGTTATCCGCCATATTTGGGATTATTGCCCACGGGGGTATAGGGCAAGATCAGGGTGTACACATCATCGGCGGCTACATAGACATCGCGAACATTTTTGACCAGGAAGGCATTCTCTTCGCGCAGGCAGCGATTCTCATAGGATCTTTCTCCGCTGGGCCAGAGGGCTGTGTCTGCGTCGATCAGATTATACACCTGAACAGTGCCGCCCACAGAGCCGTGGTGGGTGACCTGGACGATATCCGATTTAAGGTAATTGCCGTACATCTTGCACAGGATATCGTTGGATGGGGTATTGGAATCGCCCAGTACCATCACGGTCTGGCCGCCCATAGAAATGCGGCAGACCAGCGAAGTGGTGTTGTGAGCAGGCATATTGCCGGGGAGGAAGTCATCATAGGTGTAGAGAATTTCTATCGTTGCGCCGCCGAAATGATAAAGCTGGCCGTTGTGGGCCTTGATCACCTCATCAGCAAGTTTTTCCGCCGCAGTACGGGCCTTCTGGTGATAGCCATAGTCGTCGGCCATAGCATACTGCTCTGTGGTAGTAAAATTGTGGATCACCCGCTCCACCTTGACCTTACTGCCGTAAGATTCGGCGAAGTTAAGGAATCCACCGGAGTGGTCACCGTGGGCGTGGGTCAACACCCAGGCCGCGATGGTGATATTGTTCGTGTCGGGGGCCAATTCCCGCATATTTTTCCAGAGAAGCTGAGCAGCCTTCGCTTTATTGCTGCCGCCGTCCACCACGATCAGCCGCCCGTCGGGTAAGCGGAAGATCAGCATCAGGCCAATCTGGCTGTACTCATTGCCCGAGTAGTTATACTCCAGGCCCACCAAGCAGACGGCGGGCTCATACTTATCGTTGGCGGTGGTGGTGTCCTCTGCCCGGGGCGGGAGAGCAGAAGAAGGCTCGATGATGAT
>JAFWBJ010000022.1 GCA_017507145.1 Clostridia bacterium | reverse complement strand
TCGGCGTTGCCCCAGTTGCCGCGGACGAAGCTGTGGCTCTGGTGCACATTACCCACGTCCTCGGTGTGGCGGATCTGCATGAGACGGCCGATCTTGCCGCTGTCGATGAGACTCTTGAGGCCCATGAAGAAGGGGGTGTAGCGTAGGACATGGCAGACCAGCACGTTGACGCCGGCTTCCTCGGCTGCCGTGACCATCTGCATGCATTCCGCAGGCGTGGCACCCGCCGGCTTCTCGAGGAGGATCTCATACTTCTTTGCAATGGCGGCCAGCGTCGGCTCGATGTGATCGCGGTCCATCGTGCAGATGAAGCAGGCATCGGCCAGTCGGGGCTTTTCCAGCAGCGGACGCCAGTCGGTGAATGCCAGCTCATCGGGGATGCCGTGCGTTTCTTGGATGTAGCGGCGGCGATCCTCGACCGGTTCTGCGACGGCAACGACTGCATATTCATCGCTGTGACGGGCGATATAGTCGGTGTAGGCCTTGCCGCGGCTGCCGGCACCGATCAGGATAACGGTTTTTTTGTTGGTGGACATGGCGATTCCCTCCGATGAAAGCTGATTTAGTCCTCGACGGTGACCGTGCCGTCCTCACTGACGGAGATGGTCATGCCGTCCTTGACATACTGCAGGAACTCTTCGCCCAGGCAGTCGACCACGGGCATACTGACGCCGTCAAGCCAGACGTCGGCGAGGATCGCGCCGGCGGCGGCAAGCGAGTCGATGGGCTTGGAGAAGAGCATGCACGCCGGCTGGCGGTGCATCGAGCAGGCGCAGTAGAGGACCAGGCCGCCGGTGGTTGAGCCGATGGTCTGGGGCAGGCAGAGTGCCTTTCCCGCCATCTGCTTGCCGTAGAGGTCGCGGTTGTTCTGGTCGCCGCAGGTGGCGGTTTTGTCGCCGAACTGCAGGGCCTTCTGGAAGGAGGCGATAGTATTGAGTCCCTCATGCGATACGACAGCCTCGGCGGTGGCGGTGCCGGCGGCAATGACGCGTCCCTTAAATTCCTTCATTTCAGTTGCCTCCCTTCGTGATCTGCGCTAAGATCTCGTCGTCGGTGTAGTAGCGCGCGGTGGTGTAGGTGCGCAGCTTGTTGCTGGAGGTGATGACCGGCATCTTGCCCGAGAGGGGATTGTTCATATACATCAGCGGGCAGATGTAGGAGGTGATGACGCCGGTTGCCTTCAGACGGGCAGCGTACTCGGTCTGCTCGAAGGCTTTCAGTACCGCGGGCGAGGCGGTGAAGACAGTGGGGATCACAACCTTCTTGTTGCCGGCTTCCTTCAGTCCTGCTTCGACGCGGTCGGTCCAGGACTTGAGCTGCTCCAGCGACATATGCGGGCAGCCCATGAAGCAGAGCTTCGGCTTGGCATCGGGATTCTTCCAGATGACGGGATATTCGCGGTAGACCCGCTCAAGCTCAGCGTCGTCGATGACGTAGGTCTGAGCGCCGTCGGCAATCAGCGCCTCGCCCTGCTCGACGGCTTCGGGGGTGAGGTTGTCGATGTGATAGAGACCGACTGCGCCGTTGGAGGCAGTGGCGGCGCCGAAGTCCTTGAGGTAGGTGCAGGCGGCGTCGTTCAGCTCAGTGCCCAGCCACTTGTCCAGACCCACAACGTAGGGGACGGCTTCCATGACCTTCATGCCGATGGCCGAGCCGAGCAGCTGTGCCTCGGGCTTCTTCGTGGTCTTGATCTCGATGCGCCAGGTGGCCTTGCGGCCCTCGTCGGTCAGCAGGCCGAAGTAGGGGACGTAGCCGACCACCGAGCCCATGATGTCCATGATGCCCGAGTTGCGGTTGCAGCGGGCGCCGAGTACGGAGTTGGCGTAGACGACGGCCGAGGACTCTGCCCAGGAGAGAATATCGCCCTTCTTCGGCTTGTTGCCAACCTCGTCCATGTAGCAGGTGCAGGTGAAGGCGTCCTTCTCCATCAGGCCCAGCTTGTTCAGCTGCTCCTCATAGTAGTCCTGACGGGAGTACATGAAATTTTTGAAGATGAAGTTCTGCAGGAAATTGGCGGGGACCTTCGGGTCGAGCGGACGGGGGTCGACCGAGAAGGTTTGCTTCGAGACGTTGCCGGCCTCGATGAGCTGTTCCATCAGCGCGTAGACCGGGCCGAGGGCCTTGAGACCGAAGGAGGTGACGAGGTGGTTGTGCTCGCCGGTGACCGGTACCATTTTCTCCGCGCCGAAGACCTCGCCGTACTGGATCAGGGTCTTCATGACCTTGGCCAGCGTCTCGCCCTGTTCGCCGTTGAGAATGGCCTGTTGTTCTTGTGTGAGGATCATAGCGTTATCCTTTCTTTATCGCTTATCGTTGGCTTAAAGCTTCATGGCAACGTCCCATGCGCCCCAGATGACGGTGCGCAGGTTGCCCACCTGTGCGGCATCGCCGATGACGTGCACACGGCCGCCCTTCTTGGCGATGGGAGCGGGCAGATAGCCCACCGACAGGATGACCGAGTCGGCCTCGATCGAGAGGGTTTCGCCGGCCTTCTGCACGGTTACGCTTTTCTCGCCGATCTCGCGCACGGCCGTCTCCAGATGGACCGGAACCGCATTTGCTTTGAAGAAATCGCGCAGGTAGGAGGTGTTCGCCAGGCAGATACCGGGGGTGGTGATCAGGTCGTCCTGCATCTCCACAACGGTGGGCTGCTTGCCCTTGAGATAGAGATCGTATGCGATCTCACAGCCGGTCAGACCGCCGCCGATGATGACAACGCGCTCGCCAACCTCCGCATGACCGAGCAGATAGTCGATCGCCTCGATGGCCTTGTCTGCGCCGGGCAGCGGCAGTTTTCTCGCCTTGGCGCCGGTGGCGACGATGATCTCGTCGGCATCCAGCCCCCCCACGTCGGTGATTTCGGTGTTGAGCTTGACGGTGATGCCTGCCTGACGGGCGACCTCGCGCTCGTACCAGGCGATCAGCAGCTTATCCTTTTCTTTGAAATCGGGCGCGGCGGCCGCGATGAAGACACCACCCAGACGGTCGGTCTTTTCATACAGCGTGACGGTATGGCCGCGCTTGGCGCAGACGATGGCCGCCTCCATGCCGCCGATGCCGCCGCCGATGACGGCGATCTTTTTCTGCTTCTTGGCGGGCTTGATGTAGTGCTTCTTGGACTGCATGGTCTCTGCGTTGACGGCACAGCGGGCGAGACCCATGGTGTCGGTCAGATCCTGGGTGTTGTAGTGCCCCTTGGAGGAGGAGAAGTTGAAGCAGCCGCTGTGACAGCAGATGCAGGGACGGATATCCTCCAGACGGTCCTCAATCAGCTTGGTGATCCATGCGGGGTCGGCTAAGAACTGACGGGCGACGCCCATGGCATCGATTCTGCCGTCGGCGATGGCTTGTGCACCGACATCGGGCTCCATGCGGCCGGCGCAAACCACGGGAATGTCGACGAACTGCTTGATGTGCGCGACGTCCTCCAGGTTGCAGTTCTGCGGCATATACATGGGGGGATGCGCCCAGTACCAGGAGTCATAGGTGCCGTTGTCGGCGTTGAGCATATCATAGCCGGCATCCTGCAGGTATTTCGCGGCGCGCTCCGACTCCGCCATATTGCGGCCGACCTCGACGTAATCCTCACCCGGAACCGCACCCTCGGCAAAGCCCTTGAGCTTGGATTCGACCGAGTAACGCAGGGAGACCGGGAAGTCTGTGCCGCAGGCCTCCTTGATGGCGTGAACGACCTCAGCCGCAAAGCGATAGCGGTTCTCGAAGCTGCCGCCGTATGCATCGGTGCGTTTGTTGAAGAATTCGATGGAGAACTGGTCAAGCAGATAGCCCTCGTGCACAGCGTGGACCTCGACCCCGTCCACCCCTGCATCGCGGCAGAGCTTGGCGGTTTTGGCGAAAGCCTCGATGATCTCGTGAATCTGCTCCACCGTCATCTCGGGGCACTCGATGTCGGGTGCCCAGCGTGCGGGCTGCGGGCTGGGGCAGGCCAGCTCATGCGACGTGTCGATGATGGGCTTGACCAGCGCGCGAGTGAATTTGTTCTTGTGCAGCGGGCCGACCAGCTCGGTGATGGCCCAGGAGCGGCCCATGCCTGCGGTCAGCTGGACAAAGAGCTTGGCGCCGGTCTTGTGGATCTCCTCCATGAAGACCTTGAGATCGTCGAACATTTTCTCGTTCTGCCAGAGCCACTTGCCCCAGAAGGTGTCGCGCAGGGGGGCAATGCCGGGGATAATCAGGCCGACGTTGTTTTTTGCACGCTCAAGGAAGAATTTGGCTGCCTCGCGGTCGAATTTGCAGCCGGTCAGCTCGAACCAGCCAAACAGGGAAGTACCGCCCATCGGGCAGAGGACAATGCGGTTTTTGATCTCCACATTGCCGATTTTCCAGGGGGTAAACAGGGCTTGATATTTGGGATCCATTTGCGTTGCCATGGGGATTCTCCTCTCTTGTATGGGCAGACGCATCGTCTGCCAAACGTAAATATCATGATGTCATTATAGCATATTTAACGGGGGCTTGTCAATGACATCGGGGAATCATTTTTCGAAAAGTGCACAATTTTTCAAAATTGTATACAAATTACGCCGCGGTACCGGTTGAGCCGGTGCCGCAGCGTAAGATCAGCGCAGTTCGATGCCGACGGGGCAGTGGTCGCTGCCCGGGATATCGGCCAGGATGAAGCTGTCGGCCACCCGCGGGAAGAGGCGGTTGGAGACAACGAAATAGTCGATGCGCCACCCCGTGTTGCGCTCACGGGAACGGAACATATAGCTCCACCACGAGTAGGCAATGCGGTCGGGGTAGAGGGCGCGGAAGGTGTCGGTGAAGCCGGCGGCGAGCAGATCGGTGAACTTTGCGCGCTCCGCATCCGAGAAGCCGGCGCTCTCATGATTGGTCTTGGGGTTTTTGAGGTCGATCTCCTCGTGCGCGACGTTGAGGTCACCGCAGTAGATGACCGGCTTGCGCGCATCCAGCGCTGTGAGATAGCCGCGCAGGGCATCCTCCCAGGCCATGCGGTAGTCCAGCCGCGCCAGCTCGCGCTGGGCGTTGGGGGTGTAGACGTTCACAAGGAAAAAGTCGGGATACTCCAGCGTAATGGCGCGGCCTTCGCTGTCAAATTCAGGCAGGCCGATGCCGTAGGTAACCGAGAGCGGCTCGTGGCGGGTGAAGATCGCGGTGCCTGAGTAGCCCTTCTTCTCGGCGCTGAACCAGTACTGCAGGTATCCGTCGGGGGCGAACTCGGCCTGGCCGGGCTGCATTTTGGTCTCCTGGATGCAGAAAAAGTCGGCGTCAAGGGCGGCGAAGATGTCGGCAAAGCCCTTCTCAAGACAGGCGCGGAAGCCGTTGACGTTCCATGAAATCAGTTTCATTTTTTCCTCCGATGGCCGTTCATGCGTCGGCCGGCAGCAGTTTTTCGTAGGCGACGTAGTTGTTGCCGTACATGGCGTAGGTGCCGCGGGGGAGAAAGCCGAGCTTCTCATAGGTGTGGCGGGCAGGGGGATTGCCCTCGGCGGCGAGGACGTGGACGGCGCGGAATCCCTCGCTGGCCAGCTGCGTCATCAGCCGACTGAGCATCTCGCGCGCATAGCCATGCCCCTGCGCGGCGCGGTCGATGACGACCCGCCCGATCTCGCACTGGCCGCCGTCGCAGACCTGCCAGAAGCCCAACTCGTCGTATTCGCGCGGGACGATAACCGACACCGCGCCGATGATCACGCCATCGTGCAGCAGAACATAGGCGTTTCCGCCCGAAAAATCCTGCTGCAGGTGGATTTCGCCGGGATAATGCTCATCCCACGTGCTGCCCGGCTGGCCAATGACCGAGCGGTAGAGTGCCGCCACGGCCGTCCGCTCGTCCGGGCGTGCTTTTCTGAACTGCATATCGTTTCTCACTTCCTTTTTGAGATAAAAAATAACCGTAAACTCGCGAGAATTTACGGTTATTTTTGTCGCCGCCGTGTCGGGGTGACAGGCAGGCAAATCAGCCGTCCAGCCGTTCCAGATCGGCGCACTCCTCGCAGTCGCAATCGTCTTCGCAATCGCAGACGCAGTCGAAGTGCTCGTGGCAGGCGGGGCAGACCAGATCACAGGGGTCAACAGATTCGTCGAAGCAGATTACCTCACCGCAGGAAGGGCAGGTGATTTCGTAGTAATCGTCGTCTTCGTCGTCCTCGTCGTCATCGTCGATATCCTCGTCGTCGCCGAACTCGTCCATGATGAACTCCTCAACCTCGCCCAGATCTTCATCGATTTCCTCGATGTAGTCGTGCAGGTCTTCGGTGGTTTCCTCGAGCTCGGATACGGCCTGGGTCAGGTCGCCGATGAGGTCGAGCATGGCGTTGATGAGCTTGGTTTCAGGCTTGTCTGCGTCGAGCGCGGTGCCCTCGGCCAGACCCTTGAGGTATGCGGCTTTCTCGGTCAAAGTCATCGTCAAAATCCCCTTTCGGTTAGCAGTGTGATTTGCTTATCGATTAAGCGCGGGAGAGATACTCACCCGTTCTGGTATCGATCTTGAGAACCTCGCCCTCTTCGATGAAGAGCGGAACCTTGATTACAGCGCCGGTCTCAAGCGTTGCGGGCTTGAGGGTGTTGGTTGCGGTGTTGCCTGCAAAGCCGGGGTCGGTCTGGGTAACAGCCAGCTCAACAAACGTGGGGGGCTCGATGTCGAATACGTTGCCCTTATAGGAAACGAGCTTGACCATCATCTCTTCCTTGACGAACTTGAAGCTGTCAGGCAGCTGATCTTTATTGATGGGCGTCATATCGAAGGTCTCCATATCCATGAAGTAATACAGGTCTCCATCGTTGTAGGAGTACTGCATTTCTTTTCTCTCGATATAGGCGTTCTCGTACTTATCGGTGGGGGAGAAGGTGCGCTCAATCACCGAACCGGTGATGACGTTCTTGAGCTTGGTGCGGACAAAAGCCGCGCCCTTACCGGGCTTAACATGCTGGAACTCGATGACCTGCAGGACCTGGCCATCCATCTCAAATGTGATACCGTTCTTAAAATCGCCGGCCACTACCATAATTATTGTTACCTCCAACGTAAAACAATCAATTTCTTGCGGGAAAATACCCGCCATAAAGTCATATTAAATTATACAGGATTTTTGCCGAAATTGCAAGAGGGCAGGGCGGAAAATCTCTGCGTAATTGTTAAAATTTTGTGAACGTCACCCCTCAAGGATCAGCATAATGCGCATCATCTCCCGTTTTGGGGAGAACGGATGACGGCGCAGGGGGAGGGGCGGGAGCGAAACATTGGCATAACAGACCTCGCCGATACGGCGGCGCAGGGGGAAGTGGGTGTGGCCGCAGATGCAGAGCGAAACGCCCAGTTCTTCGTAGAGATCGCGGTAGCGCTCGCTGCCGAGCAGGGGGAGGATGCCGCCATAGCCGGGCAGAGGGATACTGTGCGCCAGGGCACGGGTGGGCAGCATGTGGGTGACGGCGCATTTGCGCCGACCGGCTGCTGCGGAAGAGGTGAGGACGGCACGCAGCGTGCGGATATCCTCCTCGACCCGCGCCACGTCGATGCGGTAATCGAAGCAGCCGCCCCGCACACGGCGATTATCCGACCAGAACCAGCGCGCCGCCCGGGCACGGGAGATGCGGTCAAGGTCAACCTGAGGATAGCCGGGGGCGAAGGAATAATCGTACCAGCCGCCCAGGCCTGTGATGAACCAGCGCGGTGTAACAATGGGGTGCAGGAGCAGAGAGTAGTCCGACTCATAGGTGATGCGGGTGTAGAAGGCGGCCGATTCAGCGCGGATCTGGGCTGGGGTGCGGCCCTTAATGTCGGGCACATAAATGTCGTGGTTACCGGCGACGATGCGCAGCTTGGCCGGCATTGCGGCGTCGAGGCGGCGGCAGAAGTCGAGCGCAGCATCTGCCCCCGGTGCGGTGTCGCCCGAGAGCACGAGATAATCGAGCCGCTTTTCGTGGGCAATTTCGGCCAGCAGGTCAGCCGGGTCGGCAAGATACCAGCGGTCGCGGTGCAGATCGGACAAAAAACCGATGCGCATACCATCCCTCCTTTACGGGGATAGCATACCCCTCCGGCGGTCCGGCCATACGGAAAACAAAAAAATCCCACCCGATCTCGCACGGTTTGCCGAGACGGGCAGGATTATACTTCGGTTGCGAGGTTGATGATGCGCAGGCCCTGCTGGCGGGCATGCGCTACGGTAAACGCGGTGCCGCCGCCAGGGTGGGTCTGGTAGGCGACGCAGACGTCGGCGCCGGCCAGCAACTGCAGATTGCGGCGCTGCATACAGCCGTCGGTGTAGCGCTCCTGCAGGAAGACGGCGCGGTCGGCCTCGGCCATGATGCGGCGGTAGGCGCGCTGGTCGTCCTCCGGCCAGCCCCGCGTTTGCCCGTGGCAGGGCAGGATCAACTCAAGCCGGACAAAGTCGAAGCGCTGGCGCATCTCCAGCACCTGCTCGGCGGCGATGCGGTCGAAGCCCCGCGCTCCGCCCGCCCGGAAGCAGTAGATCCCC
The DNA here is from genome assembly GCA_017507145.1 of Clostridia bacterium. Classification (GTDB taxonomy): domain Bacteria; phylum Bacillota; class Clostridia; order Oscillospirales; family CAG-272; genus SIG693. The sequence continues at coordinate 1,027 of JAFWBJ010000022.1, read as the reverse complement.
TCGTCAATGAGGGTATATAGGCAGTCGTTCAGCCGCTCGCGCAGAGCGGGCAGTGCGGCCACCGGGATGTCCCGGTGGCCGGTGAAACAGCAGCTGCCCATGGCTTATTCGCCAAGCGCCTCGTTGCAGAGGTCGGCCAGACGGCGGATAGCGGCTGCAGCGCGTGCATACCATTCTTCCGCAGTGTAGTTCTCGTACATGTCGGTGTGCTTGGTGGTGACCTCCATCATCAGCGTGCCGCGGTAGGGCGATGCGGCGATGTCTTCAGCAACGCGCTTGTAGTCGATGTTGCCGTCGAAGGGCAGGACATGGATGTCAGGCGAGCGCTCGGTCGGATGGCCGATGTTGTCGTGGATGTGGGTGCAGACCAGCTTCTTGCCGAACAGTGGCATGTAGCGGCGGCCGGGCGTGAAGCAGCTCTCGTGGCCGCAGTCCCAGCAGAAGCGCACCTGGGGTGCATCGGGATAGTAGTCGAAGACATAGGCAATGTTGGCGACCTTGCGCTGGTTCTCAAACGCGAGGGTAATATTCTTCTTGCCGGCCGTCTCGATCAGCGTGTCAAAGCGGGCGCGGCCGAGGTCGGTGATGGGGGGCGGATTCTCGCCGCTGCTGAGGTGAACCACCATGATCGGCACGCCGGCAGCTTCGCAGCCCTCCATGCAGTCGAGCAGGGTGGCGAGCATGGCATCGCCTTCCTCACCCTCAAGCCAGATGTTGTTGATGCCCTTGAAGGGAGCGTGGATCGACTCGTAGGCCAGGCCTGCCGCGCTGAAGTGGTTAGCCAGCTCGACCGCGTATTCCTTGGTCTTGTAGCCGGTGAAGACCGCATCAAAGCCATTTGCCTTGATGATCGGCACACTTTCAATCAAAGGCTGACCTTTGTACGCACCTGCGTTAAGTCCAATTCTCCAATTCATATGTATATCTCCTTTTCAGAAAGTTTTTGCGGGGTCTGGGGTGCTTTTTTCACAAAGCGCCCCAGCAGGCTGTGGGACAGCGTCCCCCGACCTTAATGCTGATGCAGATC
>JAFWBJ010000003.1 GCA_017507145.1 Clostridia bacterium | reverse complement strand
CTCCCCCAAGCCCCCTCCGCGAAAACTTGCAGAAAAGAAAAGAAGACTCCGGCTTTGCGTTCGGAGTCTTCTTTGGGGTTGAATAAGGGCGCAGAGCCAAGGAGATGGGGGTGGCGGGGGAGCGCGAAAAAAATCTGCTTACAGCTTGGCAAGAATCTCCTGCCGCGCGGCGGCGTATTCTTCGGCGGAGAGCAGCCCGAATGCATAGTCACCCTTCAGCGCCCGCAACGCCTTCTCGGGCGGCAGTGACTTTTTCTTCGCCTTCGCCGCCGGCTTGATCAGCGCGGGGATGCGGTTGCGGACGAAGAAGAGCAGGAGGACAAGACAGAAAAGGATCGGCTCGATATAGCTGCATATCCGGTCAATTCCCGATAGCGGATATTTTTCAACATAATACAGAAGATCCGCTATATTCCATATAAAAACTCTCACCTGAATCCAAAGCTGATATGCCATCCAGGCCACTGCAAACCAACGGAATTTTGTCATTCCACACAAGACCGAGATTACGGCTAAAATACCGAGAGCAAAGCAGAGGATATAGACCATATCATAACCAGAGAAACTCTGGCCATATAATATCAAGCCAATTATCATCATATACAAATTTATTCCTCACTGCTCAACACCCAAAACCCAATCGCAAGGACGGCAAGTAGCGGCCATTTGTTGACACAGATATTGCCGACCAGGTAGCACGCAAAAATAAAAATCGAAGCAATTTCCAGCAAAATATCTGGGTTCCAGAAAAATGCTTCGTACAGCCACTCTCCGAAATCCGACTCATAACCGACCACGCGCAACACCGTCCCTGCCAGCCAAAGCCCCGCCGCGACACAGCACAAAATCGCGAGCATCCGATTCCACTTCACGGCGCTCGGCTGAAGTTCACGCATCACTGCGCACCTCCCTGAGACCGTTCGAGAACGGCGCGATACTCCTCCTCGGTGATCAACCCCTTGTTGCGGAGCTGCTTGGCCACCTCGCTCCGATCCTCGGTGTTTGCCCGCACAGGTACAGCCGCAGGACGCGGCGTAGAGCCGCTCTGCGCCGTGTGAGGTGCAGCGGCCGGGCGCGTGTTGCGCTCGATGGCGGTCGCCTTGGCGATCAGCTCGCCAAAGCCGTAGATCAGCGCGCTGTTGATCCACGAAATGCCGGGCCCGCCGATAAAGCAGAAGATTGCGGCACCGATCAGCGGCCCTTCCAGGGCGGTAGGCGTGCCCCAAGCATTCGCCCAAGCGATCAGGCAAATTCCCGCCACGATGTACGCGATCAGCTGGGCCCAAAACGCAACGATCGCCAAAGTTCTGAGTTTGTTTCCGATGTTGTTGAACATAGTTGTTCCTCCAAAAAGATGTTTTAATAATTGACAAAGCCAAGGTCTTTCGCGGTGACGTCAACTGCCGCCCAATCGCGGTCAAAATTGCTCAAGAGCAGCTTCAAGCCAAGCGCGGCCACCTCACGCATCGAGGAGTCCATGTAGGAAGGCACGTTGTCATAATATGCTGCGGAAAGATATGGAGATGCGTAGCTGAAGCTTCCGGGGTAAAGATTGCCCAGCGCGATATAATCTCCATCTACATACGACCATGTGTATTGACTGCTGACCTCTTTGAGACTGATCGACACCATAAATGCATTGCCGGTGTCGCTCATGAAAAACAGTTCCAGCATGATCTCCTCATCCGCCACGTCGTACACCGCCATGCGCTCCGAAATTGAAGACGAGGCGTTGCCCGTGCCCAGCGAAAGGCTGTAATCCCGATCCTCGGCATCGTACTCACCCTTGTCCATAATGTAGTCGCGCATCCGGCTGAAGACATCGCATTCCAACTCATAGTAAGCCGCTACGGTGAGCGGCGTACCGTAGTTGAGGTTGTCGAGTTCAGTGCAGGCGATGGCGAAGTTGAGGTTCTGACCGCTGACGTTGCTCATGGTGTTGACGCCGATGACCTCGCCGTAGACGTTGAACAGCGGGCCGCCCGAGTTGCCGTTGGAGATGGCCGCCTCGTGCTGGACATAGTGCACGCCGTCGATCTCACGGTCGGGGGACGCGACCACGCCGGTCGAGAAGGAGAGGGTATAGCCCTTGGCACTGCCGAAGGCATAGACGGTGGCGCCGCCGTGGACGCCTTCGCTCTGCAGATAGAGTGGAGCGAGGTCGGATGCGCCGATCTTCAGAACGGCAAGATCGATGTCCTTGTCGTAAGCGAGGATCTTCTCGACGGTGTAGGTTCTGCCATCCAGTGTGACCTCGGCCGAGTAGGCGTTTTCGATGACGTGGTAGTTGGTCAGCAGGCGGCCGTCGGCCGAGATGGCAAAGACGGTACCCAGCGAAAGACCGCCGCCGTTCTTCTTATAGGTTTTGATCTCGCCCGTGCTTTTGGCGCCGATGTCATAGATCTGCTCGGCGGTGTAGATGGGAGCCTCGTAGTCCTCGGTCTTCTGCTCGGCGCAGACGGTGCAATCAATCTGGCGGCGGCCGGTCTGGGTGCTGGTGGCGCGGGTGAGGATGGTCTCCGTCCAGCTGTGGCCGAGCGGGTCGCCCTCGGTCAGGGCGCAAACCGAGCAGGTCTTGGGCAGGATGCAGGTAGCATCCGCCCAGCTGTGGCCGAGCGGGTCGCCCTCGGTGGCAGAGCAGACCTTGCAGGTGCGGGCGAGGGTGCAGGTAGCGGCAGCATAGCTGTGGCCGCGCGGCGCCCCCTCGGTGGCCAGGCAAAAGGAGCAGGTGCGGGGAGAGACGCAGGTGGCATCGGTCCAGGTGTGGCCAAAAGGCGCGCCGGCCGTCTTCCCGCACAGCAGACAGATGGAGGGCTGGGTGCAGGTAGCGGCCTGCCAGTTATGTTCGCAGAAGCAGCCGGTCATGGAAAGGGCCAGCAGGAGCAGAAGCGCCGCGAGGAGGGATTTTTTGAGGAGGTTGTGTTTCATATCCATTGTCCTTTGTGTTTTTTGGGGTTAGTCGTACTGTGCGAAGCCGATGTCGCCCGGCGTGATGCCGATTGCGGCGAAATCTGACTTGAATTCGGTCAGCATAGCACGCATCATGATGCCGGCATAATCGCGATACAAGATTTTATCTGACACCGACATCGGGCTTGAAGAGGTGATATTCAATGACGGGTCATGGTAACGGTACTGATTCGGCGCAATGGAACCTTGCAGCTCGTATTGCTGATTCGCGTAATACCATTCATATGCAGATGCATTCTTTTTCATCGTCAGGCGAACATATTCTGATTTTCCTGTCCCGCTCAGCGACATAACCAGCTCAAATGTTTCGGTTTTCGGACAATAGCAGGCAAAACGGACTCCGCTCAGCATAACGCCAAAGGAAAGATAGGTTCCTGAAACGAGCGGCACAAGATATTCGTCGTCATCCGCATAATATATACCCTCCTTCATGATGTACTCACGCAGGATGGCAAAAGCGTCAAAGGTTTTATCGTAGAAAGCAGAGAAGGTCATCGTCTGGCCATAGCTGAGTCGGTCAAGCTCTGCGGCCGAGACGGCAAGTGTTGTGGCGATTCCGTTGATCTTGCGGGTGGTATTTATGCCCACCACTTCGCCGTAAGCGTTGAACAGCGGCCCGCCGAGGCTGTTTTCACCCAGAACAGTATCATGCTGAATATGGCACACGCCATCTACGACCTTCTCTGCCTGTGTGACGGCCCCGCTTGCGTGGGTGAGACGGCTATTCGTTCCGCTGCCGTAAGCGTAGACAAGCTCATCCCGCTTCACACCGGCCGGCTGAAGGTCGAGCGGCGTGAGTCCGCTGGCCGAGATGGTCAGCACAGCGAGATCGCTTTGCTCACTGTATGCGCAGACGTTGGCCACCGAATAAGTGCTGCCGTTCAGCGTCACCTTGGCCGAAGCTGCGCCTTGGATGAGCTGATAGCTGGTCACCACGCGGCCGTCAGCCGAGATCACAAAGGCAATGCCTGTCGCGCGGACAGCGCCCTTTTTGTTGTAGGCCGTAAGGATGCCGATGCTCTTCTCGCCCAGATCGGCGATCTCGGCAGCCTTGAGGATCTGCGCCGCATAAGCCTCGTTCTGGGTAGCCGAGCAGGTCGTGCAGCGCATCTTCCGCTGGCCGACCTTGGTGCTGGTGGCGCGCTCGAGGATCGAGTCAAGCGTCCAGCTATGGCCGAGCGCCGCGCCCTCGGCGGCCGAACAGCGCGCGCAGAGCTTGGGCGAGGTGCAAGTGGCGGCGTTCCAGTTATGGCCGAGCGCGCCGCCCTCGGTGGTGCCGCAGACCGCACAGGTCTTGGGTGCGGTGCAGGTGGCGGCATTCCAGTTGTGGCCCAGCGGCTTGCTGTCAGCCGCGCCGCAGGTCTTGCATTTGCGGGCCGTGGTGCAGCTGCCGCCCGTCCAGGTATGGCCGAGCGCGTAACCGGTCGTGCCGCCGCAGGTGGTGCAGGTGCGGGGCTTCTCACAGGTGGCGGCCGCAAAGCGGTGGCCGAGTGCCTTGCCCTCGGTGGCGGCACAGCGCGAGCAGTGCTTTGCCTTCTCGCAGGAAGCTTCAATCCAGTCGTGCCCCAACGGCTGGCCGTCGGTCAGATCACAGCGTGTGCAGGTGCGCGGGGTGTCGCAGGTGCCGGCAGAGAAGCTGTGGCCGAGCGCCTTGCCCTCGGTGGCCTGGCAGACCGAGCAGGTGCGGGGGGTATCGCAGGTCGCGGCCGCGAACCGGTGGCCGAGTGCACGGCCTTCGGTCAGATCGCAGCGTGAGCAGGTGCGGGGCGTGTCGCAGGTGGCCTCGCTCCAGCTGTGGCCGAGCGCCTTGCCCTCGGTGGCCTGGCAGACCGAGCAGGTGCGCGGGGTATCACAGGTAGCCTCCGCCCAGGTGTGGCCGAGCGGCTGGCCGTCGGTGGCCGCGCAGACCGAGCAGGTGCGTGGGGCGTCGCAGGTGCTGGCCGCCCAGGTGTGGGGCAGCGTCTCGCCGTCGGTGGCCGCGCAAACCCGGCAGGTGCGGGGAACGGCACAGGTTGCCTCGCCCCAGGTGTGGGGCAGGGTCTCGCCCTGGGTCATGCCGCAGGCGGCGCAGGTACGGGGCGCGGCGCAGGTCGCATCCGCCCAGTTATGTCCCAGCGGCCGCCCCTCGGTGATGCCGCAGCGCGTGCAGACGGCCGGCTGAGCGCAGGTTGCGCCCTTCCATTCATGCTCGCAGGAACATGCCGCCAGCCCAAGCGCCAACAAAAGCATCAGCGCTGCAAGACAAAGCGTTCGAACAAGAGAATTGTGTTTCATCTTCAATCATCCTTTGTTTTTTGCACAGGGGTCTGTGCATTTTTATCTTATATTATATAGGACGAAAAAAGATGGGGTGAGGTTTTATTTTTCGGGAAATTTTTCGATTTTGCGACAGAAATTTTTCTTCCTTGCACCGTTTTCGGGCCTCGCAGAGCTTCTCTTTGGCAAAAGAGACAGAAACACCCCGCAAACAATGGCTGCGGGGTTTACAAACCTGGCTTTTTTTGCTATAATGAAGCCACAGCGCCCCGCAGACGCGGGAGCAACGAAGGAGTACGATACGATGAAACATCATTTCCTCCGCGCATTTGGCATTTTCCTGTTTGCGCTGGTCTGTGCCGGCGTGATCACCGCCTGCGGCGGAACGTCGCCCAATGCACCGGTCACCACCGCGCCTGAGACAACTGCACCGATCACCACCGAGCCGGTTACCACCGCGCCCGAGACGACTGCGCCGATCACCACCGAGCCGGTTACCGCTGCGCCTGAGACAACTGCACCGGTCACCACCGAGCCGGTTACCACCGCGCCAGAGACAACTGCGCCGGTCACCACCGAGCCGGTTACCACCGCGCCAGAGACAACTGCACATGTCCACCGCTTCGGCGAATGGGCGGTCACCACCCCCGCCACCTGCACCGCATCGGGCATCCAAACCCGCACCTGTGCCTGCGGCGCACACGAGACCATGCCCCTCGACCCGATCAGCCATACCGCCGTCACCGATGCTGCCGTCGCGCCCACCTGCACTGCACCCGGCCTGACTGCAGGCAGTCACTGCTCGGTCTGCGGCACCATCCTCACCGCACAGGCTCCCGTCCCCGCCGCCGGCCACCGCTTCGGCGCGTGGGCGGTCACCACGCCCGCCACCTGCACCGCATCGGGTACACAGACCCGCACCTGTGCCTGCGGCGCGCGCGAAACCAAGCCCCTCGACCCGATCGACCATACCGCCGTCACCGATGCCGCCGTCGCGCCTTCCTGCACGGCACCCGGCCTGACTGCGGGCAATCACTGCTCAGCCTGCGGCATGGTCCTCACCGCGCAGGCCCAAGTTCCCCCCACCGGGCATACCGAAACGGTCCTGATCGCCGGCTTTGCCCCCTCCTGCGCAACGGCAGGCGTCACCGACAAGCGGGGCTGCAGCAGCTGCGGTACCGTCCTGGCCGAACAGGAAAAGCTGCCTGCGGCGGGGCACACCTTCACCGGAGGCAAATGCACCGTCTGCGGGGAAGCTGAGCCCGACTACACCAACCCCGACCGCTACGCAAACGACTACGGCTACCGCTACCTCGGCACGCAGAAGAACGGCGCCGAGCTGCAGCGGCTCTACCGCGACATCGACGCCCGGATGAAAGCCGTTCACGATGATCGCTCGGTCGATTTCGAGCCCCAGCAGTTCGGCAGCCGGACGCGCTACATCGTCTTCACCTTCGACCTCGCGGCCTACGGCATCGATGAAAATCAGATAGAGCTGATTAAATGGCTCTACTACTACGACCACCCGCTGTACTATTGGTTTGATACCCTCTTCTGCAGCGCCATCCAAGGCGACTCCCGCAGCTATTCCGTCACCGCCTTCGAGGAATTCGCCGACGGTGACAAGCGCGCCGACTCCAACCGCAACATCTACAACGGGGTAAAAGAATACACCGCCCTCACCGCAGGCGAGACGAGCGCCTATGAAATCGCGCTGGCCTACCATGACACCCTGGCGTACAATTCCACCAAAGCCGGCTTATGGAGCGAACGGGTTTCCACCGTGATCAACACCTTCGAGAAAAAACCGATCGATTGTTCCGGTTATGCCAAAGCATTTCATCTGCTCCTCAACTTCAGCGGTGTAGAAAGCATCTATATCCGTGGTCGCTATGGCGGAGAAACCGGAATGAACCATGTCTGGAATCTGGTGCAAATGGATGATGGGCAATGGTATTGGTTTGATGTCACCTTTGATGATTACAATAATGGGAGTGGATTCGGACATAAGTATTTCTGTGTTCCTCAGAGTAAGTTTTCCCAAAAAAATATTTATGGCGATTATGTTTACGGCGAAGGCTTTCTGAATCTCTACGCCCTCCCCGAGCGCGCCGCCGCGCCCTTCCGCGGCGATGCCGTCCTCGAAATCGACGAAACCTTCACCGCCGATGGATGCACCTACGCCCTCAGCGGGTATGGCACCGTCCGATGCATCGCCAGTGCGCCCGGCCGCCAGCCCCCCGCCACCGGCATCGTCTCGCACGACGGGCGTGTTTATGAAATCAAGCCTTGAATCCAACTGGAAAAGCCCATCATGCCAAATGCATGATGGGCTTTTGCGATTATGCTTTACTTGAGGATGGTCGGCTGACCGCTCGTTCCATCCGTGTACGGAAGCGGCAGCACAACACTGCACAGAGGCAGGCCGAAAAACCGCACGCCGTACTTAATTTGCATCGGAGAGTGCCTTGACGGCGCGCTTGAGCATGATGTCCCAGCTGCGCTTGTTCGACGCCGAGATACCCTGCAGATTGGTGTTGTTCTGCATAATGGTCGCGCGGAGCTGATCCTTGACGTCAACGGTATTGGGCATGACCAGCATCAGGTCATAGCGGACGTTGAGCAGGATGAGGTCGAGCATCTCGCCCGACTCGGCGTCACGGAAGTAACGGCCTTCAAGGGCGTTCTCATAGTAAGCGGGACGGACAAAGCGCATCGACTCGCAGCAGAGGTCTTCGATGATGCGGCAGTTGCGGTCGAGCATCTCATCGTCCGCCGTGATGGGCAGCGAAACGCAGGTGGCGTTGCTGTGGACCGAGTTGGTGTACTCTGCCTGGCTCTCATCGGCCTTGGGCATCGGCAGCAGACCGAAGTCGATCTCCATCTCGCGCAGGGTGTCCACCCAGCCCATCGACTCGACCCAGAAAAGCGAACGGCCGGAGGAGAAGGTGGCCTGCGGGACACGCTGGCGGCCGTTGTCGGCCGTGTAGTGCTCGCCGTACTGGACATCGCCCGAGTTGAGGTAGGTCACGACCATCTCCCAGTAGTTGAGGAAGAGCTCATCGTCGAGATTAACGTAAGGGGCATCCTCTTCGGCATCCTTGGCCACGAAAACGCGGTCAGCGCCCAGGGCATAGCAGTCGCTGGCGTAGGCGTTGCAGGTCAGCGCGTAGCGGTCAAATTCACCCATGCCGTCGCCGTCAAGGTCTGCGACCACGCCGGCGCCCAGTTCCATCATCTTCTCAAAGGTCCACTTGCCCTCTCTGACCAGCGTGTAGGGGTCTTCCAGCGAGAAGTCATCTACCATCTGCTTGTTGAAGAGCATGGTAGGAGTCTGGGTGTAGGTCATCAGGTTAAGGTCGCCGATGATGAAGAAGTTCTTGCCGTAGATCGAGGTGTCGGTTAGCGACTGCTCTCTCCACCAGGGCTGCTCGGGATTGATGTGGGGCAGATCGTTGACCTGATAGATATCTCCGCTGAGCGCCGTGTTGAAGGTGTAGACGCTGCTGTTGAGCACCAGGTCGAAGGTATGCGTGCCGCTCTGCACCGATTTGCTGACATCGGTAGCAAGGGCGCTCTGTGCGGTTTGATTCATCTGATTGATGATCTTGATGTTGTACTTCTCTTCCACCGCACGGTTGCGCTTAACCTTGGAATCGTTGATGGACTCGCCGTATTCTTCGACGCAGTCGATATCGTTATAGATGCCGTTGTACTTGAGGGTGCCGATGACGAATTCGCCGGGAGCACCGTCCTCGCCGTAGTCCATGGCGGGCAGACCGGAGCTGATGGTCTTCTCGGTCTCGGACGGCTGGCTTTCATCGGGGCTGGCGGTGGTGGTTGGGGCTGTCGTCGTCGGGCCGCCCTTGGCATCGCCGCACGCGGCGAGCGGAAGGAGCATGGTCAGCAGAAGAAGACAGCAAAGCAGAACTTTGGTCGGTTGTTTCATGCGTTTTCTCCTTGTTTTGCGTTAGTTATCGGTGTATGCGTCAATCCACCAGTGGAGAATGTTCGTCTGCGACAGATAATAGGCATGGGAGGTCTGAATCAGCAGGCGGTCGGGGGTGTTCGGGTCGAGCGCGCCGACGGTGATGGTGTTGGAATAGGCACCGATGCCGGCGTTGCGCAGGCGGAGGTAGCGGCCTTCATCCCAGTGAATGCCGTCATCCGAGCAATAGAGAATAAAGTTGCCGTTCATTGAGCTTGGCGTATAGGAGCCGCTGCGGCCGACGATGAAGTAGCTGCCGCCCAGACACGCCAGCTGCGGGTTGCGGATGGCCTTGTCGAAGGTGGCATAGGCGGGATACTCCCAGTAATAGCCGCCGGGGCCGCGCGAGATGACGTATTCCAGCTTATACTCATCGCTCTCGTTATAGGTGTAGACGATGAGGCTTCCGTCGTCCAGCACGCCGAGTGTGCCGTAGAAGGAGCCTCCGCGCTGGACGGGGACATTGCTGCGCAGGGTGAAGGTCTCGCCCTGGTCCAGGCTGACATAAAGGTAATAACTTCCGCGGTTCGACATCAGCATGTAGACGGTGTCGTCGATCACCTTGGCGTCATAGACGCGGCCGGGGTGGTCGCAGAAGTTTTTGGGCTCGCTCCAGGTCTCGCCGCCGTCCTCGCTGATGGTGTACTGCGGCGGGAAGTAGGGCTCCCAGAGGGCGTTGTCCTTGACGTCGCAGTTCAAGAGGAAGAGAATGATCCGCTTGCCGTCGGGCGAGAGCACCGCTTTCTCGGCCATGACCGAGCGGGTCTTATCACTGGATTCGAAGACCTCCTGGCTGTGCTTGAGTACGATGGGATCGCTCCAGGTTTCGCCGCCGTCCTCACTGCGCTTGTACTCCATCCAGCCGCGGCCGGAGTGGCCGTCATTCTGTGCGTTGCAGTTGGGATAGAAGCAGAGCAGCTTGCCCGGTGTGTATTCGACCATCGCCTGTCCCATATGGCCGGAGCGGCGGTTGGGTTCGTGGTTGACGAAGAGAATGCCGTCGTTGGGCAGGTTCTGGGGCGATACGACATAGTTCAGTCCGTTGTTCTCGTAAACGACCGAAGCACCGTCGGGCAGGACGGGGAACTCGGGCTTGGGCGCGGTTTCCTCCGCCGTTGTCTCAGGCGCGGCAGTCGTCTCGGGGGCGGCGGTCGTTTCCGCCGGATCGGCAGTACCGGCACAGCCCGCCAGCATCAGAAGCGCACCGATGAGTGCCAGTGCCCGCTTCATCCGTCCACCTGCTCGGCGTCGAGCCAGAAGTGCAGAATGTTGGTCTGATTGAGCCGGTAGGCGTGCGAGGTCTGATAGAGGATTCGCTCGCGGCCGCCGTGGGTAACACGCAGGGTGTTCGAGTAAGCGCCGATGCCGGCCGTGCGCATGGCGATGTAGCGTCCCTCGTCCCAGTGAATGCCGTCGGGCGAGGCATAGCAGATGACGTTGCCCATCTCGGAGGGCGCGCCGAAGGAGCCGCTGCGGCCGAAGATGAAATAGCCGCCCTGATAAGCAACCAGCTGCGGGTTGCGAATCCGTTTAGCAAAATGCGCCTGCTTGACCTCCGACCAGCCCTTCAGGCCCGGCTCGGCGATGACGTAGTCGAGGTTGAACTCATCGTCGGGGTTGTAGGTGTAGACAATCAGACGGCCGTCGGGCAGCTGCTCCATCGTGCCGTAGTAGCGGGTCTCGGTGCCCTGCTTGAAGGGAACGACCGCATATTCGGTGAAGCGCAGGCCGTCATCCTCACTGACATACAGACGGAACTTGTTCTCCTTGGCCGGCTCGTTCCAGCCGCAGGCCATCAGCACATAGATCTTGCCGTCGATCACCTGCGTGTCATAGATGCGCCCGCGCCAGCGGCAGAAGATCCGCGCCCGTTCCCAGGTGTGGCCGTTGTCGGTACTGCGCAGGTAGGTGGGACGCCAGTAAGGCTCCCAGAGGGCGCTCTGCGAGACGTCGCAGATGAGGTTGAAGAGCAGGAGCGTGCCGTTCGGCGTGCAGACTGCCTTTTCGTTGATCGAAGTTGTACCGATGTTGAGATCGTAGAGCTGCTTGGAGTAGGGGAAGGGCTCGGGGGTCGAGAAGGTCTCGCCGCCGTCGGTGCTGCGGCACCATTCCATCCAGCCGCGGCCCGAGTGGCCACCGTTGTCGGTGTTGCAGTTGGGATAGAAGCAGAGCACATCGCCATTGGCACACTGCACCATCGCGTGGCCAAAGTGACCGCCGCGGTTGTTCTTCTCATGGTCAACAAACTTGATACCGCCCTCCGGCGAGAGGGAGAAGGCATATTTGTCGGTTTTAAAAATCGGATTCATCGGGTGTTCCTTTCGCGGATAGAATACCCCGGTCGGCCGTTCCAGAGGGGCGGTCCGACCGGGGCAAATGTGGTCTATTGATCGGTTAGATCTGCCTAAACTTATCTTGCGCGCTTCTTGGTGAAGCAGACAACGGCCAGGCTCATGCCGAGCATGACGAACAGGATTACTGCGCCGTCAGCGGTGGCAGGGGTCTGTGCGGGAGCCTTGGTGGTCTCGGGAGCCTTGGTGGTCTCAGGAGCCTTGGTGGTCTCAGGAGCCTTGGTGGTCTCGGGAGCCTTGGTGGTCTCGGGAGCCTTGGTGGTCTCAGCTGCAGCACCGTTCTTGCGGTACTCGTTGATGTCGAACTTATCGGCAGCTTCCTTGGTCGAGAAGAACGCGATGTAGTCGATCTCGAAGGTCTCGCCGGTCTTTACGCGCGGCGTCTCGGAGAAGTCGAGGCGGAGACGCTGGATGTCACCTACCCACAGCGAACCGGTGGAGTAGAGCATATGGTCCTGCATGGCGAAGGTGTACTCGCTGAAGTCCTTGTCACCGGTCTTGATGGGCGCCTGGAACTGGAGACGGTAGTTGCCCGCCTCGATGACCGAGATCCACATCTCGAACATCGTACCCTCGGTGGGGTTCTTGATGTTCATCTTGACATACTTGGCGTCCTGTGCGTTGAAATCGACGTTGAGGCCGATTGCCCAGTTGGCATTGTCAACCGTAGAGGTTGCCTTCAGGGTGTTGTCAAGGAACTCAACCGTGCACGCTGCGGGGTTCTGGTTGAAGAGGGCGCGGAGAGCCTCCTCGTTTGCCTTGCTGAAATCCGCGATGAAAACGGGAGCATCGGAGGTTACCGGAACCTTTGCGGGGTTAGCAGCTCTCCATGCGGCAGGGTCAAAGCTCTTGGCCTCTTCTTCGGTCTTGAAGAATGCCATGTAGTCGATCGAGAAAACCTCGCCCTTAGCGGGACGCGGGCCCTCAGCAAAGCCAACGCCGATGCGCTGGATGTTGCCGGTCCACTTGCCTTCGGGCGCGATGGAGGAAATCGGAACGATGTACTCCTTGAACTCCTTGTCTTCGTAGCTCATCTTGAGGTTCATTTCGATCTCGTGACCGGCATGGGCCTCATGCTTGGCCGAGAAGAAGAGCTCGAGGTCCTCACCCAGCGTCTCGTTCTTGACGCGAACGCGGATGAACTTGGCATCGTCAGCGTTCAGGTCGACATAGAAGCCGAGCAGACCGTTGGCGTTGTCAGCCGTAGCGGTGGTCTTGAGGCATTCCTCGCTCCACTCGTATGCGAGTACGTTGTTGCTGTGCGAGTCGAAGGGCAGCTCGTAGAAGCGGGATGCCTTGAAGTCAAGCATCAGCAGGGTGTCGGTCGATGCTGCGGCGGTCGTGATGATGAAGGCAGACGACAGCATCAGCAGCGCCAGGAAACAAGCAAAAAATCTTTTCATAATCTTTTTCTCCTTGCTTTAAAGATAATTTATTTCGTTCTGACGGCCTATGCAGGTGCGCCGTCAGAATTCCATACGGGAAGGGAAGCGGGTCAGCTGCGGCACTCTTCGTTGAGGGCGATGACCATCGGCAGGATGTCGCGCTCAATGGTGCGGCGCGCTTCGGCCGAGATCTGTGCCTGCGGTGCGCGGGGTGCGCCCATCGGAACGCCCTGCAGGTCAGCGATGACCTTGAAGGAGCCGATGACGCCGGTCGGAACGCAGGCGGTGATGACATCGTTGAGACGGGTCTGCACCTTGCGTGCGCGGAGCACATCGCCGCCGAGCGCGCTCTTGATGATGCACTTGACCGCCGGAGCCATGATATTGCCCGAGGTGCCGATATACCCGTTGGCGCCCATGGAAATACCGGCCAGCAGCATCTCGTCAAAGCCGTTGTAGAGGGCGTAGTCGGGGTGTGCGGAGGCCACGCAGTTGAGAGCGAAGAAGTCGTTTGCGGTAAACTTCATGCCGACGATGCCGGGAACATCCATCAGCGCGTTGAGCTGCGCGGCATCCAGCTGAACGCCGGTCGAGGAGGGAATGTTGTAGTAAAGCATGGGCAGGTCGGTTGCCGAAGCCAACTCGGCCATCCAATCGCGCGTCCAGGCGAAGGGAACACGGTAGTAGATGGGCGGGATCGCAGCCAACGCAGCCGCACCGCAGGCCTGTGCACGCTCGGCCAGCTTCTTGGACACCCGGATGTCGGTGTCGCCAATGCAGACGATGATCTTTCCCTTGCCCTTCGCCGCATCGGTGGCGGCTTCGATCAGGTCAAGGCGCTCCTCCAGCGACATCGAGAGCATCTCGCCGCTCGAGCCGCAGATGTACGCGCCGTCGGCGCCGTCGGCGATCATGGTGGCAATATGCTTTGCCGCAGCCTGCGTGTTCACGCCGTGTGCATCGAAGGGCGTGAGCATCGCGGGATAAATGCCGATTAGATCGGCAATCGGATAATTCGGTTTCATGGTTTTCTCCTTAAGATAAATTTGCGATAAACGGACGTTTTCCGGTCGACCCCATGCGCCAGGAAATATCGGCAGCCGCCTTGCTGACTGCACGGATGTAGTCATCTATGCGGGCGAGGTTTTCCGGGATTTTCGGCATCGATACACTGACGGCCGCAATGGCATCCTCCTGGTGGTTGAAGATGGGGGCAGCGACACACATGCCGCCGAGCACGTGCTCCTCGGTTTCGGTCGCATAGCCTCGGCTGCGGGTCCGGTAGAGTTCCTTCTCCAGCTCGCCCATATCGGTAATCGAGTGCTCGGTAAACCGCTCCAGACGGCTTTCCATATTCCAGCCGTAAATCTGCCGAAGATCGGTATACGCCAGCAGGACTTTGCCGATCGCGGTTACATGGGCCGGATTGCGCTTGCCCACCATGGCCGGGCCCGGCCAGGTGTTGAGCAGCTGATTCTGCGAGGCAAAGATCGTGTTGAGATACAACACAAACCCGCCTTCCAGGATCCCAAGATGGACATTCCAACCGGTATCCACCGACAGCTGCCGCATAATGCCCAGCGCACATTCATGCAGATCAAGACGGGAGGAAACAAGCTGTCCCTTCTGGATGAACTTCACCCCAAGCTTGTAGCGCTTGGTTTCTTCATCCCGACGAAGATACTCGGACGCCTCCAGCGCATTGAGGACGGTCTGCATCGTCGTGATCGGCGCCTGGCAAGCCACCGCGATCTCAGAAAGGCTCCAGGTATCCTTTGCCTCCGTGAAGAGGTCGAAAATTGCACACGCGCGCGCGATCGACTGGTTTTTATTTTTCTCGGAAATATCGATAGAATTATGTGAAGAGTAGGACATGTCACCCTCCGATTACGAATATTTCGTAATAGCTACGTTGTTTTTCGTATAAACATTATACACCCCATTTTCGGGGTTTGTCAAGGGAAGATCGTTTTCCGAAAACAAGTTTGGAGGCCTCGCTAAAATTCACAAAACCGATTTGTGCAAAGCGTAAAACGTTCGTAATGCGCCCAAAGCGTATCATAATGGGCGAAAGAAAAAAGACTCCCGAACAAAAGTTCAGGAGTCCAAACATTCTTTCATGGAGTTGTCGCCCAGACGGGGAGCTCAGCGGTGAAGGTCATCGCCTCCCCGGTAGCGGGGTGGGGGAAGGTGAGCCGGTGCGCCACCAACGCCACGGTGGAATGCGCGCTTTTCGGGGCGCCATAGCGGCGATCCCCCGCCAGCGGATGACGGCGGGAGGCCAGCTGGACCCGAATCTGGTGCGTGCGGCCGGTGTGCAGACGGATGCGCAGCAGGGAGAGATCGTTCTCGGTGCGCAGACAGGTGTAATCCAGCACCGCCTCCTTCACGCCCGCCCGGGGGCGATCCACCACAAAGGATTTCCCCCGCCGCCGATCATAGAAGAGCAGGTCGGTGAGGGTGGCAGCGTCTTCCTCGAGCCGCCCATGGCAGAGGGCAAGATACTCCTTGGAAAAAGCGTCGGTGTTCAGCGCCGCTGACAGCGAAGCCGCCGCCTGCCGCGTGCGCGCGAACACCATTACCCCCACCGTTTCCCGGTCGAGGCGGTGAACGGGATAGATCGCGGTCTGCTCCCCTACCTCGGCCATCGCTTGGGCCAGCAGCGTCGGCAGCGCCGAGGTGCCCTCTCCCTCGGAAAGCTCTCCCGCCGCCTTCTGGCAGACAAGGATATGGGTGTCGTAAAATAAAATCTGCATTGTAACCTCACAGTGATATGATCATGCTCTGTTTTTGTATGCTCATTATACCATACTTCCTATTCTCAACACAAGGTTATCTTGAACAACTTAGCAATTTTATTTCCTCTCGAATCCGCCAATAAAAATCAGACACATCACCCGGGATTTCTCCGGGATGATGTGTCTGTTTCATTTATCGTAATTTTGTTCGGCTTACGCCGAAGAATCGCTTACTTGCTTGCCTCTTCAATCGCAACCGCAACAGTCATACCAACCATGGGATTGTTGCCGCTCACGATGAAAGTCGAAAATATGGCAAAAATTGCTGTTTTTTCTTCCTCATCAACTTTTTTTATCTATGAGAAGGTTTTTTGAAATTTGGTATATCTGTATGGGTATGCCTTTTTGCTTGGCATATTTAATCATAGATTGTGTTCCTTTACCGTTTACACTTGGAAAGGCAATAGCAAAGTCCGCCACATCTACCATTTGCTTGTTCCTTTTGGGACCGGCACTTCTTCCATATTTCTTCCATTCAGCAGGGTAAATCTCAACCTCAAAACCGTTCTCTTTGGCATACCGTTCGCCCATCAAGTCAGTACCCGAACAATGTCCCGATACAATAATCAGTTCGTATTCTTCACGAATAGGTTTCAAAAACTCCCCTACTATGTTTGCGAACATTTCATAATCATTGAAATTTCTGCTTCCTGCAATCACAACTCTTTTTTTCATTCAACCACCTCACACCATTATACACTATATCAGGTGTAAAATCAATACATCACATATGATGTATTGTAAAATAATATTATAAAGGTGGTGGTAACAGAATGAAAACATATTACGAGCGAATACGAGATTTGAGAGAAGATAACGATTTAACGCAGCAAGATATTGCTAATGTTCTCAAAACAACTCAACAAGTCTATTCCCGATATGAGAAAGGAGAAAATGAATTACCTCTACACCATCTTGTTACCCTTTGCAAATTTTTCAAAGTTTCTGCAGACTACATTTTAGGACTGAAAACTTTCAAATGACCTTGATTTTGATGTCAGGGTCATTTTTTGTCCGGAGGAAAATAAAAAAACAAGGTTTGAAGTCCGAAAACCTCAAACCTTGTGTGAAAATCATACGAAAATCACTATATTCCGTGTTTTTTCTTACTTGCAAGCCTCTTCAATCGCAACCGCAACCGCAACGGTCATACCAACCATGGGGTTGTTGCCTGCGCCGATCAGACCCATCATCTCAACATGAGCCGGAACGGAAGAGGAACCTGCGAACTGTGCATCGCCGTGCATACGGCCCATGGTGTCGGTCATGCCGTAGGAAGCAGGACCTGCTGCCATGTTGTCGGGATGCAGGGTACGGCCGGTGCCGCCGCCCGATGCGACGGAGAAGTACTTCTTGCCGTTCTCGTTGCACCACTTCTTGTAGGTGCCGGCAACGGG
>JAFWBJ010000002.1 GCA_017507145.1 Clostridia bacterium | reverse complement strand
TCCTGGTTGGCCCGACAGACTATTCCGAATCGACGGAAGCCTTGAAGGACGTTCCGTATGGCGACTATATCATTACGCAGGTAGGCAATAAGATCGTCATCAATGCCTGGAGCGCGGATGCCCTGACGAAGGCGTGCAATGCCTTCCGCGGCCTGGTGCGCGATCACCGCGAGAACAATGACCTCATTCTGCCTGCCGACCTCCGCGTCACCGGAACGGGCAACAAGCTCGTCAATCAGCTTCCGAATTGCGAAAACGGAACGATGAGCTCCATTTACGATGCAGGAAACGATACTTGGCTGCTGATTTTTGAAGACACCACGCCCGATGACTATTCTGCGTATCTGGAAAAGCTTGCATCGTCCGGTTATACGCTTTATGCAAAGAACGACATTACCGATAATCGTTTCGCAACCTACATCAACGATGCCTATGTGATCAACGCCGGGTATTATGCTTACGAGAAATCCATCCGTGCAACGGTTGAGCCGCGCAACGCGCTGCCGCCGCGCGCAGAGGATAACTCGTACGAGAAGAAGGTTCAACCCAGTGTCACACAGTTTGGTCTTGCATACCCGAGCTACGACGGTGAGACGATCGCCTCCAGCGGCCAGGGGCAAGCGTTCCAGCTGTCGGATGGCAGTTTCATTATCGTTGACGGCGGCCTGAAGCGTGATATCGATGCTAAGCAAATCTATGAGTATCTGTACGCCAATGCGCCTGATCCCAACAGTATTACGATCGCTGCCTGGATCATTACGCACGCGCATAGCGACCATACTGGCGCATATGAGGTGTTCACCAGTACCTATGCGTCCAAGGTGAAAATGGAGCTGCTGATCTGCAATTTCCCGAGCGAAACGGCAAAAGTTGAGAGCGGCCTGGGCGAGGATGCGGGTCCCAGCGGCGACCGGATTCCCGGCTCACTCTCCGCCTATCCGGGCGCAAAGTTGATGAAAGCGCATGTCGGGCAGGAGTACTTCCTGCGCGATGCGAAGGTTGAGATCCTCTATACACTGGAAAGCTTGGCGCCGGCTGAGTTTACCTACAACACCAGCTCCCTGATTTTTAAGCTTGAGCTTGGCGGCCAGACCTTCCTGATGCTCGCCGATGCTACGCAGGATGCCTGCCGGATCGCGTATTCCATGTACGGCGATTATCTGAAGTCTGACTTTGTGCAGGCGGCACACCACGGGTTCGGTGTCGGTTCTTCGGTTTACACCGGAGTCACTTCGGTTTATTCTGCTGCTGCAGCGCCTGTTGTCCTTTGGCCGTGCAGCGATGACGCTTTCTCCACCATGAACGATCGCGCCGCCAGCCGACATCTCATTGAACTCGATTCCACTAAGGAGATCTTCGTTGCCGGCGACCGCATCATCCGCCTGCTGCTGCCCTACACCGCGGGCACCAGCGGCCAGGAGAGCATCTTGAAGTAAGGGTGGAAGGGAACAGGCAAAACTGTAACCCAACGATAGCGAGAATCGATTAAACTGAAATGTACAATCACAGGAGGAAGCGAATCATGAAAATTGGAATACACATGAGAAAACTCTTAGCGCTCTTGCTTGCGTTGCTTTTGGTCAGCTGTAATGTTCCGACCGAAACGCCGCAGGATACCAGTACAACAGAGGCCCCTTCGACGACCGCACCCGCTGCCCAAGGCCTTTCTATTATCACGGACGGTACTGCAAATTATCGCATCGTCCGTGGAGAAAAAGCGCCCGAAAAGATGACTGATGCGGCGATTTCGGTTCGCAAAATGATCAGCGATGCGACCGGTGTGACGCCTGAAATTTCTACCGACTGGGTCAAGAAAGGTTCCGAACATGACCATACCTCGCTTGAGATCCTGGTTGGCCCGACAGACTATTCCGAATCGACGGAAGCCTTGAAGGACGTTCCGTATGGCGACTATATCATTACGCAGGTAGGCAATAAGATCGTCATCAATGCCTGGAGCGCGGAAGCCCTGACGAAGGCGTGCAATGCCTTCCGCACCTTGGTTCGCGATCACCGCGAGAACGATGACCTCATTCTGCCTGCCGACCTCAGAGTCACCGGAACGGGCAATAAGCTTGTCAATCAGCTTCCGAATTGCGACAGCGGAACGATGAGCTCCATTTACGATGCGGGAAACGATACGTGGCTGGTTATTCTTGAAGATACCACGCCTGATGACTATTCGGCGTATCAGCAAAAGCTTGCATCGGCCGGGTATACGCTTTATGCAGAGAATGACATTACCGATAACCACTTCGCAACCTACATCAACGATGAGTATACGCTCAACGTCGGGTATTACGCTTACGAGAAGGCCATCCGTGCAACGGTTGAGCCGCGCAACGCGCTGCCGCCGCGCGCAGAGGATAACTCGTACGAGAAGAAGGTTCAACCCTGCGTTGCACAGTTTGGTCTTGAATACCTTGGCTCCGAGGGGGATACTACCCTCGCCAACGGCCAGAGTGAAGCGTTCCAGCTGGCGGATGGCAGTTATATTGTCGTTGACGGCGGATTCCCGCGTGACATCGATGCCAAGCAGCTCTATGAGTTTATGTACGACAATGCGCCTGATCCCAACAATATTACGATTGCTGCCTGGATCATCACACACGCCCATGGCGACCATTCCGGCGCATTTAAGACGTTCACCCAGACCTATGCGTCCAAGGTGAAGCTGGAGCTGATGATCTGCAATTTCCCGAGCAAAACGGCGAAGGCTGAAGGTGGTCTGTCTGATGGGCCCGACGCCGACCAGATCCCGAACCTTGTTTCTTCCTATCCGGGTGCAAAGTTCATAAACGCACATGCCGGGCAGGTATATCACCTGCGCGATGCAAAGGTTGAGATCCTCTATACGTTGGAAAGCTTTGCGCCGGGTGTGCTCGATCAATACAACACCTGCTCCTTGATTTTTAAGGTCGAGCTTGGCGGTCAGTCTTTCCTGATGCTCGGTGATGCTACGCAGGATGCCTGCCAGATCGCTTACAATATGTACGGAGATTATCTGAAGTCCGACTTTCTTCAGGTGGCACACCACGGGTTCGGCGTCGGGTCTACGATTTACACCGGAGTTACCTCGGTTTATTCTACCGCTGCAGCGCCCGTTATCCTCTGGCCGTGCGCCGATCGCGCCTTCCCCACCATGTACGATCGTGCTCCTAGCCGACATCTCATTGAACTCGATTCCACTAAGGAGATCTTCGTCGCCGGTACCCGCGTAATTCGCTTGCTGCTCCCCTACACCGCGGGCACAAGCGGCCAGGAGAGCATCTTGAAGTGAGCCATGATACGCTGCCCGATATCGGCCACTGAACAGTTGAAATAATCGATTTTTCGGAACAGGCATGATTTCGGTCATGTCTGTTCTGCTTTTTTGGCTCAGGTAAGCGCAATGAGATGTGGCCTGCCGAAAAAATCGGGCATTGTACGGAACATCAGAAATCTGTTTATTTGTCCAACGGGAAGAAGATGCTTTGGGTGCGATGGTTTTCACCACACACCTACCTTTTACAATAGAGAGCGGAAATGTATAATGAATACCGCTTTTCCTGATCTTGCTAAGAGAGTAGTATCAATAATCTTTTTGCGCAGCGTCAGAGAGGCAGTTTTTTGGTTTGTTCACAAAAAAAGCATTGCGCTTTTTGGAGAAATATGATATCCTATTATATATCTATATCCATTTACAGAGGTGCAGAACATGAAACACAGGAGCCTGTATTTTTCGCTTCTTGTCCTGTTGGCCTTACTCCTCGCGCTGGGTGGATGCGCGTCGGGCGACGGGCGCGAGGCGGCGTTGATCTCGGCTGAGAATGTGTCGGGCGATCTGATCTACTCGATTTACGCCGGCAACACGGTCACGATCACCGGATATACCGGTACGGCTCGCGACCTGATTCTGCCGGATAAGATTGATACCCGCCCTGTCACATCTATCGCGGCGGATGCTTTTGCAAACTGCAAGAGCATTGTCCACCTGACCATCGGCAAGTACGTCAAAACCATCGGCGACGGTGCGTTCTATGGCTGCGACGGTCTGGTCGAACTTGTGATCGGCGGCAAGGTTACGACGATCGGTGCGGATGCCTTCGGCGCATGCACATCGCTGAACCGCGTTGTCATTGGTGATCAGGTAACCATGCTCGGCAACAGCGCCTTTGCCGGCTGCATTAGCTTGACTGAGGTTGAGTTGGGAGCTGGGCTGCGGACGCTACCGAACGGTTGCTTTGCCGGCTGTACGTCGCTGCTGAATGTCAAGATGGGCAAGCGCATCACCGAGATCGAGGAAGAAGCTTTCTATCAGTGTGAATCGCTGCTGCATATTGCCTTCGGCGAATCGGTGGAGCGCATCGGGGCGCGTGCTTTTTCCTACTGCTCGGCGCTGCTCGATGCTGAACTGGGCGGTAATATCGTGTCGGTGGGGGAGCAAGCTTTCTTCCGCTGTGCGGCGATGGAGCGTCTGGCGCTGGGTGACAAGCTGCGTGAGCTGGGCGACGGTGTTTTCTGCGGCTGCCTGGCCTTGACCGATGTGACCATCCCCGCCAAGCTAACCACGATTGGCGCCTCGACCTTTGAGGAGACCCCATGGCTGGCCGCACAGACAGAGGAATTTCTCATCGTTGGCAATGGAATTCTCCTGCGCTACAACGGACGCGGCGGCGAGGTGCGCATCCCCGAGACGGTCAAGTCCGTTTCCGATGCCTTCGTCGGCTGCACAACGCTGACCTCGGTTATCGTCGGCGACAAGGTAACGGCCATCGGCGCCTATGCGTTCTACGGTTGTCCCAGCCTGACGGCAGTTGCGTTGGGGAATAAGGTTGCGTCGATCGGCTATTTCGCTTTTGCGGACTGCGGGGCGCTGGCCGCGGTCAGCTATCCCGGTTCAGAAAAGAAATTCGGCGAGATCGCCATTGCTTCGGGCAATGAAGCGCTGACCGGCGCGGCGATCTCCTACAAGGCCTCGTAAAGTGGGGGTGAATGCTTTGAATAAATGGAAAATTGGCTGTGCTGCCCTGGCCTTGAGCTTACTTTTGGGCGCGCTGACCGGCTGCCTCGGGGAGACTCCGGTGGCCGAAGTGACGGTGGTTGCGGAGAATCGCCTTGCCGATAAACTGTACTACACCGAATACAGCGACGGGACGGCAGTACTGACCGGTTACGACGGCACGCTGACCGAGTTGATTCTGCCCGAGACGGTCGACGGACTGCCGCTGGTGGGCATTGGCAACCAGGCCTTCGCCAATGCGCCTGCGCTGACCACTCTGCGCTGCGGTGCGAACATCACCTGGATCGGCGATGAGGCTTTCTATGGCTGTACGGCGCTGACCACGGTCGAGATGGATACAACGGTCAAGCAGATCGGCTACTATGCGTTTGAAGGGACCCCGTGGCTGTCCAACCAGACCGACGAGTTTATTCTTGCCGGGGACGGCGTACTGCTGAAGTACCAGGGCAGCGCGGCGCATGTGGTGATCCCCGATACCGTTAAGGTGCTCTCGGATGCCTTCTTCCGGAATGACACGATGGTCGAAGTGACGCTGGGGGCCAATGTGGAGCGGCTGGGCGGCTATGCTTTTGCCTATTGCAGTCAGCTGCGGGCGGTCAACCTCAACGAGGGGCTGAAGAGCATTGGCGATAGCGCCTTTGCTTTCTGTGATAACCTGCGGGCGGTTACTGTCCCGGACAGTGTGACGGAGCTTGGGCCCTCTTCCTTCCTCTATTGCACCATGCTTCGCCGGGTTGTGCTGGGCGAGGCGGTGACGTGCATTGGCGAAAATGCCTTCAACTATTGCAATCACCTTACGTCAATCACCCTTAACCGTGCACTGACTGCGGTAGGGGACTATGCTTTTTATGAGTGCTACGTCCTCGGCGGTGTAACCTATGCGGGCACGAGCGATGAGTGGGCCGCCATTACGATTGGGGTCGGCAACTCGTCTATGACCGATGCCGCCCTACGCTGCCTCGCGGATTGACTGCGGATCTTGATTAAGGATAGAATACCATGAAACAAAATCGAAATCTTCCCCCCATTCTTGCGACCTTCGCATTGATTTTCGGCGCGAGTATCGCCATGGAGATCCTGTTCAGCCGGTACATGTATCTGCCGCTCTTCTTCTTTGCGCGGCTGGTGATGCTGCTGGGGCTGAGCGGGGTGATCCTTGCGCTGTTCGGGCTGATCCCGCCGCTGCGGGATGCGGCACCGGCCACGGCCGACAGTGCAGACGAATCGGCCGCCGAGGCTGAACAGCCCCCCGTGAAGCGAAGCTTCGGCGGTGCGGTGCGCAATTCCTTCTTTGCCGTCGGACGTTTCTTTGTTCGTTTGTGGCGGGGTGTAACCGGCTTCGTCTGCCGTCGGGCATTGCTGCTTGAGCTGATCTGCCTCATTGCCGTTTTCGCACTTGAGCAGATTCGCTTCATCCCTTCGCTGAAGCGCTATACTGATGCCGCACAGTTCGGCTACGGCTCGGTGCTGGCGCTGCTGATCGGCTCTTTTGTCTGCATTATCTTTGACAAGTGGTGCCAGTTTGCCTACCAGGCGATTCCCGCTGACTGCGATGGGCGCGACCGATTGGTTCGCGCGATCCTGCATAACCTGCGGCTGACCGTCAAGATCGGACGCTTCTGCGCGCTGGTCATTGCGGCGGTTATGGTGCTGAAGCTGACCGGCCTGGGGGACTACCAGCGCTGGCTTTGCTACGGTCTGATCGTGATCTGGGCGTACTGCTCGATCTTCTATGCGGTGAGTATCATTTCCCGTGCCATTCGCCGCGAGCTGGGGAGCAATCCCCGCATCGTGATCCCGCTGCCCTTTGTCAGCCGGGATGAGGACGACGATATGGCCATCCTCTCCCATCTGGAGGCGAACACCGGCATTACCTTCCGCTCGCTCTGGAGTTTGCGCTATATTCGATCCATTCTGCCCTATACCGTTGCGCTGACCGTCCTCTTTTTCTGGCTGGCTACCGGTATCGTGCAGATCAATCCCTATGAGCAGGGGGCGCGGTATCGCTTCGGCCGTCTGGATGCGGAGGATATTCTGGAGCCGGGAATCCACCTGACCCTCCCCTGGCCGTTCGACAAGACCGAGGTCTATGACATCGGCCACATCCGCGAGCTGACCATCGGCTACAATTCCGACCGCCAGAGCGACAACCTCTGGACCGAGGAGCACGGCTCCAATGAGTACCGCCTGCTGCTCGGTGAGGGCAATGAGCTGGTATCCATCAATATGCGGCTGGAGTACGCCATCGATGACCTGTGGCAGTATGTGACGGCATCTGCCAACCCCGTGTCGATCCTCTCCGCCGAGGCGTATGAGATGATTACCGATCGCACCATCAAGACCGACCTTGACACCTTCTTGTCGGTCGACCGCAACCAGCTTGGCCACGAATTTCGAACGGTTCTCAATGCTGCGCTGGATGAGGCGCAGATCGGCCTGTCGGTGGTGCGCGTGGTCATCGAGAGCATCCACCCGCCGGTGGAGGTGGCGGCCATCTATCATAATGTGGTCAGTGCCGAGCTGAAAGCGGAGGCGCTGATCTGGGAAGCAGAGGCTAAGGCTTCTGTTGCTGTGGCCAACGCCGAGGCGGCCTATGATACCGCCGTCAAGGTGGCCGAGGCCGATTATCATACCCGTGTCGCCGCCGCCCGCGCGGAGGTGACCGAGTTCATGGCCGCTGTCGCCGCTGACAACAGCTACAGCGATGCCTACCGTTATTACAAGTACCTCAACGCTATGCAGAGGGCACTGGGCGGTGCGCGGCTTTATCTGCTCGGCCCCGATGTGGATGCCGCATCGCTCTATCTGGGCGGCAGCTATGTGGTCGTGGGCGGCGGAACCGGCAATGCCGGCGCGCAATGAGAAGGGAAGGATACATACCAATGAAAAAATTCAGTATACTCAAATGGCTGGTGGCACTGGTGCTCATCGTCGTGCTCGCTTTCTTTGGCTTTACGGCTGAGGTGCGAGAGGGCGAGTGTGCGGTCATCACGCGCTTTGGTGCGCCCCGCGCCGAGATCACCGATGCCGGGCTTTATCTGCGTCTGCCCTGGCCCTTCGAGGACATCGTCAAATATGATGCCCGCCGGCAGTATCTTGAGTCAAACTACCTCGAGACCCTGACCCGCGACAAGCGCAACATTATCCTCAACTCCTATGTTGTCTGGGAGATCAGCGATCCGCTGACCTATTACAACAGCGTTCGCTCGGCAGACATTGCCGAGCAGTATATCCGCGACCTGGTCACCAATGCGACCAACGGTGTGCTGGGCGGCTATGATCTGACGGCGCTGGTATCGCTGGATGAGGAGAAGATCAAGATTGACCAGATCCAGGCGGAGATTTTCACCCGCGTCAGTGAGACCAGCCAGGCGACCTACGGCATTGCGATTGATGAAGTGAGCATTCTTCGGCTGTCGCTGCCCGATGTGAACCTGCAGAGCGTATTCGACCAGATGAAGGCCGACCGGCAGAAAGAGATCGACCAGATTGTTGCTGCCGCTGAGCGTGATGCAAACAAGATCATCACCGACGCCGATGCCCGCGCGGCCGAGATCATTGCCAAGGGCACGACCGATGCGGCGGACCTCAAGGCCAAGACCGAGACCGAGGTGGCACGCATCTACGCCGAGGCGCAGGCGGCCAATCTGGAGCTGTATCAGTTCCTGCGCCAGCTTGATACGGTTGCAGGCTCAGTGGGCGCCGGCACGACGCTGATCGTGCGCACCGATGAGTATCCCTTCAATGTATTGGCGCAGTACGGCGGCCTGCTGGATGGTTCGGCTGGCGGTACGGAGGCCGATGGCGAGGCTTTGGCGGCAGCGCTGGCCAAGCTGCCCGAGGCGGAACGCGCCGACGTGACGGCTGCCCTCTGGGCGCTGATTGAGCAGGCAGGGGGGGACGCCAAATGAGCGCCCGCAGCGAAAAACGCACCCTGTTCGGGGACATCCTGACCGCGCTGGTTGGGGCCTTCCGCTGGATCGTGATTGTGGTGCTGGCGGCAATCCTCTGCTCGGGCATTCGCTCGGTGCGGACGGGTGAGGTGGCCATCATCCTGCGCTTCGGCCGGCTGTTGGGCGAGACCCGCGAGGAGCAGGTGCATGATCCGGGCCTGCTATTTGCCTTCCCGTATATCATTGACGAGGTGATCACGGTGCCCACCGGCAAGGTGTTTGAGCTGACGGTGGAGACGCACAACACGCAGAATTATATGGGTCCCAACGTGCGGGAAAACGGCTATATCATCACTGGCGACCAGAACATTGCGCTGGTGGGAGCATCGGTGAAGTATACGATCACCGATCCGGTGGCTTATGCCCTGACGACGGCCGATGTGACATCGACGCTGCACGGAATCGTCAGCGGTTCGTTGGCGACAGGCGCTGTGGGCATGGATATTGATGATCTGCTGACGACGGCCAAGGACGCGTATCGTCAAGCGGTAATGACCGACGCGCAGGCGCATATTGATGCGCTGGGGCTCGGTGTGACCATTTCGTCGATGGAGCTGAAGACGGTATCGGCGCCGATGGAGGTCAAGTCGATCTTCGAGGCGGTGAACACGGCAAAAATTGAGTCGCAGACGGTGATCAACGAGGCGAAGCAGTATGTTGAACTGACCATTCCTGCCGCCGAGGCTGAGGCGAATGCCCGCGTTGCGGCTGCGCAGGCAGAGTATGCGTCGGCTGTGGCAGCGGCCAATCAATCTTTGGTTGAGTTCCGCGGTTTGCTGGATGAGTACGCCGCGAATCCCGATGTGGTGCTGACCCGCGTTTATACCGAGAAACTGACGAGGATCCTCTCCTCGATCGGGACTGTCCGTCTGCTGGAGCCGGGCGAGACGACGCCGGGCATCCTGCTGCAGTGAGTGTGAGGGCGCTGCCCCCACGTCCCTGCCAGGGAACCTTCAAAAACTTTCCCGCACGCATCAAGGCGAGGCGGCGCGGAACGAAAGGAATGGGTATATTACAGTTGGAAAATATTGATAATATGGGTAAGAGCACCCTGGAGAATCTATCGGCGCAGAATTTGAGCGCAGAGGGAAAGCGGAAGCTGTCGCGGGAGATTATTTCTGCGCTGATCTCGCTTTCCTGTCTGCTGGCCGGTTGGATCTATGCGCTGGTCTTTCCCGCAAAGCCGACGGTGTCGACGCTGATTTATTTTATTGGCATTGTGGTGGAAAGCTCCGGGATCATCGTGGCGGCCGTCAAGGGTGTGCTGCAGAAGAATCTGACCAACACGATGGAGATTTTGGTCGCGATTGCGGTGATTGCCTGCTTTTTCAACGGCGATTATCAGCTGGCGATTCTGATTCCGGTTATCCTGAACATTGCGCACTTTTTTGAGGAGCGCAGTATTATGGGCGGCCGTGAGGTCATTGACGGTCTGCGGAAGATGCAGGCGGACACGGCGATCCTCCTCGGCGAGGACGGAAGCGAGACGGTGATCGATGCCAAAGCGCTTGAGAAAGGGCAGAAGATCGTGGTCAAGCCGGGTGCGTCGATTCCGATCGACGGCACGGTGGTGCGTGGTGCGTCGAATGTGGACCAGAAATCGCTGACCGGCGAGTCACTGCCGCAGGCGGTGAGTGCGGGCGATTCGGTTTATGCGGGGACAATCAACCTCGACGGTGCGATTGTCGTTGAGGTCGCGTGCGCGTATGTCGATACTTCGTTCTCGAAGATTCTGGATATGCTGGAGAAATCCGAGTCGATCTCGATCCCCGAATCGCGGCTGCTCGACCGGTTTATGCAGTATTACATCCCGCTGATTCTGACCATCGCGGCGGCAGTGGCGCTGATCCAGGGCAATATTTCGTCGGCCATCGCGATTCTGGTTGTCAGCTGTCCGTGCGGGCAGATGCTGGTCAGCTCGGCGCCGATGATCGCGGCGCTGGCTGCTTCAACCAAGCGGGGGGTGCTGATCAAGAATTCGAAGTTTATTGAAGAGCTGACCGAGATTGATACGGTGGTCTTTGACAAAACCGGCACCATCACGGCAGGCAGCCTGTCGATCTCTCGCTGTGAGCCTGTCGCGGGGGTAACGGAGGGCGAGGTCATGGCGGCTGCGGCGGCAATGGCCTGTGATTCGCTGCATCCGGTCGCCCGTGCGGTGATCGCTTCGCTGGAGGGCAGAGAGGATGTCACGCTTGAGCGCAACTGGAACGTCCGCGAGATCCCCGGCAAGGGGATGCACGGCACGCTTGGCGAGGCGGAGATTTGCTTTGGTTCAACGGCGTGGTTTGCCGAGCTGGGCTTTGATCTGCCCGAACGTGCACCGCATGGCGGTCCGATCAACTGGGTGGCCAAAAATGGCCGTCTGTTGGGCAGTCTTTGCTTCGACGACACTCTGCGTCCGGAGGCGCCGACTGTGATTGGCGATTTGCGCACGCTGGGGATTGGCCGGACGGTTATTCTGACCGGCGACCGTGCTGAGGCAGCTGAGCAGATCCGCGCCGCCGCCGGTGTTGACGAGGCCTACGCCCAGCTGCTGCCCGAGGATAAGCTGACCCGTGTCCGCGGTTTGCGCGGCAGTGAGGAGGAGCCGCACCGCGTGCTGGTTGTCGGCGATGGCATCAACGATGCGCCTGCGCTGAAGGAGGCCGATGTCGGCATCGCCATGGGCGCGATGGGCTCGGATACGGCCATTCAGTCGGCGGATATCGCGCTGATGAACAACAATTTGGAGAATATCCCGTTTGTCATGCGCACCGCCCGCCGTACCCGTGCGATCATCTATCAGAATCTGGCGCTGTCCTTCCTTGTCAGCTTTGTGATGATCCTGCTCTCGGCATTCGGCATCATCACGGCGCTGATGGGGGCGTTCCTGCATAATATCGGCGCGTTTATCGTGCTGATCAACAGTGCGCGGATCATGAAAACCGAATAATTGAAGGGGGTGCCGCGCTGATTTGCGCGACACCCCTTTGCGTTTGATTTTGCGGCCTTCCATTGGCATCTCTGCGAACTGACGCTGTGCGGGGCCGGATTTATCACACATCGTCTCGGGGACCGCAGAATTTACCAGATTGTGTACGATTGCGTTTTTTTGTTGAAAAACGGTGCGGAATATGCTATAATAACGTCAAATCCAAACCAATCATCTAACGGAGGGAAAACCATGCAAACACCGTACATTTTGGGTATTGAGCTTGGTTCAACGCGAATTAAGTCGGTTCTGATCACCCCGACGGCGGAGGTCGTGGCGCAGGGGGCATATGCCTGGAAGAGTGAGCTGAGGGACGGTCTTTGGACCTACGATCTGGACGAGGTGTGGGTCGGCCTGCAGGCGGCTTACGCCGAGCTGAGCCGGGCTTTTCTTGCGCGCACCGGTGAAGCGCTGACCGAAATCGCCGCCATCGGCATCTCGGCCATGATGCATGGCTACCTCGCTTTTGACGGGGACGACCGCCTGCTTGTCCCCTTCCGCACCTGGCAGAACACCAATACGGCGCAGGCCGCCGACGAGCTGACCGAGCTCTTCCGCTTCAACGTCCCCCAGCGCTGGAGCGTGTCGCATTTCTATCAGGCCGTGCTGAACGGCGAGCCGCATGTGCCGCAGGTCGCGCATATCACGACGCTGGCCGGCTATGTGCACTACTGCCTGACCGGCCGCCGTGTGCTGGGCATCGGCGATGCATCGGGGATGTTCCCCATCGAGGGCGGTCAGTACAGCCCCCGCATGCTGGAGGCGCTCAATGCCCGCCTGCGCGAGCACGGCGTGGCGCAGGATTTTGGCGCCATTCTGCCCGAGATCATGGTAGCCGGACAGGACGCCGGACGGCTCAGCGAAGCCGGTGCGCGTCTGCTTGACCCGACCGGCACCCTCCGCGCCGGCTGCATCTGCTGCCCGCCCGAGGGCGATGCCGGCACCGGCATGATCGCAACCAACAGCATCGCGGCGCGCACGGCCAATGTTTCGGCCGGCACCTCCGCCTTCCTGATGGTCGTGCTGGAGCGCGACCTCGCCGGGTTCTACCGCGAGATCGACATGGTGACCACCCCCTCCGGCCTGCCGGTAGCAATGCTCCATGTCAACAACTTCACCGCTGACATCAACGCCTGGGTAGCGCTGCTTGGCGAAGCCGTTGCCCTGTGCGGCGGGCAGATCAGTCAGGGCGAGCTTTTTGACCGTCTCTTCAGCGCGGCGTCCGACGGGGATGCTGACTGCGGTGGGCTGATGGGCTACAATTTCTTAGCCGGCGAGCCGATGGCCGGGGTGGAGGAGGGCACGCCCCTCTTCATGCGCCGTCCCGACGGCAAGCTGACGCTGCCCAACCTGATGAAGATGCACATTTATTCGGCGCTCGGTTCGCTGGCGCTGGGCATGGGCATTCTGGAGAAAGAGCAGGTCAAGCTGGATGCGGTGCGCGGACACGGCGGCTTCTTCAAGGCCGGCCGCGTGACGGCTGCTGCCATGTCGGCTGCCATCGGCGCACCGGTTTCGGTGACCAAAAACGCCGGTGAAGGCGGCGCGTGGGGCGTGGCTCTGCTTGCGCTGATGACCGCGCAGGGCGTGGAGGACGCCGACGGCTTCCTTTCGCGCATCTTCGGGGAAACTGAGTCGGTGACCGTGACGGCCGACGAGACTGAGCAGCGCGATTTTGCCGACTTTATGGTGCGCTACCGTGCAGGGCTTCCCCTGGCGCGGATGGCGGCATCCTGCAGATAAACCTCGCCGGGCGAGCGCCCGCGAAAAAAAGCGCGTATCTGCGGATACGCGCTTTTTGCTTTAATCGACAAAGGTAAAGTCAACAAAGATGGGATTGTGGTCGGAGGCGTGGCGGGTGTCGCCTTCGATGATGTTCATGTAATAGCGTGCATCGATGGCAATGGTGTTGCGGCCTTCGATGGAGAGCATGTCATCGAAGTTGTCGGCGAAGACGAGGGGGTCGGTCTCTGGCGCGGTGGTCGTCGGTGCGGGAGGTGTGATCTCCTGGCCGCAGGCGCAGAGCAGCAGAGTCAGCAAAAATGCGAACAGGCAGACGGACAAGGCGTGATAGGCTTTCAAGTCGAGCATTCTTTTCATGGGCAAACTGATTGCGCCATGGTCAAGCACAATCAAATCATGACAAACTTGTGCAAAGCTGTCAAGAAAAATGCAAGCAATTAAGCTTGTTCTTCCCAACGATAGCCCACGCCCCGCACGGTGCGGATGGTACGCAGACCAAAGGCTGTCTCCAGCTTGCGGCGGAGGGCACAGACGGTGACCTCGGCAAGATTGGAGGTGGGCGTGCTGCCCGACGGCATGGCGGCGATCAAGGCGGCGCGAGAGACCGGCTCGCCGCCGGCGCGAAGCAGACAGGCAAGTACGGCATACTCGGCCGGCATCAAGGTGAGCGAGCGGCCGCAGTGGGTGACGGTATGTGCATCGCCGAGCACGATTTGTTGGGTGCGATTGACTTGCTGCGGATCGGGTGAACCAAGCCCGCGCAGGGCATCGAGCAAGATCGGGATGGCGAAGGGGCGGGTGAGCACCCGGGCACAGCTGGCCGTGTTGGGGGAGGCATTGCGGGTATAGCCGATGGCGGGCAGATCGGGGGGCGGCGCGGCGCTGTCGAGATCGACCAGGGCGCAGTCCGGCGCGGCGCTGTCATCGGCCACCGTGAAGCCGGCTCGGGTTAGCTCGTAGGCCAGCATCCGCAGGTAGCCGGCATCGTTGCCCGCGAGCAGGACGGTGCGGGCACTCATGCCCCTGCCTCGGCCAGCGTCAGCACGGCCTCGATGTTGGTCGAGCCGTCGGCGCGGCGGGTGCGGAAGAGGAAACGTCCCTCCCGCTCGGGATCGGCGGCGCGGTAGACGGTCAGGGTGTCGCCTAAGGGAGCCTCACCGAGGAAGTTGATGACGACATCGGCCACGGGCCGGGTCTCGCCGGCCGGCAGATGGTCGCAGAGCAGATCGGGGTAGCGGGTGTTATTGATGTGGCCGTTGTAGTCGCAATCGCTGTATGCGACGCGGCGCTGGCCGATCTCCTCGGGATCGTCCGCGAAGCGGATGCGGCGGGGCAGCGGCAGATCAAGCGGCGGCTCGCCGGTGAAGTTATAGGTGAATTCGCTGGCGCGAATGGGATGGTGAGTGCCCAGATCGACCAACGCCCAGACCGACGCCGCCTCGGCCGCCACCTCACCGCCCGCCATAATGCGGTGATAGCGGTTGAAGGAGAAGCCGTGGTCGTCATTGCTGATCCAGGTCTGCGCCTCAATGGGCGTGTAGGCCGGCAGCTGGCGGTGAATCGACATGCGGATGCGGCTGAGAATGAAGGCTCGTCCGCCGGCGCGCAGCTCGTCCATGCTCGGGCCGTAAGCGTTGAGGTGCAGATTGGCTACCTCCTGCATATATTTCAGCGCGGCCGAAGGACGCATCCGCGCGTAGAGGTCAGTGTCATGAAAATCGACAGTAAAGGGTGCAGAAAAAATCATATATACCTCCAAGATTTTGGGGCTCTGCCCCAAACCCCGGTTAAGGGCCTTTTTGAAAAAAGGCCCTTAACAATCCCCAAAAACTTTTAAACAGGGCGTTTT
>JAFWBJ010000021.1 GCA_017507145.1 Clostridia bacterium | reverse complement strand
GCCGGCATCATTTCGTGCGCGATGAAGGTCTCATCCATGCGTGTAAACTGCGCATAGGCGTTCTCGCGGTTGGCCACCACGCGGTGGTATTCGCGGTAGCGCTCGATGTCGTCGCAGGGATAGGGCATCTTGCGGTTATAGTAGAGCGTCGATGCCTGCAGCACGCCCCGCTGATGGGTAAACTCATGCGGCGCATACATGTGGAAGGTGTAGTGCACATGCGGGTCGTCGAATACGCGCAAATCCTTGAGCGTGCTTGCCGCATTCCAGGCGACCGAGCCGATGATGAGATCGCGAGTCGGGTTGATTTGGTGCAGCGCGGTCACGGTTGCCTCGGCCAGTCTGTTCCATTTCTCCGGGTCAACGCGGCGAACCTCATTGAGCAACTCAAAGGCCACCTCGGGGATGTCGGCATAGCGCTTCTCCAACTCCACCCACAGCGCGATGAAGCGTTCCTGCAGTTCAGGCTCGTCAAGCAGCTGCTTTTTTTCCTCGATGTCGCAGTAGTTGCCGATGGCCTTGTGCATATTCAGCACCACGCCGAGGTCATACTTTTGACACCAGCCGATGAAGGCATCGAGGTGTGCCATGGTGCATTCGCGGTAGACGCCGGGACGGTCGTACTCCTCCAGCACAATCTGGTCGAAGCCAAGGCGGATGTGGTCCATCCCAAGCGATGCAATGTAGGCCACATCGCGCTCGGTGATGTACTCGGCAAAATGCTCATAGTCACCGATGGTGATGTCCATCTTGCGGTGATCGGGCAGGACGTTGAAGCGCTTGTAGTTGGTCAGCCAGCCGCCGATGCCCATGCCGCGGCGGCATTCGGTAAATCTTTTCATCATATGGTCTCCTTCAGGGAGTAGGGTGACGTTCAGGGGCGAACACGCAGCATATCTGCGATCTTCTGGCTCACCATCACGCGGTTGTCATCGTCGACCAGGCTGTATCGCGTGCCGTCATAGGGGGTGGAAAGGTAGTTCCAGATGGTGAAGGGAATCCCATTTTCATCAAAAAACTCGATGATATCGCCGAAGTAATTTTCGCGCCATTCGGTACGGGCCGAGCGGATACTGCCGAACTCACTGCAGGTCAGGATCGCATCGGGATGCGCGGCCATGAAGTCAAGCGCGGGATGCAGGCGGTGGCGAAGGAAGGTTTTATCGATGCGGTCAAAACCATCGTAGCAAGAATCATCGCCCCGCATGGTGCGCGCCGCATCGCGATAACGCTCGATGTCATCGCAGGGATAGGGCATCTCGCGATTGTAGTAGCCATGGCTGCGGTTGAGTACCAAGCGCTGGTGGGTGAAGTCGGCCTCATAGTAATGGAAGGTATAGACCACGTTGGGGTCGCCGATGACCTCCAGCTTGGCCAGGCCGTTGACGCTGTTGTAGTTGGAGCCGCCGATCATGATCAGCCGATCGGGGTTGAGCCGGCGGATCTCGGCAACCGTGCGGTGCCAGAGCGCATTCCACTCGGCGTCGCGACTGCCGAGCAGTTCATTCAGCAGCTCAAAGCAGATCTCCCGCCCCTTGTGGTGGAAGCGGCGCTCGATCTCCAGCCAGAGGGCGACAAAGCGGTCCATGTATTCGGGCGAGTCCAGCAGCTTTTTGGACATATTGTAGATGTCGCAGTAGTTGCCGAAGCATTTGTGCAGATTGAGGATGACGTTCAGTCCGGCATCAGCCGCCCAGCCGAGGAAGCGTTCAATGTGGGCAAAGACCTCATCGCGGTAGGCGCCGGGGCGGTCAAACTCCTCCAGCGCCAGCTGGTCAAAACCGAGACGAACATGATCCACGCCGAGCGAAGCGATATACTCGACATCGCGCCGGGTGATATAGGACGCGAAATGCTCAAAATCACCGATGGTGACATCCATATGCTTCTCCGCGGGAATGAGATTGAGTCGCTTGTAATTGGTCAGCCAGCCGCCGATGCCCATGCCGCGGGTATAGCCGGGAAATGCTTTCATTTTATACTCTATGCTCCTTGTGTGCGCTTAATCCATATCCAGCGCAGCCTTGTACATGTCCTCGATCAGCTTCTTATAGTTGTTCAGGTCAGAGGTGATCGACGAAACGAGAATGTTGCTGGACTTGGCATTGAACACTTTGGCCATCCAGCCGTACTGCATCTTGTTCATCAGCAGGTTGCCGGCAATGTCATACTTGAGGGTGTTGTAGACGATATCCAGCATCTCAGCCGAGTCGGCATCGCGGCCGGCGCGGGTCTTGACGGCATTCTCAATGTAGAGGGGCATAATATCGCAGTAAGTTTCATATGCCATCGCCTCAAGGATAATGCCCAGGTTCTCATAGTCGTCTTCGCTGACCGTCTTGGACAGTGCCCAGCTTGCGCCGCCGTAGCAGGGCGAGATGTAATTCTCCTGCGATTCATCCATTTTGGGATTCGGCAGGATACCGAAATCCTGCGTCATGCTGCGCAGGTTGATGATATCGTGCGGAACGCGCTGGGTAAAGAGAGCGTGACCGTCCTCGAAGCAGGTCAGATAGGTATCGGTGCCGTAAGCGGTGGTCGAAATGTCATAGGTAAAACCCTCGGCCTGCCACAGATCGATCAGACGGGTCAGCAGGTTCAGCGCTCTTTCGTTCTGATGCAGGGTAAACTCATGCTCGCCGTCGGCATTGGCGGTGGTCCACTCCAGGCCCGCGCCCACCGAGAAGGCCATCAGGTAGCCCTTGAAGGAGCGGCCAAAGAACATCCCGTACAGGTCGTCTTTGTCCCACTGCTGGTTACCGTTGAGGTCGGATGCGATCGACTGCGCGATCTCCAGATACTTGTCAAGCGTCCACTTACCGTCGCGGACCAGATCGTAGAAATTGGTTCCATCGCCGCGCTCTGCCCAGATGTCCTTGTTGAAGACGATGGTGTGCGCGCGGGATGCGCTGGCCAGTGACATGTGTCCGGCGACAGCAATCTGCACACCGTTGATGTCGAAGAGTGAGGTGGCGTTGGGGTTCCACCAGGGCTGATCCAGGTCGATCACCGGAAGATAGTTGAAGTCGGTCACGTAGGGAATCGAGGTGATCTCATAGCCCTCGTTGAGTACATAGATGTCAAACTCGTCGTTGTTGGAAAGCGCATTGCGCGAGAGGGTATCGTCAATGTCGCTGAAGCGTTGCTTGGTCTCGAGCAGCTTGAAGTTGTACTTCTGGGTCAGCGCCAGATTGCGGTTATAAAAGGCGTCATTGAGCGATTCGCCGTTGATATCTTCTACCGTGATGGTGGTGTTGGCCCAGCTCAGGGTGTTCGGGTCGGTATTGAGGATGGAGAGTTCCCAATTATTCATATCCTTCTCAGGCAGCTGATACTCGGTCTCGGGCGCCGTGGTTTCGGGTGCAGCCGTGGTATCGGCGGGTGCCGTCGTGCTAGGGGCGGCCGTGGTGTCGGCCGGCTTGTCAGGCGATGCCGTGCAGGCTGCAGCCATGACCAGCATCAGAAGGGTAAGCAGGATAGCGGTAATGCGTTTCATGTAAGTTCCTCCTAAAACTCGGCTTTACTCGACCTGTGCAAACGAGCAGCCGTTATTCGATATTCATCGTCAGTTTGTCAAGATCTTTAATATAATTTTCGATAGTCGGCAGAGCAGAAACGATCGAAGAAACAATCACATCGCTGGATTTCTGCTGGAAAATCGTATTAATGAAAGAGTTGGCAAGAACAGCGTCAAAGAGAACGTTGGGGCCATAATCGAAATATACGGTGCTGAACACAATATCCAGCATCTCGGCCGACTCAGCATCACGTCCGGTTCTGGTCTTGACCACGCTCTCCAGATAAGCCGGCACAACATCACGGTAGGTCAGATATGCCATGGCCTCCAGCACAATTCCAAGATTTTCTGCATTGTCCATATTAAAGGTAATCGGGAGTGTCCACACAACACCGCCGTAAGAAGGCGTCATGTAGTTTTCCTGTTTCTCATCGTACTTTGGCATCGGCAGGATGCCGAAATCCTGCTCCATGCTGCGCAGATTGATGATATCATGCGGGACACGCTGGGTAAAGAGTGCACGATTATCTTCAAATCCGGTCAGATATGCACGGTCTCCCGTACCGTTGACATTGTCGCTGGAATAATAGGTGAAGCCATCGGTCTGCCATGCGTTGATCAGCTTGGTCAGCATATTGATCGCACGCTCGTTCTGATGCAGGTCAAACGTATGAAGACCCTCGCTGTTTTTGGTGGTAAAATTCACGCCGCCGCTGATGAGGAATCCACCCAGATAGCCCTTGAATGCACGGCCGAAATACATGCCATACAGGTCTTCCTGATCCCACTGGCTGTTACCGTTCATGTCTCCGCTGACTGACAGAGCAATTTCCAGGTACTTGTCAAACGTCCATTCGTTGTTGCGCACCAGATCATACAGGCTGACATTCGGATCGCCTCTCTCTGCCCAGATCTCCTTATTGAACGGCATGCAAACAGAACGGGAAGCAGTCGCCAGCGTCATGTTGCCGGCCAAAGCAACCTGCCGCATATTGATATCATAAAGCGAGGTTGCATCCGGAATCCACCAGGCCTCATTCAACTGCAGACCGGGAATCATATTGAAATCAGCCAGGTAAGGAAGATATTTGACCAGATTGGAATCAGCACATGCGTAGATATCATAAACATCTTCCTGTGCCTGCGCAAGCTTGGCCAGCTCGTTATTGATGATATGACCGTTGTGCAGTGTTTCTTCAATCACAAAATTATATTTCTCGGTCAACGTTTGATTGCGCTTATAAAAAGCATCATTCAGCGTCTCACCGATCTGCTCCTCAACCGTCACCGTCGTATTGACCCAGGTATGCTTATTGGGGTCAGTGTTAATAATGCGGAAGGCCCATTTGTTCATATCCTTCTCAGGCAGCTGATACTCGGTCTCAGGCGCCGTGGTCTCGGGTTCAGCCGTAGTGTCAGCCGATGCCGTGGTGGTCGGGGCGGCGGTCGTGTCGGTCGTCTTGCCCGGATCTGCCGTGCAGGCGGCAGCCATGACCAGCATCAGAAGGGTAAGCAGAATGGATGTGATTCGCTTCATGAGAGTTTCCTCCTAAAATAATATGTAAAAAACAAATTGCGCACACAGTCAGCAGGCAATCAGCAGGATCGCCGCAACGCCGAGGATAAGGCCGGCCGCACGCCGGCGAGTAATCTTCTGGCCGTAGATAAAGATGGCTGCGACCGATGCCGCCACCGTCACACCGCCGTTCACCACGGGGAAGAAGACCAGTGCAGGCAGCGCTCCGCTCAGGAAGAGATTGAGAATATTCGCCGCCCCGATGCAGAGGCCACAGATGCAGAGCGGAAGGAAGCGGTTGCACGCCGTCTGCTCGGGCGGCTTGGCAGAGGAGCGGATAAGAGCCATCAAGGCAGACGCCAGTGTACAGGCAGCGAACGCAATGACCAGGAAGCTTCCCAACTCCCCCTTGTATTCGGCCGAGCTCTGGTGCAGCTTCTGTATGATCCCAAGCGCGCCTGAGGAGAGCATCGCGGCAATGGCGTATCCGATCCACGCCCGGCCGCGCGCCCGATCACCGGCAGACGACTTCCCCGCGCAAAACCAGAAAGCTACCACCAGTACCGCGATGCCCACGAGCCGCAAAAGCGAAATCGGCTCACGGTAGAGGAAGGTGCCGACGAAGGTCGGCAGGATGAAGCCGCAGGAGTAAAAGAAGGTCACAGCCGACACATCGCCGCAGTCCAGTCCGCGCATGTAGAAGAGCTGTGCAGTCAGCGTGAAGAAGGCATACAGCAGAGCCATGATCACCGTGAAGACCGAACATCCCCCCATA
The DNA here is from genome assembly GCA_017507145.1 of Clostridia bacterium. Classification (GTDB taxonomy): domain Bacteria; phylum Bacillota; class Clostridia; order Oscillospirales; family CAG-272; genus SIG693. Next base: position 4,861 of record JAFWBJ010000021.1, on the reverse strand, counting down.
CCGGCGATAAGGCCGTATGCCGTGATGACAATAAGCGCAAAGAACGACATCACGCCGTTCACCCGGCCGAAGGACGCAAGGCTGTCCGCGCTGCTGCTCGCCCATTTGGACAGCAGCGATCGCGTGGTAGATGCTGCGACCGATGCAGCCAGCAAAAGAAATTCCATAAAATTCCCCTCCAGGGATAAAATATCTGCACAAAAATCAAATTCAAACAACTGCTTTTTTATACAAATTAATCATACCACCTTTCCGATAGAATTGCTATGAATTTTTCCGACATCTATATGGACAAAATCCTCTTTGTGTGTTATAATTGAACCAAAAGGGGGGATTCAGCATGGAATATTTGGAAAATCTCTACCGTGCCAACGTTGGCGGCACGCAGATGGGCGATCTTCGCCTTTACTGCTGCGGCCGCCGCCTGGAATGGCCAAATCACAGCTTCGGCCCTGCCGCACGCAGTAATTTCTGGATCGTCTATTTGCGCGAGGGGACGGGGATCGTCGAGGAAAACGGCGTTCAGTATCCCGTGGAGGCGGGAATGTTCTTCATCCTCTACCCCAATCGGCGTGTGCACTATCGTGCCGACCCCGGCAGCATCTGGTCGATCCATTGGATGAACATCGGCGCGGCTTTCCTGGAAAAATATCTGCTGACGATGGGCATCACCGAGAAGAACCCCGTGGTGCGGGCCAAGGATCCCGCGGCGACGATCGAGACTTATGAGGCACTGCTGAACCTGGTACTGGAGGAAACGGTGGCGGCTAAGTTCGGCTGCATCAGTCTGGTTTACCGCCTGCTTGCGCTGATGACCCCGAACGAGCTGGAGGCACCCGTTTCCCGAGACTATGTCGACGAGGCAATCTTCTACATGCTCAACAACTACGAGGATCCCATTTCCATCGCCGACGTTGCCGCCGCGATTCGGCTCGATCCGTCCTATTTTGCGCGGCTCTTCAGCCAGCGGATGGGCGTGACGCCGAGCCAGTGGCTCAACGAGTATCGGCTGAAAAAATCCTGCTCCCTGCTGACGGGAACAGACCTCAAGGTCAACGAGATCGCGCTGTCGGTCGGGTTCACCGATCCGCTCTATTTCTCGCGGCGATTCCACCGCCAATACGGCATCAGCCCCTCGACGTGGCGGACGAAAAATGCCTGAACAAAAACAGCGGCTCAACCGACGTTGAGTCGCTGTTTGCTTTTGGCGGCCGCACTGCGGGCAACATTTGCAAAATATCCATGTGTATGACAGTTTTCTCCATTGCAATCGCGGGATATTTCCCGTATAATGAAGCCAGCAACCCACATTCCATCCAGGAGGCAGATATGAAATACGAACAGACATGGCAGCTGCGCGCGGCAGACGGTGAATGGTTCCCCGCCCGCGTGCCCGGCAACATCCAATACGATTACGCCGTCGCCCACGGCTTCGGCGACTTCTGCTACGGCGAGAACCATCGCAAGTTTGATGAAATTGAAGGCTTCGAATGGGAATATCGGTGCAGCCTGCAGTATACGCAGAACCCCGGCGAGCGGGTCTTCTTCGTCTCGCGCGGGATCGACTATTTCTTCGACATTGCCGTCAATGGGCAGGTGATCTATCGCCACGAGGGGATGTTCACCATCACCGAGCTGGACATCACCGACTACCTGACCGGCAGCGATACCCTTTCCGTTTTTGTCCATCCGCACCCCATCCGCCCCGACGTCCGGGTTGGCCGTGAGCAGGCATCCGCTTCCTGCAAGCCGGCCATTGCCTACAAGTGGTCCTCCCACCCCCGCCTGCTGCCCTCCGGCATCTGGGATGAGACCTACATCGAAACCCGCACCGCCGCGCACATCCGCTCGGCCGAGGTGCGCTATACGCTCAACGCCGATTTCACCCGCGCCGATATCCACGTCGACATCGACTGCGATGCCGACTGCACGCTCACCCTTTGCGATGCCGAGGGGCAAGTCGTCTACTGCGGCGGCTCTCCCGATTTTATGCTGGAGAATCCCCACCTCTGGTGGTGCAACGGACAAGGCGAGCCCTATCTCTACCGCTGGTCGGTCAAGAGTGCCTCTGACGAGAAGACGGGGACGGTCGGCTTCCGCCGGGTTGAGCTGGTGATGAACGAGGGCGCGTGGAAAAAGCCCGCCGGCTTTCCCAAAAGCCGCAGCGATTCCCCCGCCGCTTTCCGCCTCAACGGCCGCTATATCTTCGCCAAGGGCAGCAACTGGGTCCTGCCCGAGATCTTCCCCGGCAACCTTGACGGCGAGATGATCTCCCGCTACCTCACCCTCGCACACGACGCGCACATGAACATTCTCCGCTGCCAGGGCGCGTCGGGCATCAACAAGGACATCTTCTACGCCGAGTGTGATCGCCTCGGCATCATGGTCTTCATGGAATTCCCGCTGGCCTGCAACAACTACCCCGACGATCCCCACTACCTGCGCATCCTGGAGCAGGAGGCCACTGCCATTATCCTGCGCCTGCGTCCCCACGTCAGCGTCTCGCTGTGGTGCGGCGGCAACGAGCTCTTCAACAGCTGGTCGGGCATGACCGAGCAGTCGCTCCCCCTGCGCCTGCTGGATAAGCTCTGCTACGAGCTGTCCCCCGAGCGCCCCTTCATCATGACCTCTCCCCTCAATGGCATGGTCCACGGTGGCTACATGCTCTGGGATTTCAAAGAGAACTGCGACTGCTTCACGCTCTTCCAGAAGAGCCGCGCAACCGCATACAGCGAATTCGGCATCTCGGCTACCCCGAACGCCGATCTGCTGCGCGCCATCATCCCCGAAGATGAGCTCTTCCCGCCCAAGCCCGGCGGAAGCTGGGAGGCGCACGGTGCCTTCAACGCCTGGCATCCCGAAAGCTGGCTGCAGCTGGACGTCATCGAGCGCTACCGCAAGCCCAAGAATCTGGAAGAACTGGTCGAGGCTTCGCAGTGGCTGCAGAGCGAGGGCCTCAAAGCCATCTTCGAGGAAGCGCGCCGCCAGTGGCCCTACTGCGCGATGGCCATGAGCTGGTGCCTTACCGAGCCCTGGACGAACGCGGCCAACAACAGCATCATCGCCTATCCCTGCGTGCCGAAGGCGGCCTACTATGCCGTGGCCGAGTCGCTGCGCGGTGTGCTGTTCAGCGCGCGGATCCCGAGGTTTGAATGGAAGGCGGGCGAGATCTTCCGCGCCGAGATCTGGATGCTCAATGACACGCAGGAATCCGCCAAAGCCGACGTCGAGGTCGAGCTGGAACTGGACGGTGTCGTCTACGAGCAGTTTACCTGGCACGGCAAGACCAAGGCGGCCGCCAACACCGTCGGCCCGTCGGTGAATATGAAGCTGCCCACCACCGGCGCTGACACACTGATCCTGCGCCTGAAGGCGGGTGAATACAGCAGTGAGTACCGTCTGGCATACAGCGCTCCCTACTACAAGCCGGCCCCGAAAATCATGAACATCGGCTGACCGGAAAGGAGGACACATTATGTTTGAACTTGCCCTGATCGACAGCACCCGAAAGAGCGGACTGGCCAACGGCGGCTGGAAATACGACGCCTACCCCGAGATCGAATCGCTGGAAGCCAACAGCACCATCACTATCGCTGATCTGAGGGGCCCGGGTGTCGTCACCTGCATCCACATCACCCAGCTTTGGGGCGCGATCGAAGGCCCCGATCGCCGCAAGATTGCGGCCCGCGGTGTCATTCTGGAGATGTACTGGGACGACGTCGAGACCCCCGCCGTCCGCGTGCCGATCGCCGATTTCTTCGCCGACGGCCTTGGCGGCGCGGCGAAAAATTTCAGCAGCAAATTCCTTGAGAAGGTGCCGCATGCCTACAACTGCTACATCCCCATGCCCTTCGCGAAATCTGCCAAAATCAAGCTGGTCAACGAAAACGACATTCCCCTCAAATGCTATACCTTCGTCGAGTACGAGACGCTACCTGCGTGGAACGAAAACTACGGCTATTTCCACGCCACCTGGTCGCGCTCCCTTGAGACGCTCCACCACGACAACTGCCTGCACGCTCTGCACATCGACGGCGAGGGGCAGTTCATCGGGCGTGCGTACAGTATCCGAACCCGTGAGCCGCTCTTCAAGGGATTCGCTTTCATTTGTGAGGCGAACAACGAGATCCGCATCGACGGCGCCGAGCGGCCCACGATCGACTACCTGGGCACCGAAGATGCCTTTGGGTTCAGCTGGAGCTTCCGGGAGGAATTCTGCGGCCCCTTGTGCGGCATGAACAAGATCCTCTTCGACGGCAACAACGCGCACCTGTCCATCTACCGCTTCCTTGATACCAACAAGATCCGCTTCTCGAAGAGCTTCGACCTGCGCATCAACTGGGCCTACGAATGGACGACCCGCACGGATTTCCAGAACGAACTCAAGGCCGCCATCGCCGCTGGCGGCGCTAAAGTCGACTACGCCATGACCCACTACTGGTATCAGCGCCACATCGGCTTCCCGCACGCCGACATGCAGCCCTTGGCCGATCGGCTCAAATAAGCCGAACGCAAACAAACGCCCTGCGATTCGTAGTAGCCCCCTCCCGGGCGATTAGACAGAAAAAAGAAACACCTATCGCAGAATATCTGATTTTTACGCGGCTTTACTCCTGATTTCATCGGGAGTAAGGCCGTTTTTCATGTTGATACGTTCGAAATTGTAGAATTGCATATACTCAGCCACCACCAATTCCACCTCGTTCCGGTCAACAAAGTGCATTCGATTCAAACGCTCGCACTTGAGTGTGCCAAAAAAATTTTCCATCGCAGCGTTATCATATGGACATCCGGGACTGGACATGGAGGGAATCATGTGGTATAATTGGGTGAGGTCAAAATATTCTTTCGACGTGTATTG
>JAFWBJ010000020.1 GCA_017507145.1 Clostridia bacterium | reverse complement strand
GGCGGTCGGCCGCTGGACCGGCGGCTGGGCAGCGGGCTGCGGCTGACGAACCGCGCGGGCGGGGCGCATCGGCGTCGGGACCGCGTTGGCTTGGGAATTGGGTGTCTTGTTGTTCATGAATCCTGTTCCTTATGTGTAGGATCGTCGCCCGTCAGGCGGCAATGATCACGCCGAGGTAGAGCAGGGCACAAAGCAGTGCCGGCGGGGTCAGCAGTGCCTCAAAGAAGGGCGCGGCCGTCCGCTGTTCCCTCTGCGTGCGGACACGGTGGTGGGGCGAGGGGACATTCCGCTGCGCATAATTGCGGTAGGTGCGGGATACCTCGCCAAAGAAGAGCAGAAGCGCCAGCAAGAAGAGCACAAGCAAGAGGAAAACAAAAAGCTCGGTACTGCCGGTGCGGCTGTAAAACTCGGTGATGTAGGGGCGGCCGAAGAGGCCGAAGAGGTTATAGCAAAGGTGGACCACGATCGGGCCTATCACCGACCGGGTGGCGTAGAAGACCATGGCCAGCAGAAGGCCGGCGAAGAAATAGATGGGGAACTGCGCCAGGTTGAAGTGCAGCATGGCAAAAAAGACCGCGCTGCTGACCACCGCCGAGCAGACCCCGTTGATCTCAAACTCGGCACAGAGGATGGCGCGGAAGACAAACTCCTCGCAGAGCGCCGGCAGAACCGCGAAGGCCAGGGCGGCGTAGACGATCTCCTCGCCCCCATAGCTGCCGGCCGACACGTAGCGGTCGTACAGCGCAACGCTGTCTCCCAGCTGCTCCATCCCGCCCATGGCAAATCCGATCAGCAGGCCGCCGCAGATCAGCACGACAGCACCGGCCAGCACGACCAGCAGTTGTTCGCCGCCCAGCAAGCGAAGCCGCAGATGGGCACCGAAGCGGTTGCCCCGCAGCTTGCAGTAGATGGCGGCGGGCAGCAGATAGACCAGAAGCTGCAGCACCCCCACCGTCAGATACGCATTGCCGGCCGTGAGGAAGGCCGTATCCAGGAGGCGGGTGGAGAGCAGGAAGAGATAGATGCAGAAGATCAGCGCCGGGGCGGTAAAGGTGCCGCGCCGCTTCATGCCGGCAGGGCCTGCAGAGCGGCACGCAGATCGGCGGCGGTGCGGTCATCGCAGAGGGCGGCGACCAGCGCCAGGCCGAAATCGAGCGCAACGCCCATGCCGGCGGCTGTGATGATCTCGCCGTCCCGCACCACGCGGGCATCGGCCAGAATCGCACCGGCCAGCTCATCCTCGAATCCCGGGAAGCAGGTGGCGCGGCGGCCGGCCAGCAAACCGCGGCGGCCGAGGATCATCGGTGCGGCGCAGATGGCGGCAAGATAAGCGCCGGCATCCCGCGCGGCGGCGATGGCGGCATCGACGGTCGGCGAGGCATCGAGGTTGGCCGAACCCGGCATGCCGCCGGGCAGGATCAGCATCTCGGCCGGAGCGGCGAGGGTGTAGTCAGCTTCGGTGCAGTCGGCCAGCACGGTGATCCCGTGCGCGCCCGTGACGGCGGCGGTCGGTGTGCCGATGGCCACCGTAGTCACCTCCACGCCGGCGCGGCGAAGCAGATCCAGCGGGCAGAGCGCCTCGATCTCCTCAAAGCCGGGCGCGAGAAACAGATATACCATAGTGTGGTCCTTCCTATTTTTGCAGGTTTTGGGGGATTTTATGCAGGCATGTGCCAATCGGCTCAGGACAGGACGGCCTGCACCGCTGCCCAGACTGCGTCGCCGATCTCGGCGATCGACTTCGGCTCGCCGTCGGCGTAGCAGGGCAGGCGCAGCCAGCCCCAGGCCTTTGCGGCATAGAGGGCGGCCGCATAGCTGGCCTCCAGATGGTGGGGATCCAGCTCATGAATATCCTTCTTCTGGCCGGTCTCGGCCGAGCGGTGGGAGACCAGCCGCATGGAAATGGCGGGGGTCATCTCGAGATACACCGTCAGATCGGGCCGGGGAAGCCCCAGACGGTCGAACTCAAACTCGCCCAGCCACGACAAAAATCCGTCCCACTCGGCGCGGGGCAGCTTCGAGAGCTGGTGCACCGCATTAGCCGAAGTGTAGCGGTTGGCGATGACGATGTTGCCGTCATCAGCCGCAAGAAACTGCCCCCAGTCGGTGCGCCACGACAGATAGCGGTCAATGGCATAGAAGGTCGAGGCCGCGTAGGCGTTGGTGGCCGACGGATCAGCCCCCAGCGCGCCGCCGAGGTAGCACTCGACCGCAGCCGCGCCGGGCGTGCCGTAGTTGGGGAAGGAGATCAGCCGGACCTGACGGCCCTCGGCCGTCAGGCGATCGCGCAGGCGCTCGGCCTGGGTCCCCTTGCCCGAGCCGTCCAGCCCGTCGAGCACGATGAAGCGTCCCATTATACCACCGGCTCGACACCCTGCTCCACCTCTGCGTTCGGAACGGGCAGGAAGGAATGCAGGAAGTTGAACATATCCTGGCCGGTGAGGAAGGTCTCGCCGTTGAACATGGTCATATCGGTATACAGCACCAGCGTCATCTCCTTGTTGCGCTTCATGGTGAAGGTCAGTTCAAAGAGCTTGGCGCTCTCGCCGGCAGAGGTGGTCTCGCTGGCCTTGTCGTAAACGGTGGCTACCAGCGGCACAAAGGGGCTGTCGCTATCCAGAGTCAGATCGAGATCAACCTCGCCCACGGCATCATAGTGAACAAAGCGAATGCTCTTGACACTGGCAGGGTTAACCGCCTCAGCATGGGTCTCGGGCATAACAACACCGTCAGGCAGCTCCTTGCGACAGCCGGGCAAGAGGCAAAGGAAAAGCAGAAGAAGCGCAGTGATCCGCAGAATTTTCATGGTAGTATCCTCCAAAATGTTCAGTTTCTGTATTAGACGGGAAAAATTCAAATTTGTTTCGAATTGTGGGGGAGCTTTTTGTAAAAAGCTCCCCCACACCCCCGCAAAAACTTGCACGCACGCCCTAAATGAGCGTTATTGCAGTTTTTTGGGGTTTCCAAAGGGGACTTTTTTTCAAAAAAGTCCCCTTTGGCGGGGTTTGGGGCAGAGCCCCAAGGTCTTTACCCAATATCATCATCCCTGACCACCATCTCCATGAACTGCTGGCGGGTGATCAGCACGTCGCGGGGTTTCTGGCCGTCGGGGGCGCTGACGTAACCCAGCCGCTCCATGCGGTCGATGAGCTTCGCCGCACGGCCGTAGCCGAGTGACAGGCGGCGCTGGATGAGAGAAGTCGAGATCTTGCCGCACTCGATGGCAAGCTCGATGGCGGGGCGGAGCATCGGATCAGCCGGCTCGTCGCCGCCCACATCGTCTGCGTCGTCGAGGCTGCTGCCGCCCTTCTTGGACTGGCCGCAGCGCGCGGCTTCGCGCTCGATGCTCTCGATGATCTCTTCGCTGTACCCCTCGCCCGAGGCCTGCTTCTTGATGAAGTCGGTCACCGCCTCAACCTCGCCGTCCGAGACGAAGGCGCCCTGTACACGGATCGGGCGGGTCGCACCGACCGGTGCGTAAAGCATATCGCCCCGGCCGATCAGCTTCTCGGCGCCCGCCATATCGAGGATGGTGCGCGAGTCGACCTGCTGCGAAACGGTGAAGGCAATACGCGAGGGGATATTGGCCTTGATCAGGCCGGTGATGACGTCAACCGACGGGCGCTGGGTACCGATGACCAGATGCATACCGGCGGCGCGGGCCTTCTGCGCGATGCGGCAGATCGAGGTCTCGACGTCGTCCTTGGCCATCATCATCAGGTCAGCCAGCTCGTCGATGACGATAACGATCTGATGCATCGGCTCGCGGGTCGGGTCGTCGGCGATGGCCTCGTTGTAGCCCTGGATGTTGCGCACGCCCTCGGCCTCGATGAGCGCATAGCGGCGCTCCATCTCGGAGACCGCCCAGTTCAGCGAGCCGGCCGCCTTCTTGGGATCGCTCACGACCGGCACCAGCAGGTGCGGGATGCCGTTGTAGACGTTCAGCTCGACCTTCTTGGGGTCGATGAGGATCAGCTTAACCTCGTCGGGCTTGGCCTTGTAGAGGATGCTGAGGATGACGCTGTTGATGCACACCGACTTACCCGAGCCGGTGGTACCGGCGATGAGCAGGTGGGGCATCTTGGCGATGTCACAGTAAATCGGGGCGCCGGCCACGTCGCGGCCCAGACATGCCGTCAGGCGGCTCTTGGCGTTCCGGAAGGCGTCGGCCTCCAGCAGCTCACGGGCGTAGACGGTGGCGACCACCTTGTTCGGCACCTCGATGCCCACCGCCGCCTTACCGGGGATGGGGGCCTCGATGCGCACGCCGGTGGTGGCGAGGTTGAGCGCGATATCGTCGACGAGGTTGGCAATCGCGCGCACGCGGGTGCCGGCCTCGGGCTGCAGCTCGTAGCGGGTGATGGTCGGGCCGCGGGAGACATTGACGATCTTGGTGCGCACCTTGAAATTGCCCAGCGTCTCAACCAGCTTCTCGGCGTTCTGCTGCAGCTCGGCGCGGACGTCGCCGCTGGGCGGCGCGGGGTCGACCTTGAGCAGGCTGATGGGCGGGAAGACGTACTCAGGCTTGGGGGGCGGCTCGGGCGCGGCGGCCGGCTCGGCGGGCGAATTGAAGGGATAGGTCCGCTTGAGCTTGAGCAGCAGCTCACGCTCGGCTTCCTCGGCAAAGGCGCTCTCTCCGCCTGCCGCACGGCGGCGCGCGGCGTCGGCTTCGGCGGCGGCTGCCGCCTTGTCCAGCGTGGAGGGATCGGTGAATATCTTGTGCAGGTCCAGCTCCTCGTCGGCGATCTCCTCGATCTTCTTGACCGAGGGCTTGCCGCGGGTCGGGCGCAGCTGTTCGAGATCGGCGTTGACCAGCTCGGTCACGTCACCGGTGATGTTCTCGGCCACCGGCTCGGCGGGAGCGGGCGGCATCGTCTCGCGCAGGACCTCGTCAAAGATGGCGGGATCGATGGGATTGTCGTCCGGCTCAGCCGGGGGGGCATCGGCATCGGTCACGGGAGGCAGATCGGGCTCGGCCTCGGCGGCCGACTCCGGCAAATCGGCCGGGATGGGCAGGTCAATGTCCTCGATGCGGTTCGCAGTACCGACCGGCACATCGACCTCGAAGCGGCGGGGCTTGCGGTAGCCGCGCGGGGAGGGAGTCGGCTTCTGCTCGGTCTCGGCGGCCTCGACCGCGTTGCGGATCTTGGGCTGGTTGTCGAGGAAAAGGGGAGGCTGGCCGGCGCGGGCGGCGCGTTTCTCGGCGCGCACCTTCAGCGCGTAGCGGATATAGAGCACAATGGCCGACGGGGTCAGCCCGAAGAAGAACATCAAGAAAACCAGCAGCAGGGCGATGATGACGATCAGCGTACCGACAAAGCCGAAGCCGCGGTAGCAGAGCTGGCCCAGCCAGCCGCCAAACACGCCGCCCCCGCGCAATGCGCATCCCTCCCGCCAGAGCGTGAGGGGATTGATCAGCAGGGCATCCATGCTGCGCCCGCGGATGGCGAAGGTTTCGATCAGCGCCGAGCAGAGGGTCAGGCAGATCAGCGCGAAGCTGATTTTGTACGGCGTGGTGCGCTCGGCAATCGTGCGCCGCCAGATGATGGCGATGTAGAGCAAAATCAAGGGGATATAGAAGGCAGACCAGCCCCACAGTCCGCACAGCAGGCTGCGCAGGGCATGTCCCACCACGCCCATCGGCTGCTCGAGCCGCACCGCATCGGTGAGGATGAAGCAGACCAGAAGGAAGATGGCGGCAACGACCAGGATGTAGGGGATAATCTGATGCAGGAGGCGATCCGGGTTCGGCTCGGGGCGGGCGACCGGCTCGGGAACCGGCTTTTCGGCAGGCCTTCTGGCCGGCTTCTCGGGGGCGCGCGCAGAGGTCTGGGCCGCCTTGGTTTTGGGCTTTGCGGACTTTTTGGTCTCGCTGCCCGATGCAGGCCGGCGGTTCTGCGGCGTCGAACTTTTCTTGGTTGGCACAGGCATATATCCTTTCGGTAGATTCGGTAAAGCTCAGGCAGGCGCGAGATGGGCGCGCCAAAAAAAACGGAGGGTAGCCGTCTTCTCTTTATTATAACATTAAATGATGGAAATTACAAGAGATTTTTTCGCGTGCTGCCCCGATTATTCTCGACGGAAAGCGGCATCTGCGGTAAATCCCCCCCGCTTTTGGCGGCCCGGCTGCAAAAAATCTCGCAAACCCCTTGACGCGGGCGGGATTTTGGTATATACTGTTACTGAATCTCCTTCGCGGAGATCGGGCTTTGACCGGAAAGAATCCGCCATTCCCCTTCCTCAGAGAGCGCCGCCGCGGAATCGCGTGCTGAAAGCGGCGCGGAAGAGCGGCGGGCTGTGCATCCGTGAGCCTCCGGGGTAATGCCCGGCGCGGCGCAGCGTTATCGCGCAGGGGCGTCGCCGTATCGCCGCGCCCAGCAAAGGGAGAAAGCAGAGTGGAACCGCGGTTTGCCGCCTCTGGGTCTGTCGCACGCAGACGCAGGGCGCTTTTTTTATCCCCGCCCCCTGCTCCCGGAAAGGAGACACATGGGAACCAAAATCAAATTGGAGACCAGCCTGCCGGCGCTCGGACGCGCCGAAGCAAAAGTCAAAAGAATCATCCGCGAGGTGCGGGAGGATGTCGCCGTCATCCGCGAGCGAGACCCCGCCGCACGCTCTGACCTGGAGGTGCTGCTGCTCTACTCGGGCCTTCATGCACTTCTGGCCTACCGCGCTGCGCACGCGCTGCATGAGAAGGAGCACTACTTCTCAGCGCGGCTCATCAGCCAGGCCGCACGCCACCTGACCGGCATCGAGATCCACCCCGGCGCCAAGATCGGGCGCGGCCTCTTCATCGACCACGGCATGGCGGTCGTCATCGGCGAGACCGCGGAGTTGGGTGACAACTGCACCCTCTACCAGGGCGTGACCCTGGGCGGTACCGGCAAGGACGTTGGCAAGCGCCACCCGACCCTGGGCAACAACGTCATGGTCGGCGCCGGCGCAAAGGTGCTCGGCCCCTTCACGGTGGGCGATAACGCCAAAATCGCCGCCAATGCCGTCGTGCTCAAGGAAGTCCCCGCCAATGCCACCGCCGTCGGCATCCCCGCCAAGGTCGTCCGCCGTGACGGCGAACGGATGACCGACGCCGCCGACCTCGACCAGATCCACATCCCCGACCCCGTCGCCCAGCAGCTTGCCGAGCTGCAGAGGCGGGTCGCTGAGCTTGAAAAGAAGGAGAAAGAGCGCGAGTAAGGTCGTGGGACGCTGTCCCACACCCTGCTGGGGGAGCCTTTTGAAAAAGGCTCCCCCAGACCCCCGCGAAAACTTCCATCAAGGCATTTGTTTGAAAGTTTTTGAGGATTCTTAAGGGCCTTTTTTCAAAAAGGCCCTTAAGCGGGGCGTGGGGCAGAGCCCCACACATCGCGCACCACATATATGCGTAAAACCAAAATTGTCTGTACTCTGGGGCCTGCGACCAACAGCGAGGCCAAAATGGAGGCTCTGCTGCGTGCCGGCATGAATGTGGCCCGCATCAATTTCTCGCACGGCACACACGATGCGCACCGCGAGACCATTGAGACTTTCCGGGCGGTCCGCGATCGGCTGGGGCTGCCTGCTGCCGTGATGCTGGACACCAAGGGACCGGAGATCCGTCTGCGTCGGTTTGCAGAGGGAGCCGTTACCCTGCAGACCGGCCGGCGCTTCACGCTGACTACCCGCGACGTAGAGGGCGACGAGACGATCGCTTCGATCTCCTACGCCGATCTGCCCCGTCAGCTCAAGCCGGGCGACAGCGTGCTGATCGACGACGGCCGGCTTCGTCTGCGTGTCGATGCGGCCGACGACACCGACATTCTCTGCACGGTGCTCACCGGCGGCCCGGTCAGCGACCGCAAGGGCATCAACGTCCCGGGCGTCAAGCTGGACATGCCCTACCTCAGCCCGGCCGACGAGGCTGACATCCGATTCGGCGTCGAGATGGACGTCGATTTCATCGCCGCTTCCTTCGTCCGCCGCAAGGAGGATGTCATTGCGCTGCGCCGCTTTGTCGACTACTGGGGCGGCCGCAACATTCGCATCATCGCCAAGATCGAGAACATCGAGGGCATCGACAATTTTGACGAGATCCTGCGCTACTCGGACGGCATCATGGTCGCCCGCGGCGACATGGGCGTCGAGGTCGAGTTCGAGCGCCTGCCCGGTCTGCAGAAGCAGTTTATCCGCAAGTGCTACCGCGCGGGCAAGATGGTCATCACGGCCACGCAGATGCTTGAGTCGATGATCCACTCGCTCACCCCCACCCGTGCCGAGATCACCGACGTGGCCAACGCTGTCTTTGACGGCACCTCGGCCATCATGCTCTCGGGCGAGACGGCGATGGGCGACTACCCCGAGCAGGCGGTGCAGGTTATGGCGCGCATTGCGCGGCAGGCTGAGCACGATGCTTTTTCGATGGGCGTCTGGCGAGATGCGCAGTTTGATCTGGACAGCAGCGACACCACCAACGCCATCTGTGACGCGGCCTGTACGACGGCGCGCGACCTGGGCGCTGCGGCCATCATCGCTGTGACCAAGTCGGGCACGACGGCGCGGCGCGTGTCGAAATTCCGGCCGGCCGAGGCCATCATCGCCGCGACGCCGATCGAGAAGACCTTCCACCAGCTGTCGCTGTCGTGGGGCGTCTACCCGGTGCTGTCGCGCATGCAGGAGAGCTCGGATGAGCTGTTCCTGCACGCCATCGACTGCGCCAAGCAGATCGAGGCCGTGCGGCCGGGCGACATCGCGGTCATCACCGCCGGCGTACCGCTCAACGTGGCGGGAACGACCAACCTGCTCAAGGTGCAGGTGATTGAGGATAATCTGGCGTGATATCGGCTCACGCTGAGCTTTTCGCGCTTCCGCGCGATGGAGGGGGAAAGAACCATCTCAGACGCCGAAGTTTCTTTCCCCCTCCCGAGGTCGCCGCAGGCGACCTCTCCCACCCCCTATCTCCTTGGCTCTTCCGCCGGCCTGCGGCCGGCACCGCATGGGGCTTCGCCCCATACCCTCACGAGATTCCGCAAACTGCTCGGCCCTCCGCCAAGGGGGCGCTACCCCCGAAGGGGGTAGCATTCCCCTTCAGCCAAGGCGGAGGGGTGGGTGAATGCCCGCCGTCGGCGGGCAGAGGGCGGGGAGGAGACTTCGGCGTTTGAGATGCCTTCTCCCCGCCCTCCCCCCGCGCGGGCGCGCGGAAACCCCTTTGCACAACGAAAAACTACTCCGAAGGAGAAAAAATATGCTGCTCTACAACTCCCTCTCGCGCACCCGCGAGGAATTCACCCCCATCGAGCCGGGCAAGGTTAAGATGTACACCTGCGGCCCGACCGTCTACCACTTCGCCCACATCGGCAACCTCCGCACCTACATCATGGAGGACGTGCTCGAGAAAACCTTCCGCTATCTCGGCTACGACGTCACCCGCGTCATGAACATCACCGACGTCGGCCACCTCGCCTCCGACGCCGACACCGGCGAGGATAAGATGCTCAAGGGCGCCCGCCGCGAGAACAAGTCGGTCATGGAGATCGCGCAGTTCTACACCGACGCCTTCTTCACCGACTGCACCAAGCTCAATATCAAGCGCCCCGACATCGTCGAGCCGGCCACGAATTGCATCGACGAGTATATCGAGATCGTCTCGACCCTCATCGAGAAGGGCTCGGCCTACCTTGCCGGCGGCAACGTCTACTTCGATACCTCCACGCTGAAGCAGTACTACGTCTTCAACGACCACAACGAGGAAGACCTCGCGGTCGGTGTCCGCGAGGGCGTTGAGGAAGATACCAACAAGCGCAATAAGAACGACTTCGTCCTCTGGTTCACCAAGTCGAAGTTCGAGGATCAGGCGCTGAAGTGGGACTCCCCCTGGGGCGTCGGCTACCCCGGCTGGCACATCGAGTGCTCGGGCATCTCGCTCAAGCACCTCGGCGGCTCGCTCGACCTCCACGCCGGCGGCATCGACAACGCTTTCCCCCACCACACCAACGAAATTGCCCAGTCTGAGAGCTATCTCGGCCACAAATGGTGCAATTATTGGTTCCACGTTCACCACCTCAACACCGACACCGGCAAAATGTCCAAGTCCAAGGGCGAGTTCCTGACCGTCTCGCTGCTCGAGTCGAAGGGCTACGACCCCATGGCCTACCGCTTCTTCTGCCTCCAGAGCCACTACCGCCGCAACCTCGTCTTCTCCTGGGAGAACCTCGACAACGCCGTCGCGGCGTACAACAAGCTCATCGCCCGCATCGCCGCGCTGAAGTCCGAGGGCGAGGTCGACGCCGACGCGCTCGCCGCCCTGAAGGCAGGCTTTACCGAGGCGCTTGAGAATGACCTCAACACCTCGCTGGCCGTCACCGCCGTCTACGACGTGCTCAAGGCCAAGACGAACGACGCCACCAAGCTGGCCGCCCTTGCCGACTTTGATGCCGTACTCTCGCTCAACCTCATCTCCGCCGCCGAGGCCCTGCGCCAAAAGCAGGCTGAGGCAAAGGCAGAAGCACAGGCCGAGGCAGGAGACCCCGAGATCCTCGCCGCCATCGCCGCACGCGCCGCCGCCAAGAAGGAGCGCAACTTCGCCGAGGCCGACCGCATCCGCGACGAGCTGGCCGCGCGCGGCATTATCCTCATCGACTCCCGCGAGGGAACCACCTACCGAATCGAAGCTTAACGGAAGAAGGCATGAGATTGAAAAACACATTCTGGAATAAATGGCGTGAGGTCATTATGTACCTCATTTTCGGCGTGCTCACCACGGTGGTGGGCATTGGCACCTACACGCTGGTGTTTGCGCTGGCCGAGCATATCCTGCGGCTGGATTTGTCGGATAAAACCAGCGCGCTGTATCTGGGCGTTTATGCCGCGGCGCAGATCATTCACTGGATCGCGGCCGTGCTGTTTGCCTTTTTCACCAACAAAAAGTGGGTCTTCACCGATGCGCAGCCCGAGCCGCTCTGGCGCCAGCTGACCGTCTTCGCCAGCGCGCGCCTCGTTACGCTGGGACTGGATGTTGTGATTACCTACCTCTGTGTCCTCGGCTTCGCGGCGATCTGGCCGGACGGGCTGACCGTCATCCTGACCTTCTCGCCCGAGTTCATGGCAAAAGTCGTGGCTTCGGTGGTGGTCATTATCGCCAACTATGTCTTAAGCAAGCTCTTCGTCTTCCGCAAAAAGACAAATGCATAACGGCCTGTCCGGCTCCTCCGCCTGCGGGGAGCCGGACAGCTTCGTTTTGACTGGGAATCCCCGACAATTCAGAAAAATTTACGAATTATTGCTTTACAATCGCGCATACTTATATTATAATATAAGTAACTATCGAATTTTCCCCCTGCCCATCGCACACCACAGTGAGGTATTAACTATGCAACACCACGGAATTACCGACATCGGCCGCAGAAGGTCGGTCAATCAGGATACGTTCGCCATCGAGCCGCTTGCCGATGACGCGCTGCTTTGCGTCGTCTGCGACGGCATGGGCGGCGCACAGGGAGGCGCAGAGGCCAGCCGACTGGCCTGCGAGGCCTTCTGTGCCGTCATGCGCGGCGCAATCTCGTCCATCCTGACCGATGCCTCGGGCATCTGCTCGGACGCCGATGCCATCGCCGCACACCGCGACCGGCTCTGCGCCTGCATCCCCGATCGGCTGATCGAAGCCGCCGAGGCCGCCAACCGCGCCGTCTATGAGGCCGCCATGGCCGATCCCTCCCTCAAGGGCATGGGCACGACCCTGGTTGCCCTGGTGATCTGGGGGGACTATGCCTGCGGGGTCAATATCGGCGACAGCCGGCTCTACGCCGTCACCGATGAGGCCGTCCGTCAGCTCTCACACGACCATTCTTATGTGCAGTACCTCATCGACCTCGGCAAGCTCACCCCCGAGGAGGCCCGCACCAGCACCAACCGCAACATCATCACCCGCGCCGTCGGCACCGCCCCCGTGCTGGAGGCCGATATTGTGCCGGTCGATGCAACTTTGGTCGGCCGTGCCGCCTTCCTGCTCTGCTCAGATGGACTCTCGGGCATGCTGACCGACAGCGAAATTGCCGATGTGGTACGCAGCACCCCCGCGCTGGACGAGGCCGCGGCCACTCTGGTCAGCGGCGCAAACGCCGCCGGCGGCACCGACAACATCACCGTCGTACTCTGCCGCTGATGCCGTCTGCCTCCGCGAAATTTTTTAGGCGAGGATAAAACAGATTATGATCGAACAATATGATCGCTTTGTCGGACAGGTTCTGGACAAGCGATATAAAATCAAGCGTGTGCTCGGCGTGGGCGGCATGGCGGTGGTCTTCGAGGCCTACGATGCCCTGATGAAACGCCCGGTCGCGGTGAAGATGCTCAAGGACGACATCGCCTTCGACGAACAGGCCGTCCGCCGCTTCATCAACGAGTCCAAGGCCGTTGCCATGCTTTCTCATCCCAATATCGTCAACATCTACGATGTCTCGGTCAAGGAAAACTGCCGCTACATCGTCATGGAATATATCGAGGGCATCACCCTCAAAAACTATATGACCCGCCGCGGCCGCCTCTCCTTCCGTGAGACGGTCAGCTATGCCGAGCAGATTCTGCGCGCCCTTGAGCATGCGCATGCCAAGAATATCGTCCACCGCGACATCAAACCCCAGAACATCATGCTGCTCAAGAACGGCCAGATCAAGGTCACCGACTTCGGCATTGCCAAGCTCCCCGAGGCCGAGACCCTGACCACCACCGATAAGGCCATCGGCACCGTCTACTATATCTCCCCCGAGCAGGCCAGCGGCAAGCCCATCGACCAGCGCTCCGACCTCTATTCGCTGGGCATCGTCATGTACGAGATGGCCACCGGACGGCTGCCTTTCTATGCCGACAGCCCCATCTCGGTCGCCCTGATGCAGGTCAACGATAACCCCCCGCCCCCCCGCTCGGTCGACGACGGCATCCCGCAGGGCCTGGAGCAGATCATCCTCTCGGCCATGGAGAAGAATCCCGAGCTCCGCTTCGAATCGGCCGCCCAGATGCTGCGCCAGCTGCAGCGCCTGCGCGCCGACCCCAATATCGTCTTCAAGCCCTCCCGCCGCCTGCAGGAGGCCCGCCGCGCCGAGCAGAAGGCGGCCGCCGCCCGCGAGCGCCGCGAGAATCACCGCCCCAGCCGCTCGATGTTCCCCATTATCATGGGGGTCGCCACCGCGCTTTTGATGGTGATGATTGTCGCCGGCTGGTACGTCATCGACACTCTGCTCTTTGCCGATGACTCGGATCTCATCAATGTCAAGGTGCCCACCGTCACCGGCAACCTCTACCGCGGCGGCACCCCGGCCGAACTCGGCTTCGACGAGCGTTATTACAACGTCGAGATCGTCTACCGCTATGACCCCGATTCGGCCCCCAACACCATCATCGAGCAGGAGCCCGAGGGAGGCTTGACCAAGAAGGTCATCGCCAACACCCAGCGCGTGCCGGTTACCCTCACCGTCAGCCGCGGCGCTGAGTCGGTCATCCTCGGGGACTACACCGTCCGCGAGGCCCGCATGGTCGAGGCCACCCTGCGCACGATGGGCTTTGTCGTCAAGACCGAGTCGGTCTACTCCGATGTGGTGCAGACAGGCTATGTCTCGGCCACCTCGCCCGAGCCCGGCTCGTCGGTCAACATCGGCGATACCATCCTGCTCTACGTCAGCCGGGGCGAGACCATCAACTATATTCTCACCCCCGATTTCTGCGGACTCTCCGAGGTCGAAGCGGCCGCCGAGCTGCAGAAAAGCGGGCTTTCTCTCGGCACCGTCACCTACCGCGTCTCCAACCGCCCCGCCGGCACCGTCCTTGAGCAGAGTGTCGTCGCCTACACCCAGGTGCCCCAGAAGAGCACCTCCGTCGATTTCGTCGTGTCGGGCGGCCCCTCCTTCGGTGTCCTTGCTCTGCCGGATTTGACCGGCATGACGCTGGAGCAGGCCAAACTGGCGCTCGCCGATTTCGATCTCTCGCTCTCGGTCACCGGCATGACGGTCAGCAATGTCGCCATCGGTCTGATCGTGGCCCAGAATCACCCTCATCTCACCGACATGCGCAGCGGGGAATATCTCTCGGTCAATGTCACCATCAGCGGCGGCCCGAACTACGGCGCGCTCATCTTCCCCGACGCGCCCGAGACGCGTCCCGCCACCCCCGATCCCGCGGAAACCACCGCGCCCGAAGTCATTTACCGCCCCTTCCCCATCATCCGGAGCTGATCGGGCGCATCTTAGAGAACAGGCAGGCTGTATATGCAACCAAACGACATCACCGGACGCATCCTGCGGGGTGTGGGCGGGCTTTATACCGTAGCCATCGACGGCGCGGCCGGAGAGACTGTCTCCTGCCGCGCCCGCGGCCTTTTCCGCCTGCGCGAGATCACGCCCCTCCCGGGCGATCGCGTGGTACTGGCCGTCGGCGAGAGCGGCGGGGACGCCGAAGCGGCCGACGACGTCATGATCGCCGAGATTATCGACCGCCGCTCGGCCCTCATCCGCCCCCCCTTAGCCAATCTGGACATTCTCTTCGTCACCCTCGCCGCCGCCAAGCCGGCCCCCGTACTCGAGACGGTCGACAAGCTCACCGCCATCGCCGAGCACAACGGCATCGAGCCGGTCATCATCATCGGCAAGTGCGAGCTTGACCCCGCGGGCGCGGCGCGGATGGCCGACATCTACCGCACCGCCGGCTTCACCGCCTTCCCCCTCTCCTGCCACACCGGCGAGGGGATCGACGCCCTGCGCGATTACATCAACGACACCCTGCCCGGCAAAATCGCCGCCTTCGCCGGCGCATCGGGCGTGGGCAAGTCCACCCTGCTCTCGGCCCTCTTCCCGACACTCAACCTAGCCACCGGCGGACTCTCGCGCAAGATCGAGCGGGGCCGGCACACCACCCGCCACGTTGAGCTCTATCCCCTGCCGGTCGGCGACGGTGAGGCCTATCTGGCCGACACCCCCGGCTTCAGCATGCTCGATTTTGCCCGCTTCGACTTCTTCTCGCTCGACGATCTCCCGCACGCCATGCGCGAGTTCGCCCCACACCTGGGCAAATGCCGCTACACCGACTGCACCCACCTCTGCGAGGAGGGCTGCTCGATCGTCGAAGCCGTCGCACGCGGCGAAATCCCGCCGTCCCGACACGAAAGCTACCGCAACCTGTACGCGATTTTGAAAGAGAAAAAAGCCTGGAAATAACCCCCCCTCATGAAAGTTTTTGGGGAGTCCAGAGGGACTTTTTTCAAAAAGGCCCTCTGGCAGGGGCTTGGGGGCAGCGCCCCCAAAAAGAAAGGAACATACACATGAAAGCCTACATCTACACCGGCGGTGACATCTATCCCGACGGCCTCTGCGAGCGCCCCTCGGCCGACGACCTGCGCATCGCGGCCGACGGCGGCTACCTGCACGCCCGCCGACTGGGCGAGCGGGTCGATCTGCTCGTGGGCGACCTCGATTCGCTCGGCGAGACCGCGGCTGCTGAAGTTAAGGCCGCGGGGGGCGAGGTGATCCGCGTCCCGGCCGAGAAGGACGAGACCGACACCCAGCTGGCCGTACACGAAGCGGTTCGGCGGGGGGCTGACGAGATCGTCATCATCGGCGGGCTCTCGGGCCGGCTCGACCACACCCTCTCGAATCTCGCCATCCTCGAGTCGCTTGGCGAACACCGCATCGTCGCCCGCATCACCGACGGCCGTAACCGCGTCCGCTTCCTCAAAAACGACAGCCTGCTGCTCGCAAACGAGGGCTTCCGCTATCTCTCGCTGGTCGCCGTCGACGAGAAGTGCCGGGGCGTGGGCGCCGAGGGGGTCAAGTATCCCCTCACGAATGCCACCCTCCACCGCACCAACCAGTTCGCCGTCAGCAACGAGATCATCGGCCCGGCGGCCCTCATCTCGGTCAAGCGCGGCCGGATGTACGTCATCGAGTCGAGCGATCGGTGAGGAAGGGCTTGGGGCGCTGCGGCTTTGGCAGCAAGCCGCCAAAGCGAACCCCCGCCAGAGGAGCTTTTTGAAAAAAGCTCCTCTGGACTCCGCAAAAACTTTCTCACATTTTGTCTTGTGTTTGTGCGGTGCGTTCATGTACCACACAAATCTGCCCCCGCCGCATATGCTGTATTGAGCAGAACGAAAGGGGGCTCGCACATGAAAATTGTCGTTATCCGCTCACCCAAGCTGCTTGCGCCCCTCCTGCGGCGCTGGTTTGGGATACCGAAAACATAATGATGCAAGGGGACTTTTTGAAAAAAGTCCCCCTGCACCCCCCAAAAAACTTTCGCGCCCGCCCTCGATTTTGCTCAGCCTTAATCCAGAGCGTGCCGGAAAGTTTTTGCGGGGGCGTGGGGGAGCTTTTTACAAAAAGCTCCCCCACATTTATAGGAGTATCTATGTCACAATTCCTCCCCCTCACCCGCGCGGAGATGGATGCGCGCGGCTGGGATGCGCCTGATTTTGTCTACGTCACAGGAGACGCTTATGTCGACCACCCTTCCTTTGGGGTGGCCATCATTTCGCGCGTCCTTGAGGATGCCGGCTATCGGGTCGCCATCCTGTCTCAGCCCGACTACCGCTCCTGCGAAGCCTTCCGTACCTTCGGGCGGCCGCGGCTGGGCTTTCTCGTCACGGCCGGCAACATCGACTCGATGGTCGCCCACTACACGGCCGCCAAGAAGAAGCGCAGCTACGACTACTACTCGCCCGGCGGCCGTGCAGGCCTGCGCCCCGACCGCGCCACCATCGTCTACTGCAACCGCATCCGCGAGGCGTGGGGCGACGTGCCGATCATCCTTGGCGGGCTTGAGGCGTCGCTGCGGCGCTTCGCGCACTACGACTACTGGGACGACAAGGTGCGCCGCTCGATCCTGGTCGATTCGCGCGCTGACATCCTGACCTACGGCATGGGGGAGAAAATCCTGCTCCGCATCGCCGAGCTGCTGGCGCGGGGCGTGCCGGTCAAGAAGATCCGCGACGTCCGCGGCACCGTCTACCTCTGCGCCCCCGAGGACAAGCTGCACTATCCCGTGGCCGGCGAGTTTGACTACAACGTCCTCAAAACCGACAAGCGCGCCTATGCTGACGCCTTCGGCGTGCAATACCGCAACCAGGATGCCATCAGCGGACAGGCCATTGTCGAGCACTACGACGCCAAGCTGCTCGTCCAGAACCCGCCCATGCCCCCGCTGGAGCGGGAGGAGCTGGACCGCGTCTACGCCCTGCCCTACATGCGCACCTACCACCCGTCCTACGAAGCGGCAGGCGGCGTGCCCGCCATCGAGGAGGTGCGCTTCTCGATCACCCACAACCGCGGCTGCTTCGGCGCCTGCAATTTCTGCGCGCTAGCCTTCCACCAGGGGCGGACGGTGCGCTCCCGCTCGATTGAGAGCGTCGTCGAGGAGGCCAAGAAGATCACCGCCATGCCCGATTTCAAGGGCTACATCCACGACATCGGCGGCCCGACCGCCAACTTCCGCTACCCCGCCTGCAAGAAGCAGCTCGAGAGCGGCGTCTGCACCAACCGCAAGTGTCTCGCGCCGAAGCCCTGCCCCAATCTCGAGGTCGACCACAGCGAGTATATTGATCTGATTGAGCAGGTGGAGGCGCTGCCCAAAGTCAAAAAGGTCTTCATCCGCTCGGGCATCCGCTTTGACTACCTGCTGGCCGACAAGTCCGACGCCTTCTTCCGCAAGCTGGTGCGCGACAACGTCTCGGGGCAGCTGAAGGTCGCGCCCGAGCACTGCTCATCCGACGTCCTGCGCTGCATGGGCAAGCCCGATTACAGCGTTTACTCGGCCTTCCGCCGCAAGTACTTCGACCTCTGCCACGCTGTCGGCAAGGAGCAGTACCTGGTGCCCTACCTCATGTCCAGCCACCCCGGCTCGACCCTGCACGACGCCGTCGAGCTGGCGCTCTGCCTCAAGCGCGAGGGCTACGCCCCCGAGCAGGTACAGGACTTCTACCCCACCCCCGGCACTGCATCAACCGTCATGTACTACACCGGTATCAACCCGCTGACCGGCAAGGCCGTCTACGTCGCTACCGACTACCATGAGAAGCAGCTCCAGCGCGCGCTGCTCCAGTACAACCGCCCGCAGTCGGCAGATCTGGTCCGCGAGGCACTGATGCTCTGCGGCCGTGAGGATCTGATCGGCAACGGCAAGGACTGCCTCGTCCGTCCCGCGCCGGCCGGCTGCCGACCGGCGGACAAGCCTGCCGACCGTCCGCGGTCGGGCAAGTCGGGTGCGAAGTCGGGCGCAAAGTCCGGAGCAAAGTCGAGCGCAAAGCCCGGCGGCACCAAGCGTCCGGCCGGCGACCGCAAGCCGCAGGGCCACGGCCCCGCCCGGCCGCAGAAAAAGCGCGGCCGCTGACGGCAGCTTTAGGCAGAAACACCGCGAAAAAAGTCAAGGAAAACCTTGACTTTTTGCCGATTTTGCAGTATCATGATAGTATTATAATCATAAGGAGGCTCCTCCATGGCAATTGGCGCAAATGAGATCATTCGCATCGGTATCATCGGCTGCGGCGGCATCGCCAACGGCAAGCACATGCCCTCGCTGGCTAAGGTTAAGAATGCAAAAATGGTCGCCTTCTGCGACATCATCGAAGAGCGCGCCCTGAAAGCGCGCGAGAAATACGGCACCCCCGACTGTGCCGTTTACACCGACTACAAGAAGCTGCTTGAGGACAAGACCATCGACGTCGTCCACGTCCTCACCCCCAACCGCTCGCACAGCTTCATCACCGTCGACGCCCTTGAGGCCGGCAAGCACGTCATGTGCGAGAAGCCCATGGCTATCAACTCGGCCGAGGCCCAGAAGATGCTGGATGCAGCAAAGCGCACCGGCAAGAAGCTCACCATCGGCTACCAGACCCGCCACCGCACCGACTCGCTCTACCTCAAGCAGGAGATTGAGGCCGGCACGCTGGGTGACATCTACTACGCCGAGGCCCTCGCTATCCGTCGCCGCGCCGTCCCCACCTGGGGCGTCTTCCTCAACGAGTACGAGCAGGGCGGCGGGCCTCTGATCGACATCGGTACCCACGCCCTCGACCTCACCCTCTGGATGATGGACAACTACTCCCCCAAGTACTGCGTCGGCACCACCTACCACGCCCTCAACAACTCGGTCGAGCAGGGCAACGACTGGGGCAACTGGGATCCCGCCAAGTTCACCGTCGAGGACTCGGCCTTCGGCTTCGTCGTCATGGAGAACGGCGCGACCATCAACCTCCGCGCATCCTGGGCCCTCAACTATGCCGACCCGCAGGAGGCCAAGACCCTCCTCTGCGGCACCAAGGCCGGCGCCGATATGCACGACGGCCTGCGCATCAACGGCATCCGCAACAACGCCCCGTACATCTTTACCCCCCAGCTGAGCGCCAAGGGCGCCGCCTTCTATGACGGTGTCAAGGGCGAATCCCCCGCCGACCGCGAAGCCCGCCTCTGGATCGAAGCTGTCCGCGAGGACAAAACCCCCTTCGTCACCCCCGAGCAGGCCATCGTCATCACCCGCATCCTCGAAGGCATCTACACCTCCGCCAAGACCGGCGAGATGTTCAAGTTTTAAGAAGACCGTGGGGGGCTTTTTTCGGAAAAAAAGCCCCCCACACCCCCAAAAAACCTGTATAAATTTTTTCTTATTGAAAGTTTTTGCGGGTTCTTAGGGAGCTTTTTTCAAAAAGCTCCCTAAGTGGGGTTTGGGGCAAAGCCCCAAATAAATTTATGGAGGAATCATTATGAAACTCAGTGTACTCGCTAATCTTTACGGTGCCCTCTCGCTCGACGAGACGCTGGCCAAGCTGACCGCCCTCGGTGTGCACACCGTTGAGATCGGT
>JAFWBJ010000019.1 GCA_017507145.1 Clostridia bacterium | reverse complement strand
GCGGTGATGGAGACGGCGCCGAAGTTGAGGGAGAGGCCGCCGATACCGGGGATGAGGACGGCTGCGACGACGAAGAGGTTGCGGTTGTCGCCGAGGTCGACGCCCTGGATCATCTTCAGGCCAGAGACGGCGATGAAGCCGTAGAGGGCGATGCAGATGCCGCCGATGACGCAGGAGGGGATGGTGTTGACGAACTGTACGAAGGGGTTGAAGAAGGAGACGGCCACAGCCATGATGGCGGTGGTGGTGATGGTGTAGATTGAGGCGTTGCCGGTGATGGCGACGCAGCCGACGCACTCACCGTAGGTAGTGTTGGGGCAGCCGCCGAAGATGGCACCGACGATCGAGCCGACACCGTCGCCCATGACGGTCTTGCCGAGGCCGGGATCCTTGATGAGGTCGCGGTCGATGATGGTGGAGAGGTTCTTGTGGTCAGCGATGTGCTCGGCGAGAACGACGAAGGCCACGGGAACGAAGAGAAGTGCGATGGAAGCGATGCCGGAAGCACCGTTGAGGAGCGAACCGCCCTCCTTGATGGCCTGGATGAAGGTCAGCTCGGGGAGACGGATGATGTTGCCGAGGTTGAGGGTGGAGAAGGCCGAGTAGTCAACGATCTTGAGGTAATCGACGCCGGTGAGGATGCCGATGACGGTGAAGACCGATGCGAGGGCGTAGCCGGCGAGGATGCCGATGATGAAGGGGATGAGCTTCATGCCGCGGCTGCCCTTGACCGATGCGATAACGGTGACAAGGAAGGTGACGATGCCGCAGAGGATGGCGATGAGGTTGTAGTTGTCAGCGCTGACTGCGGTATTGTTGAGGTTGTTGATGGCCGAGCCCGAGAGGGAGAGACCGATGAGGGCAACGGTCGGGCCGATGATGACGGGGGGCAGGAGCTTATCTACCCAGTTGGTGCCGACGAAATGGATGACGACCGAGATGGCGACGTAAACGAGGCCGGCGAAGACGGCACCGACGATGATGCCGAGGAAGCCGAAGGCAGCGGCGCCGATCAGGGGTGCGATGAAGGCGAAGGAAGAGCCGAGGAAGACGGGGCTCTTGCGGCGCGTGATAAGGAGATACACGAGGGTACCTGCACCTGCACCGAAGAGGGCTGCAGAGGGATCCATCACGATGGTGGACTGCCCGCCGTTGACGAGCATGGGGACAAGCAGGGTTGCGGCGATGATGGCAAGGAGCTGCTGAAGCGCGAATACCAGATTTGCGCCGAACTTGGGTTTGTCTTGGATGTCGTAAACCAGTTTCATAAAAACCTCTTTCTCCGCCGATGATATTTCAGAGGGAGACCGCCGGGCGGGGGCGGCCGCCATAAACTGATTCATTATACCACGGTTCGGCAGATTTTGCAAGGGAATTTTCAAATTTTAGACACAATTCGGCAAAAAAGCCGCACCGCAAAAAATGCGGTGCGGCTTTTTCATTGGTCAGCCGGCCAGGAGAGGCTGGCGGGTCATGGCGTAGCGGGTTACGCAGGCGGTCAGCGCGGGATGGCTTTCCCAGGCGATCAGCTTCTCGCCGTCGGGCGTTTTGACGGACAGGCCTGCGGCGGTCGGGCGCCAGAGCCATTCGGGATCAAGCCCAAGGGCGGTCAGCGCGTCGGCGTCGGCCAGAAAGTCGCCCAGTGTCAGCCGCAGCTCGGTGGTCAGGTCGTAGACCAGATAGACCGGCTCGGTGTAGGCATCGCCCAGTTCGACAATGCAGAGCGTTCCCACCTGCTCGGCGGCCAGGCGCGCATCGCGGGCCCCAAAGATGGCGGACAGCGAGTCAGCACCGGCCTGTACCTGCGCCTCGTTATGCTTTTGATCGGGCGCGGAGCTGGTGGACAGGCCCGAGATGGTGCCGGTAGAATCCAGGCGGGAGAGGATGCGCATCGGCTCGGGCAGAGTGGCGGTGACGACACCGACCGAGGGGGACGCGGTGGTCTCGGGCAGAGTGGCAGCCATTTCGGCCTCGGCAGGACCGGCTTCGCCGGCCACCTGCGTCTCGCTCTGTTCAATGACGTCTTCAGCCGTCTTGCCGGTGGGGGCAAGATCAAAGGCGCCGTCAGGGACCGAAACCGTCATAGCGGCACCGTCGCCGTCATCGCCGCCCACCACCGACTTTGCGGTGTAAAGGAGAGGCCCGGCAGCTTCGGGCGCGGCCATATCGGCCGATTTGTTTGCCATGCCGCGCAGCATGGCGCCGCCGATGATGACAAAGCAGAACATGGCGGCCACCGCAGCAGATGCCGCCGCCGTGAAGCGGCGAATCCGGCGCATGCGGGCTTCGCGGTGCACCTGCGCCATCACCCGCTCATGCAGGGCGGGCGGGGGATCAAGCTGTGCGCCGGCAATATCGGTGCGCAGGGCTTGCAGAGCCGTGCAGAGCCGCGCGCAGTCGGGACACTCGCGCAGATGCGCCTCAACGGCAGTGCGCGCATCCGCCGGCAGCTCGCCGTCCAGGTAGGCCGAGAGCTGTTCACCGATCTCTGCGCAGGCAGAATCGCCGTGCGGTAAGTGGTTTTCTATGGACATACATGTAACCTCACTCAATTTATCTAAAGCTTAGACGCGAAAAATCAGAAAAAGTTCCGTGATTCCAGAAATTCTTTCACCTGCATGCGGGCGCGGTTGATGCGGCTTTTAACGGTGCCCAGCTCCAGACCGAGCATGTCGGAAATCTCGGTGTAAGACAGGCCGCGCATCTCGCGCAGGACGAGGATCTCCCGGTGGTCGGCGCGCAGAGACGCAATGGCCTCCTGTACCGCGGCCGCACGCTCCTTGCGCTCGACGGTGGCGGCGGGGTCATGCTCGATGGCGGGATCGGCCAGCTCATGCTCGCGCCCCTCATCATCGCCGTCCTCACTGACCACCGTCAGCGAGAGGGCGGCATTGCCGGAGCGCTTGCGCAGCAGGTCAAGGGCGCTGTTCTGGGTGATGCGGAAGATCCAGGTGGCGAAGCTGCTCTCGCCGCGGAAGGCCGAGAGCGACCGCCACAGCTTCAGAAAGACCTCCTGCGAGACGTCGGCCGCGTCCTCACGGTTCTGCGTGTACTGATACGCCAGGTTGAAGACCAGCTTCTCATAGTGCTCCATCAGCGAAGAAAAAGCCGCATCATCCCCCCGGGACGCGCGCGAAATCAGCGCGAGCAGCTCGGGGCTGTCGCGCTTTTCGTCGGTCGGGTGATTGTGCGGCTTGAGTACCATCACAGGTTCCTTTCGTGGTGGTTTTTTCTGCGTGGGGGTTGGTTTGTGCGGGGTTTTTTCGCCCTCCCGGGCGAGTCGGGGGAGAAACCATCTCAAACGCCGAGAGTTTCTGCTTTGGCTTCGCCAAAGCCCGAAGTCGGCTTTGCCGACGTTCGGCCCCCAACCCCCGACACCCCCTCATCCTTGGCTGACGGCTGCTACCCCCGGAGGGGGTAGCGCCCCCTTAGTGTTGACGGACAGGGCGACGCCTTCATCTTGCCTGCAGCGAACAGATTAGCGCATCGTACTTCGCTTCCCATCAACCCCATGCGTGCAAGTTTTTTGGGGGTCAAGGGGTGATTTTTTTCAAAAAATCACCCCTTGTGGGGGTCTGGGGGCAAAGCCCCCAACAACTCCTCCATAATCTCCTCCATCTCACACATCCGCTCAGCGCGCATCACAGCCGCGCGGGCGGCAGCGGCGCCGGGGATGCCGTGGATGTACCAGGCCATGTGCTTGCGGGCCTCGCGGACGGCGACGGCCTCGCCCTTGTCCTCAACCAAGAGGCGCAGGTGCGTGCGCGCGGTGTCCATCCGCTCGGCGGGGGTGGGCGGCGTCCATTCGCGGCCCTCCAGCGCGGCGGCCAGCTCGGCGAAGAGCCAGGGATTGCCCTGCGCACCGCGGCCGATCATATAGCCGTCGCAGCCGCTGACCTCGGCCATGCGCCGAAGGTCGGCCGCCGACGCGATGTCGCCGTTGCCGATCACCGGCACATCGACGGCACGCTTGACCGCGGCGATGACGGCATAGTCGGCCGATGGCGCATACATCTGCTTGCGCGTCCGGGCGTGGATGCAGATCGCGGCCGCGCCGGCGTCGGCCATGGCCCGCGCAAACTCGGGCGCGTTGATCGAGTTCTCGTCCCAGCCCGAGCGGATCTTGACGGTGACGGGCAGGCGAACGGCATCGGCCACGGCGCGCACGATGGCGGCGGCGCGTGCGGGATCGCGCATCAGGGCGCTTCCCTCGCCGTTCCCGGCAACCTTGGGGACCGGGCAGCCCATATTGATGTCAATGGCGGCCGGCTTCTCTCCGGCCACAGCGCCGAGATACTCGCCCGACGCAAGCAGGCGCGCGGCCTCGGCCATGAAGTCGGGCTCACTGCCGAAGAGCTGGAGCGCGTGGTGATGCTCGCCGGGGCGGATGGCGGCCAGCGGGGCCGATCCGGTCGCCCGTGCGCGGCGGCTGCGCTGCTCGTAGACCAGCGCCTTGGCCGAGATCATCTCAGAAACGGTATATTCCGCCCCCTGCGCACGGCAGACGGTGCGGAAGGCATAATCGGTCACGCCGGCCATCGGCGCCAGCATCAGCGGGTGCCGCAGATCGGAAAAGGGCATGGTGGGTACCTCAACTCGGGCAAAGATCATACAGTGTGCTTAGTTTACCGATAAAACACCGGGATATCAAGCGGAAATCTTAAACAATCGGTGAACCAATTATGACAGTTCAGCGTCGCGCAGTTCTTCGGGCAGTTCGCCGTCGCTGATGATGTAGTCATAGCCGCTGCGGTCGCAAAGCCGGTAGATCGACTGCTTGCCAAACTTGGACTGGTCGCAGAGGAAAACGCGCTGGGTGGCACGGCGCATCATGGTGCGGCGCACCTCGGTCTGGGGCTCGGAGAGGTCGGAGATTTCGCCCAGTGCGTTGATGCCGGTGCTGGAGAAGAACATCAAGTCGACCGACACCATCTCAAGCATGTGCACGGCAAACGAACCGCCGAAGGCTTTGTCGATGGGCAGGTACATACCGCCAGTACAAAGGATATGCACGCAGTCCGAGCTGAACTCACCCAGCTTTTCGGCGATAATGTGCGAATTGGTGATGACGGTGAGGTGCTTGAAGTTTTTCAGATGGGGCACGATGCAGGCGGTGGTGGTGGAGGTATCGAGGAAGAGAGACATGCCGTTGCGGACGAGGCTGGCGGCACGCGCGGCGATGATCTGCTTGGCGGCGATATTATCCTGCGCGCGCTGGAAGACCGGGACGAGCGAACTGGCATGCTTGGCCAGCACGACGCCGCCGTAGACACGCTTGACCAAGCCCTGCTGCTCAAGCTCCGAGAGGTCACGGCGAATGGTGGACTCGGAGGTGAAGAGTTCTCGTGCAAGCCGGCGAATGCTCATGGCCTGGTTGGATTCCAGCTTGGCAACAATTTCCTGATGGCGTTGATATTGAATCATGGATGATACTCCTTTGGTCGGTTCGATTGTCAATATTGTATCATACTTTGGCGTAAAAATCAAGGAATTTTTGCGAAGTTGAGCAAAGATTTTCACAAAACAGGCGAAAAACGGGCGGCACCGTGCGAATTCACACGGTGCCGCCTAAGAAAAAGCGTGATTTTGCAGCTTATCGCGCGACCAGACTGGTGCGCTCCAGATCGACGTGACGGAAGTAGAGCAGCGTGAGGGCCGAGCAAAGCAGCCAGCCTGCCGGATAGCCGTAAGCGACGGCCAGGAAGTTCCCGGGGAAGATGCGGGAGATGACGAAGAGGTAGATCTGCCGGAAGCAGACAAAGGAGGCAAGCATGATCAGCATGGGCGCACGCGAATTGCCCGCGCCGCGCAGCGCGCCCGAGTAGATTTGGTTGATGCAGCAGAGGACGTAGAAGGGGGTGATGTGGCGCAGCAGCAGGGTGCCGATCTCGCGTACATCGGGGTCATCGTTGAAGAAGCCGACGATGGGGTTGGCAAAGACGAGGACGGGCATCATCAGCACCACAGTCGAGAGCATGGCCAGCCCCAGCGAGATGCGGATGCCGTGCTTGGCGCGATCGACCTGGCGGCGGCCGAGATTCTGGCCGACGAAGGTGGTGGACGCCAGCGAGAGCGACTGCATGGGCAAAAAGAGCAGCTGATCGACCTTGGCATAGGCTGTCCAGCCCGACATGTAGAACTTGCCGAATCCATTGATGTAGGACTGCACGAAGACGTTGGAGAAAGCGGTGATGGTCATCTGCAGCGCGGCGGGGATGCCGACGCGGATGACCTTGCCGAGAATATCGCGGTGGATGCGCAATTTGGCGGGGACGAACCGGATGCAGGCATCGCTGCGGTAGAGGGCGATCATGATCAGCACAGCCGAGACGCCCTGTGCGATGATGGTGGCCAGCGCCACGCCGCGCACGCCCATATCAAAGCCGATCACAAAGAGCAGATCAAGCCCCGTGTTGAGCAGCGCCGAGACAACCAGGAAATAAAAGGGCCGCTGCGAGTCGCCGACCGCGCGCAGGATGCCCGCGCCGATGTTGTAGAACAACAGGCCGATGATGCCCGAGAAATAGACCCGCAGGTAAGCGGCGGACTCTGCGATGACGTCGGCATCGGTTTTCATGAGGGTGAGCATGGCGGGGGTCATGACGATGCCAACCACCGTGAAGAGGACGCTCAGCACGCCGGTCATGACCAGCGCGGTGTGGACGGTTCGGGAGACCTCCTCATGCCTGCCCGCGCCGTAATACTGCGAGATGACAACACCCGCACCGCTGGACAGCCCCATGAAGAAGCCGATGAGCATGTTAATGATCGGACCGACCGAACCGACGGCGGCAAAGGCCTCGTTGCTGACGAAATTGCCCACCACCCAGGTGTCTACCATGTTGTAGAGCTGCTGGAAGAGGTTGCCGATCAGGAGCGGGAAGGCGAAAATCAGCAGATGGCGGATAATATTGCCCTCGGTCATGTCCACATCCTTCTTCCGCCGGAAGAAGAGGGTCTTAAACCGATCAAAAGCCGTGTGCATTGCGATGGCCATATCATCACCGTCCCGAAAAGAATTGAAAAAAGCCACTTCTATCATTATACACCATCCAGAGGTGCATTGGCAAGCGGATGGGCCGAATTTTGGCAGATTCGCCAAAATTCGGCCCAATGCTTTGTATGGTTTGCCAGCGGCCGATCAGGCCATCATGGCATCGATTTTGGCGGAGACCTTCTCGGTGACCGTCCGTACCGTTTCTTCCTCGAAGGGATCATGCAGACCGCCGATCTTCAGCAGCGCCTTATACCCCACCGAGCCGCCCGCCCGACAGAGCGCCAGATAATCGGCCCATGCCGCCGCGCGATCCTCCTCGGCCTTGATGAAGAACTCAAATGCACCCAGCTGTGCCAGCGCATACTCAATATAATAGAAGGGATACATGAAAATATGCTGTTTCTGCATCCAGAAGCCGCCCTTGCCCAAAAATTCGTTGCCGTCATAATCGCGCCAGGGCAGGTAAATCTGCTCGATCTCATGCCAGATGGCATAGCGCTCCTCGCGGCTCATCCCCGGACGGGCGAAGACGCGGTGCTGGAACTCGTCGACGGCCACCAGATACGGGATGGTGCGCAGGGCATCGCTGAGGTGGCAGAGCCGGTAGTCGTCTGCACCATCGCCGAAGAACTTCTCCATCCACGGATAGGCGAAATGCTCCATCGACATCGAGTGGACCTCGTTGATCTCCATGTTGGCGTGTGCGAGGGCCGAGAGGGGCATGATGCGCATCGAAAGATAGCCCTGGAAGGCGTGACCGGCTTCGTGCGTGAGCACATCCACGTCGGCCGAGGTGCCGTTGAAGTTCGAGAAAATGAAGGGAGCCTTATACTCGCTGATCGATGAGCAGTAGCCGCCCATGCGCTTGCCCGGCCTGGTCTCAAGATCAAAGAGATCGTGCGCCGTCATGAAATCGAAGAATTCACCCGTCTCGGGCGAGAGCTCGCGGTACATCTCGCCGGCCAGACGCACCATCTCCTCGCGGCTGCCCGACGGCGCAGGATTGCCGTCCGCAAAAAAGAGGGGCTCGTCATAATAATGCAGCTTGTCCAGCCCCAGCCGCTCCTTCTGCGCGGCAAACGACTTCGCCGCCGCCGGCACGATGTACTTAACCACCGCCGCACGGAAGCGCGCCGCATCCTCGGCATCATAGTCAAATCGCCCGCGCTGCAGATAGGCCATCTCGGTAAAGGATCCAAACCCAATCGTCTCGGCCATCCCCACCCGGAGCGCCACCAGCTTGTCGTAAATCTCATCCAGCTTGTCCGAAATCGATTCGTACATTCCCGCCCAAGCTTCGAAGGCCGCCTTCCGTACCGCACGGTCGGGATTCTGCATCTGCTTGAGCAGGCCGTAGAAATTGCAGCTCTTTCCGCCGAACTCGACCGAGCAGCCCGCCACCAGACGGCTGTACTCCATCACCAGATTCGACTGCTCAACCTGTGCCGCAGCCAGCCGGTCATCGGCCAGCTTCAGCCGCGCCTCGGCCGAACGGAACATCTTGTCGCCAAACTCAGCCACAAACTCGTCCCGGAACCGCAGGCCGACCAGCGTCTCCATATACTTGCGGTCCAGCGGGATCATCGACGGGAAGACGCCATTCCAAAACTTTTTCTCCTCGCCGTAAAATTCATCAGCCGTGTTAATATCATAGCGAATCGAAGCCAGACGCGCAGGTGTGCTGAACTTGGTGTCAAATTCATCCAGCGCCAGTAAAGCCGCCCGCTGTTCCGCATAAGTCGGCGCCGCCGCCAACTCCTCCAGCCGGCGCAAATATTCCGCCTTATATGCCTCTACATCCGGCCGCGCGTAAGGCAAATCGTGAAATTTCCACATAAAAAGCTCCTCCTAACCGTCTAATTCATTTGGAAAGTTTTTGAAGAGTCCAGAGGGACTTTTTTCAAAAAGTCCCTCTGGCGGGGTGTGGGGCAGCGCCCCACGCCCTTCACCCCCGCACCAGCTCAACCAGCACCGCCACCATCTTCTCCATCGCCTGCACCGGGACGAACTCGTGGATGCCGTGGAAGTTCTGGCCGCCGGTCGAGAGGTTGGGACAGGGCAGGCCCATCCAGGAGAGGCGCGCGCCGTCGGTTCCGCCGCGGACGGGGACGATGCGCGGCTCGACGCCTACCGCACGCATGGCGGCGCAGGCGCGGTCGATCATCTCCATGTGGGGCAGAATCTTTTCTTTCATATTATAATAACTGTCGGTCAGCGTCAGCGTGAAGGTCCCGGCGCCGTGTACGCCGTTGAGGTAATCGGTCAGCCGGCCAAGGAACTGCTTGCGCGCGGCAAATTTCTCGCTGTCATGATCGCGGACGATCATCTTGATCAGCGCACGGCTCTCGTCGGCCACCAGATCGCAGACGTGGTAGAAGCCCTCGTAGCCCTCGGTGTGGGCGGGGGTCTCGGCGGCCGGCATGGCGGCGATAAACTCGGCCGCCAGCAGCGCGGCGTTCTTCATCTTGTTCTTGGCCGCACCGGGGTGGATGTTCACACCCTTGATCTCAATCTTGGCCGCCGCGGCGTTAAAGTTCTCATACTCCAACTCGCCCAGCGCCTCGCCGTCAACCGTATAGGCCTCCTTGGCGGGGAATCTCTCCAGCCGGAAGTGGTTAGCTCCCCGGCCGACCTCCTCATCAGGGGTGAAGCAGACGGCGATCGCGCGGTGCGCGACCTCGGGATGCGCCTGCAAATACGCGCAGGCCGTGACGATCTCGGCCACACCGGCCTTGTCGTCGGCGCCGAGCAGGGTGGTGCCGTCGGTGACGATCAGATCCTGCCCGATGTAACGGTCGAGCACCGGGAAGGCCGCGCGGGTGATGGCCTCACCCGCACCCAGCGGAATATCGCCGCCGGTGTAGTGCACAATCTGCGGGCGGACGTTCTCGCCCGAGACGGCGGGGGAGGTGTCCATGTGCGCGATCAGCCCGAGCGCCGGCAGATGCGCGCAGGCGGGCGATGCGGGCAGGGTCGCGTAGACATAGCCCATCTCGTCCAGCTCAACGTCGCACAACCCCAGCGCGGTCAGCTCGTCAGCCAGTGCCGCGCCCAGCAGCTTTTGCGCCGGCGTCGAGGGGACGGATGTGCTCTCCTCGTCCGAAGCGGTGGCGAAGGAGACATAGCGGAGAAATCGTTCGGTAACAGTATGCATGGTTGGCCTCCGAAAAATAGTGTTGTCCTTATTGTACCACACCGCAGTCGGTTTTGCAAGAGGGCGTGTTCGCGGCGCGCAGGACAAAATCGGCGTGTTTTCCAGCAATCGGAAAAAGTTGAGCAGGAAATGTTAAATTGTTGAGCAGGAATGGGTATTTTCCTCGCGCGGATAAGATGTTAAAATAAAATAAAACAAACACCAAATAAAACAAACACCGGGAAAATATTTGTTTTTATCCTGTCGTTATTGATAAAAAATGCAAATGCGGGTTATTTTTTGGATGGAAATTGAAAAAATTCGCGTGCAAAATTAGACAAAAGCAACTAATTGGACAAAAGCGACCAAAAATGAGAGAAGAGCGGTGCGCAAGCACGATTTTAACCGATTTAGGAGGAACCTATATGAAAAAGTTATTGTCCGTTCTGCTCGCGATGCTGATGCTGGCTGCGGCGGTGGCCTGTGCGAAGACCCCGAACGGGCCGAGCACAGCCGATACGACCGTACCGGGCGATGCTTCCCCCTCGTCCGGAAGCGATGCCGAGACGACCGCGGCGACCCACGATGAAGACGGCTTCCTGCTTGACTCGATCCCGTCGCACCTGCGTTGGGAGGGCGAAACGGTGGATGTCCTGCACTGGGACACCCAGCAGCCCGAGTTTGCGGTAGAAGCGGCCACCGGTGAAGTGGTCAACGATGCCATCTTCAAGCGCAATCAGACGGTCGAAGATCGGTTCGGCATTACCCTGACCTTCCGGGAGGAAAAGGGGTCGGTCAGTGACCAGAAGAACTTTGTGAACGTCGTCGAACGCACTGTTTCGGCCGGTGAGTTGGTCTATGACATTATCGCCGCCTACTCCCGCGTGTCGGGAACACTGGCCCAGAGCGGCTATCTGTATGACCTCAATGATGTCTACTACCTTGACTTCACCAAGCCCTGGTGGCCTGAGACGATGCTTGAGACCTCGACCATCGGCGACAAGCTGTATTTTGTGTCGGGCGATATGTCGACCAACCTCATCTACATGCTCTACGGCATCTACTACCAGAAGGACATGCTGATCGATGAAGGTCTGGAGGATCCGCAGCAGCTGGTGCTTGACCACAAGTGGACGCTGGACAAGATGATCGAGATGACCACGGACATCTACCGTGACCTGGACGGCAACGGAACAAAGACTTTCTACGATCGCTTTGGCATGAGCGCGGTCAACTACCATCTGGATGCTTTCTACTGGGGATCCGGGCTGACACTGGTCGAAGACGATGAGGAAACGCTGCTGAAGATCTCCCCCGATTTCTTCGGCGAGAAGGCCATCGCGCTGTTCGATAAGTTGATGACCTGGGTCACCTCGGAGGATGTTTACTGTGACGAGTCGAAGGCATATGAGTATTCGCAGAACAACGGCAATGCCCTCTTCATGCTCAACCGCCTGCAGCTGGCCACCAACTACCTGCGCAACGCCGATTTTTCTTACGGTGTTCTTCCGGCCCCGCTGTATGACGAATCGCAGGAAAACTATATTTCTGTGGTTGCCAACCCCTACACTAACTACGGCATCATTGCCGACTGTGTCGACCCCGACCGCTCGGGCGCAGTGCTTGAGGCATGGGCAAGTGCAGCATACCGCACGACGACCCCGGCGCTCTTTGAGGTGACGATGAATGTCAAGTACTCCGAGGACCCCGTCAATGCACAGATGTATGATATCATTCGCAGCACGGCGGCCTTTGACCTCGGACGCATCTTCAGCGAATCGCTGGATACGGCACAGGATTATTACACCCAGGCACTGATCTACGAGGTGCCGTGGACATCGATGTCGGCCAGCCTGGAGAAGCAGCTGCCGAAGATGCTGGAAAAGCTCGTCGATAAGCTGGATGACGTGGGATAACGACAACCCACCGTTTCCCGCCCGGCCGCAATGCCCCTAACTTTTGTTCCCCTTTCCTGCGCGTGCAATATATCAAAATTATGTTGAATTAAGGAGACACATCATGAAAAAGCTATTTGCTATCCTGCTCGCAGTCCTGATGCTGCTGGGCGCAACCTTCGTTCCGGCTTCGGCCGCGCCTGAGGGCACTGCGATTACCACAGCGGCCGAATTTGCAGCCATGGCTGCAGACGGCAAGTACTACCTGGCCAATGACATCACGGTCAGCGCTACCTATGCCGATGCCTTTAAGGGCACCTTTGACGGCAACGGCAAGACCATTACCACCTCCGTTCCGCTGTTCAACGATTTCAGCGGCACCCTCAAGAACCTCACGGTTAACGGCGAAGTCAGAGGCTCCGGTTCCCTGCATGCAGCCGTTGCCCTGCAGACCTCCGGCAGTTCGCTGGTGGTTGACAATGTTGTCATTAACGCCAACGTAATCGGCGGCAAGCAGTTTGTCGCCGGTCTGGTTGCGCTGATTGATGGAACCTGCACCGATGTCAAGCTGACCAATGTTACCATGAACGGCAATATCTCCGGCTACAACGGACAGTGGATTGCCGGTCTTGTCGCTGTCTCCAATGCAAAGACGGTGGTCATCGATCATTGCGTCAATAACGGCAATATCGGCAATGCCGATCTCTCCACCCAGAATAAATCGCGCGGTGCCGGTCTGATCGGCTTTTCTGGTAACGGCAATGCGACCATTGAGTTTGTAACCAAGATTACGAACTCGGTCAACAACGGCAATATCACCGATTGTCCCAATGATGCTGCCGGCTTTATCGGCTACAATCTCTGCATTCTTGAGATTGACAACTGTGTCAACAACGGTGATATTACCTGCAGCGAATGGTATGCCGCCGGAATCCAGGTTGACACGGCTACCTCGGGTATCAGCGGAATTACCATTACCAATACGTATAACTACGG
This sequence comes from Clostridia bacterium, assembly GCA_017507145.1. Taxonomy (GTDB): domain Bacteria; phylum Bacillota; class Clostridia; order Oscillospirales; family CAG-272; genus SIG693. The sequence continues at coordinate 5,883 of JAFWBJ010000019.1, read as the reverse complement.
CACCATCACCGGCTTCAAGCGTGCTGCCGGTATTTCGGCCACCTTCGGTGCAACGACTGCAACAACCTCTTTCCAGCTGATTAACTCCGGCAATTTCGGCACCATCATCGCTACGCCGAGCGACACGGAGAACAACCATATCGGCGGTCTTGTCGGATATATGCAGGGCGGCTCCACTGGCAACCTGGTTGATGGCTGCTTCAACGCCGGTGAGATCATCGTCAAGAACACCCTCAACTCCGAGAAGACCATTTATGTAGGCGGCGTGCTCGGCTACTATAACACCGCAACCGCCGGTGTCAAGAACTGCCTCAACGCAGGTAAGATCACCGTTGAATCGACCACGACCGTTAAGGTTCGCCAGGTCTTCCACAACAACAACAAGATCGGTTCCTCGACGGAATTCGTTGCCAACAACTACGCACTGGATGCCGGTGAGGCAACCTACGAGGTGAACGGCATGCAGCCCGAGAGCGTGACCATCGTGACCGAAAAGATGCTTGCAAGCGGCGCGGTCGCATATCGACTCAACGAAGGCGCCGGCAAGACCATCTTCTACCAGACCATCGGTACCGATGCCGTTCCCACGAACCAGAAGACCTCCAAGGAAGTCTATAAGACGGCGACCGGCTACTCCAACAATGCATCCGAGGCTGTCTCCAGCGCCCCCGAAACTACCAGCGCACCCGAAACTACCAGCGCACCCGAAACCACCAGCGCCCCCGACACCACCAGTGCACCCGAAACCACCAGCGCACCCGAAACTACCAGCGCACCTGAAACTACCAGCGCACCCGACACCACCAGCGCACCCGAAACTACCAGCGCACCTGAAACTACCAGCGCACCTGAAACTACCAGCGCACCCGACACCACCAGTGCACCTGAGACGACAGCAGCACCCGCCGCTCTGATTATCGTCGGTGTGGCCGTTCTGCTGGTTGCCGCTGTTGTGGTGGTCGTTGTCATGAAGAAGAAAGCGAAGTAAGCACTATTCCCATAATGAAAAATTCATTTTCTCCCCCGGCAAGCCTCGGTATGCAGGAAGGGTTTGTCCGGGGGGGCAATGAAAAAGCGCCGTGTACACGGCGCTTTTTGCGTTTGAGAAGCGTTTTTAACAGATTTAGGTTCTGCCGCATCGGGAAGATGCGCTGCGGCGGAGCCGTTTGCCTTACCCCTGCTTCTTCTGGCTGAACAGCCATTCGAAGAGCTCAGAGTTGGACGCGGTGAAAACGCCCATCTTGTGATTTCTGCCGGTCACCTCGGTGTAGTTCATCTGCGTGCCGCCGGCCTCGCGAATGAGGCGGACCATTTCCCGCGTGCCCTCGACCGAAACGGTGGTGTCGTCATCGCTGTGCACTGCCCAGATCGGCACGTTCTTGAGTACATCTGCCGCATCCTTGGGGCCGCCGCCCGAAATGGCGATGGCAGCCGTGAAGCGATCGGCATATCGGGCGAGGATATCAAATGTACCGTAACTGCCCATCGAAATGCCGTAAATGTAATATCTGCTCTTGTCGGTGGAATACTCTGCCTCGACTTTGTCCAGGATCTCGATTAGTGTCGTCATAGCCTGGCTCTGCTTGACGTTGGAGAGCAGATAATTCTGCTGGCTCCAGGGATAGTCCACCCATTGCATGCCGGAAGGACACTGCGGAACCAGCACGATGGCTTCGTCCACCGGTACATTCTCGTGGTTGAAGAAGCAGTAGACGATGTCCGACAGCGTGCGGGCATTGTCGTCTCCCCGGTGCCCGGCGCCGTGCAGGTAAAGCAGAACGGGATACTGCTTGTCCAGCGTGTAGTTCGACGGTACGTAGAGGCTGTATGCCATCCTGATGCCGTTCTCTCCGGTGTGATGATATTTCTCAAAGACTTCATTGGTGAAATCGATGGTGCACGCACCGTTTTTACTTGTCCAGTATTTCATATACGATGTCTCAAAAAGCGTGGATTCGCTGTAGATCATATTATTCTCCGGGGTGAGGGTCAGTGTCTTTTCGCCCGCAGTAAACACGTCATAGTAAATATATTCCAACAGGTAGTCATATATCTTGAGATCGGTCGCGGCGAGGCGAACGGTGCTTTTCTCCACGGTGATCGCGAAGTCGCTTCTGGTTTTAAGCTGATCGGTGGCGCCTTCCAGAATAATGCGGTAGGTATACACCGCAGGGTCTTCCGCTTTTCGCTCGACGGGGATGCTGACGCCATACTGCAGCTGGAAATAGTTGGCCAACTGGTTTGCTGCCGTCAGAAATCGGGCCTCGGTCATCGTGATGACGTATTCTGATTTGCCGTCCTGAATGATGTGGTTGACAATTTCCTCGGGAATCTCGGCAGGAGCAGTTTCCTCGGGCGTTTCGACAGAAGTTGTTTCTGCCGGCTGCGTGGTCGTTTCACTTGGGGGCGTCTCCACGGGCGTGTCTTGGCATGCCGTGCAGCAAAGCATGGGAATCAGAAAGAGGACAAAAAGAATTGCGCGGAATCTTCTCATAGTTTTTCTTCTTTTTTGAATTGGGAATGCTGCAAGGGAGAGGTGCTTTTTTTGAAGTATAGTCATTATAGCACAAAGCGGGAAAAGATGAAAATGTTATTTCGGAAAACAATCACCCGAGAGAGGGACGTTCATCCGAAGCGGCGGGCATAGCCGCAGCGGCGGCAGAGGGGCTCGGCAGCGGTGCGGCGGGCGAAGCCGTCGGTGATGGCGCAGGCACGGGGGGAGGTCAGAATCTCGCCCAGCGGCGTCGCGAAGAGATTGCCAAGCGCAATGACGCCCTCGCTGTCCATGCAGCAAGGCACCACCGTGCCGTCGCAGAGGATGCCGAAGTGGTCGTGCAGGCCGTAGCAGAAGACATCCTCCCCGCCGTCGGGCGCGGCGAGATCGGGCCAGACGAAGCGGTCGCCCCACTCGATGTGCAGCTTGTGCCGGATGCGCAGTCCGCGGGTGTTCTCGGCCCACTCGCCGCCGAAGCGCCCGCGCAGAAAGTCGAGCACCGCATCGTTGCGGCCGCCGTCAACACCGCGGTTCCAGAGGCGGAAGACCACAATGGTGCCGGCGGCCGACGCGATGTCGGCAAAATCGGCGATCTCGGCCAGGTAGCGCGCGTGCTCTTCCGCACTGCCCCCCTCAAAGCTGTGCACCGAAATGCTGACCTTGTGCAGGCCGGCCCCAAGGATCTCGCGGCCACGGCGGCCGAGCAGCGTCCCGTTGGTCGTGATGACCGAGCGAAAGCCGCGCGCGGCGGCCAGGGCGAGGAAGGCGGGCAGTTCGGGGTGGGTCAGCGGCTCGCCCATGAGGTGATAGTAAATGTGTTCGGTCTGCCCCTCCAGCGCGTCGAGAACGCGGGCAAACTCATGGAACTGCATCCGCCGCGGCGGCCGGCTGTGGCCATGGCAGAAGGAGCAGTGCAGATTGCAGATGTTGGTGATCTCAACGTAAACGCGGGAATACATAGGCCTCCTTTTCCGCTCACGGAAACTCACGCCCCAGCCGCGATGCCGAGCAGGGCCGCGGCGGCGATGAGCAGAATGGGGGATAGCTTCTTTTTGGTCAGCCAGCGGTAGCCGTAGAGGATGGCGGCGAGGATCAGGGTCAGCAGCGCAGCCTTGAGGCTGACAACCGGCGCGGCCGGCGAGCCGATCACGCCGCGCAGAACCAGATCAATGCCGGTCGCCAGCACAATGCCGATGACGCAGGGCTTCAGCCCGCCCAGCACAGCCTGTACATAGGGGGTTTTGAGCAGCCTGCGGCTCAGCGAGACGATCAGCAGAATAATCAAAAACGCAGGCAGAACAACCGCCAGCGTGGCGAGAATGGCGCCGGGCAGACCGGCCTGGCTGCTGCCGATGTAGGTGGCCATGTTGACCATGATCGGCCCGGGCGAGCTTTCGCTGACGGCGATCATGTAGGCCAGCATCTCCTCTGGAAGCCAGCCATAGGAGAGGACGACCTCGCGAATTAAGGGGATCGCGCCGTATGCGCCGCCGAAGGAGAAGCATCCAACCCGCAGGAAGCCGAGCAGAAGCTCAAGGTAGATCATCTGCCCTCACCTCCCCCGCGCCTGCCCTCGCCCCCGGCGAGGAAACAAACCAGACCGACCGCACCTGCGGCCAGCATCAGCGTAACGGACGAAAAATTCCAGGCAAAGAGGTTGACGGCCAGCATGGCGGCACACGAAAGGAGCAGAATCAGCCGGGGCAGCAGCTTCTTTTTCATCTTGCGCATCATGTTCAGCCCCGCATCAAGAATCAGCAGGCCAACAGCAAGCTTAATGCCGCCGAAGGCATGCGCGATGAGGGGGATGGCGAGAAAATTGTCGAGCACCTGCGCGATCAGAAAGATGATGACAAAAGAGGGCAGCACTACGCCAAACGTGGCAAGCACCGCGCCGAGCACCCCGCCCCGCCGATAGCCGACAAAGGTGGCGCAGTTGATGGCGATCGGCCCGGGCGTCGACTCGGCAATAACGGTGATGTCCATCATCTCGTCGTGGGTGATCCAGCCCCGGCGATCGACGCAGACGTCCTCGATGAGCGAGATCATAGCGTAGCCGCCGCCAAAGGTAAAGAGACCGATCTTGGCGAAGGTCAGAAACAGTTCAAGCAGAATGGGCATAGTGCGTTACTCCTGTTGTGGGATGTGAGGGAACCCTTAGATTTTTTATTATATCACATTTGTTATATTTATGCAATAGCTTGGCGGCCTCCGGGCTCTTCTGCTTTTGTGATGATGAAAAACAGGCGAAACATGATGTTCAAGCCGGTTTTTCATTTTTTGCAGTTCCCCGAAAACAAAAAAGAACTAACAGACTTAATCAAAATCAGTTAGCTCTTTATTGTTGAATCATGAAGTTTTGTTGCCATTTCGTTGCCACGAATGGCGGAGAGCCTTGAAAAGTCCGGTGATGACTGGGCTTTTTCGACCTGTGGGATCACTCCCACTCGCTTACGAGTTCTTTCCCACAGTTACTTTTCGCCTTGTTTTAGGCGAATTTCGGTGAGTTTTTCCTCAAATTTTCTCGTTTTTCTCTGTATTCTCTGTGTTCTCAGCCCGCTTGGTACTGTTTTGGTATCAAAGTCTGGTATCAATTTTCTGAAAAATCGGCGGAGAAAAATTTAGTTATTCTTTTTCAGTAAGTGATACTTGGCTCTGTCCTACAGTTCAAATGGCTTCGATGTTTGGATACAAAGGTGGATGCAAAGGTCATGCTCCTTTAAGAGCGTTTTTATTATAGCAGAAAAATATGAACAAATCAACGATGGCAAACTTTATAACCTATAAAAGAAAGAGATCAGGGACGGAATATAAGAGAACGCTCCATCCAAACGATACTTAAACATCCCATCTTCCTCTTTTACGGTCAAAGGAAGTTCTCTCAATGCTGTTTCGACTTCTTCCTCTTTGAGAAAAGCTGCGGAAGCAATCTGATCTGCAGTAACAAAGAGATCAAAATCAGAAACAGTCAATCCGTGCAAAGCAAACAATGTTTTCAGCACGTTTAGATTTGAAAATTGTTCCATTGTTATCTTTAGATCACGCATTTGTGAACCATTCGGAGCGACATATCCCTCGCCCAAAGAAAAGAAGATGTTGTTATTCTTTCTGCCGGTGCAACCTTCCGGTTCAGAACAGGTAGATAATCCCCAAGATGAAACATGATCGGCAGCGTAATCCTTTTCTTTCCACGGAACCGTTTTCTTGTATCCGTCGGTCGATGCTATTTCATGAAGTAATGCCGCAATACGGTATGCGTTTTCAAACGCCTTCTTTTCTGGCAACGCAGAAAAATACTCTTTGATCTTGAGGCAAATATCTCCCAATCCTTCAGTTGACTTGTACCCGATCAACTCATCAATCGAAACATCAAAGATTTTCGCAAGATC
>JAFWBJ010000018.1 GCA_017507145.1 Clostridia bacterium | reverse complement strand
GCCCCAAGCCCCGCTTAAGGGCCTTTTTGAAAAAAGGCCCTTAAGAATCCCCCAAAACTTTCAAAAACTTCCTTTATGGAAGTTTTCGCGGGGGCCTGGGGACGCCTTTTACAAAAGGCGCCCCCAGCAGGGTGTGGGACAGCGTCCCACGGTCTTATACCACTGCCAGCACCGCGCACCCCAGCAGGATGCGGTAGATCCCGAAGGCGGCGAAGGAATGGCGGCTGACGAAGTCGAGCAGGAAGCGCAGGGCGGCGTGGGAGACGGCGAAGGCGGCGAGGGCGGCGGCGGTGAGGAGCAGCCAATCGTGGGATGTGGCGGCGATCTCACCTGCGGCGAGGGCCAGAGACAGCTTCGCGGCGCGCAGGCCTGCGGCGGCCAGCATGGTGGGCATGGCCAGAAAGAAGGAGAGCCGTGCGGCTGCGGGTCGGTCGAGGCCGAGCAGGATGCCGCCGAGGATGGTGGCGCCCGAGCGCGAGGTGCCGGGGATCAGCGCCAGGGCCTGAAAGCAGCCCACCCCGACCGTGCGGGGGAGCGAGAGGGCGAAGGGATCGCGCAGGCCACCCGGCCGGCGGCCGAGGAAGAGGAAGAGCACGCCGTAGCCGATGAGGGCGGCGGCGATGATGCGCGGGGTGGAGAGATGGGCGTCGAGGAAATCGTCGAGCGCGAGGCCGCAGAGCCCGGCGGGAACGACGGCGCAGGCCACCTTGCCCCAAAGGCGGCGGATCTCGGGCCGGCGCAGGTCAAGCTGGGGGCGCAGGAGGGGCAGGAGCGCCAAGAGCGAGCCAAGCTGGACGGCGACGAGGAAAAACGGGCGGAACTGCGCGGTGAGGGGGAGGGGCAGCCGGGTCTCGAGCAGCAGCAGATGGCCGGTGGACGAGATGGGCAGCCACTCGGTGATGCCCTGAACGGTACCGTAGAGCAGGGCGAGAAGCAGGTCGGCGAGCATAGGGAACCTCCTGTGTGAAATCGGTTCACCATATGCGCGGCCGGCGCAAACTATACCACGCTATATTTTACCATAGCGGAGGGGCGCTGTCAAGGCTGGGCGGGCGTGGAGCGCGAGAGAAAAGTTCACAAAAACACTTGAATCTGGGGCGGAGGTGTGGTATAATTACATATCAGTATAGTTTTTTGCCGTTGGCAGACGCTGACCGGTAATTTTGAATGGAGGAATCCCCTATGGCATACAGAACTTACGACGTCCGACACATCCGCGACCTGCGCGAAATGCTGCGCTCTTCCACCGATATTTACGCAGAGAAAAATGTTTTTCTGCAGAAAACCGACGGCGAATATCGCGGCATTACCTATGCTCAGCTGCGCCACGATGTTGAGGCGCTGGGTACCGAGCTCTGGGCGCAGGGCCTGGCCGGTAAGCGTATCATGGTCACCGGCGAGAGCTGCTACGGCTGGTGTGTCTCCTACCTCGCTACCATCTGCGGCCTGGGCGTGATCGTCCCGGTCGACCGCGAGCTGCCCGTCGAGGAGATGTGCAACATCGCCAATATTTCCGAGTCGGTCGCCATCCTCTACGCCCCCTCGGTTGCGGCGAAGGTTGCCGGTCTGCCCGAGTCGGTGCGCCGCATTTCCTTTGACGAAATCCCTGCCCTCGTCGAGGCCGGCGCCGCCAAGATCGCGGCCGGTGAGCGCGAGTACCTCGATGTTGAGATCGATCCCCACGTCATGGCAGCCCTGCTCTTCACGTCGGGCACCACCGGCGTCTCGAAGGGCGTCATGCTCTCGCACCACAACATCTGCTTCAACCTCGAGGAGATGTGTCAGATGCTCTACATCGGCCCCGATGACGTCTTCCTTTCGGTCCTGCCGATGCACCACGCCTATGAGTGCACCTGCGGCTTCCTCTGCCAGGTCTACCGCGGCACCACCGTCGCTTTCTGCGAGGGCCTGCGCTATATTACCCGCAACATGAAGGAGGTCAGCCCGACCAAGATGTGCTGCGTGCCGCTGCTGGTTGAGACGCTCTACGCCAAGATCTGGGCTGGCATTCGCAAGAAGGGCATGGAGAAAAAGGTCAAGACGGCCATCAAGATCTCGAACGGCCTGCGCAAGGTGGGCATTGACCTCACCCGCAAGCTCTTCGCCGAGATCCACGCCACCCTCGGCGGCCGCCTCAATACCCTCATCTCGGGCGGCGCGGCCATCAATCCGGTCGTGCTGCAGGGCCTGCGCGATTTCGGCATCCTCGGCGTCCAGGGCTACGGCCTGACCGAGTGCGCCCCGCTGGCCGCACTCAACTCCGACCACTTCTACCGCGACGATTCGGCCGGTCTGGCCACCCCCAACACCGTGCTCGACATCTACAACCCGCAGGAGGACGGCACCGGCGAGATCCGCTTCAAGGGCGAGAACATCATGCTGGGCTACTACAACGCCCCCGAGCTGACCGCTGAGGTCAAGCGCGGCGAGTGGTTCTATACCGGCGACCTCGGCTTCATCGATAAGGACGGTTTTTTGCACATCACCGGCCGCAAGAAGAACGTCATCGTGACCTCCAACGGCAAGAACATCTTCCCCGAGGAGCTCGAGACCTACCTCGGCCGCAACGATTTCGTCAAGGAGTCGGTCATCGTCGGCATCCCCAATAAGCAGAAGAAGGATTACGATATCGTCGCCATCCTCGTCCCCGATATGGAGCGCTTTGCCGAAGTCTACGGCGACGCCGTGACCGACGAGCAGATCAACGTCGAACTGGCCAAGGCTGTGGCCGGCGTCAATGAGCTCGTCCAGTCCTACAAGCGCATGGACACCTGGGTCCGCCGCGACGAAGAGTTCCCCAAGAACACCTCCAAGAAAATCAAACGTGCCGGCCTCGCCGATGCGATCCTGCCCCAGTATCGAGAGAAGATGGGGCTGTAAGGTCGCGGGGCGCCGCCCCACACCCCGCGGGGGGGG
>JAFWBJ010000017.1 GCA_017507145.1 Clostridia bacterium | reverse complement strand
GGCATCGCGTCGCCGAAGAAGACCGGATTCCGTTTGGAAAGCAGGTTGGATTGGGTACCGTCATCATCGGTGCGGCAATTTCCGTATTCAGCATACTCACCGCCATAAGCAGTTGCACCTATAAGCAGGTCTTTGTTCTGATCGGCGTTGCAATTTTGTTTGCAGGCCTTGCCGTTGGACTGTGGATGAGCTTCCGGGCCATGATCAAATATAACAAAGGCATTTTCTGACCTTTAAGAACACACAGCACCCGCACCCGCGGGTGCTGTTTTTTTACGGAATTGTAAATTTCAACGACAAATGTCAATGAATATATTGACAAGCATCCAATTCTATGTTAAACTGAATTCAACGACAGATGTCACTGAAAATCCCATTCCCAGGATAGGAGGAAATATCATGAAGCATCCCCTCACCCGACTGCCCGACGCTGAACTGGACGTCATGCAGGCACTGTGGCAGGCCGAAACGGCACAGCGGCCGTCCCAGATTTTGGCCGCCCTGCAGGGCAAGCGCGACTGGACCCTCTCCACCGTGCAGGTTCTGCTCACGCGGCTACACGAAAAGGGCTTCGTCACGCTGAACTGCGAGAAACGCTTCCATTATTACGCACCTGCCGTCAGCGAAAACGACTACCGCATCGACGAGACGCAAAGCTTTCTTGAACGAATGCACGGCGGTTCGGTCAAATCGCTGATGGCTGCACTGGTTGAGTGCCGCGGCATCACGGCTGCCGATCTGGATGATATTGCCCGCATGCTCGACCAAAAGGAGGGCTGATGATGCGCGAACTCTTCCTCACCATTGCCGAAATCACACTGGCCATGACCCCGATTTTGCTCATCGCTTTGCTGTTCTGTCGGTTCGCCAGGCGCTGGTCGGCGGGGTGCCGCTATGCCATCTGGTGTGTGCTGCTCCTGCGGCTGGCCATCCCGCTCAACTTTTCCCTTCCCTTTCTCACCATCGATCTCGCGCCCTCAAGCCCTGAGCCGATGCCGCAATTCTACTCCGTCCTCTCTGCGCCCGTGGACTACGTCGTGCCGCCGGTTTCGGTCGACTACGAGCCCTACGTCACCTACATCATCCCCGACACGGCCTACATTGAGAATACCGCAACACTGCCCACGGTGGAAATCTCAACGATTGCCCCGGCAGAGGCGCTCTGCTGGATGTGGGCGATCGGCGCGGCGGCTGTGCTGCTGCATCAGGCGGTGCGCTGCCTGTCGGCATCGGCCAAGCTGCGGCGCTGGAAGCGGCCCGTGCATGATGCGCGGCTGCTTGGCGCACTGGAGCGGGCGAAGTCGGCGCTCGGGATCAAGCGGCAGATCAGCCTTTGGCTCTGCGCCGAAGTCAGCTCGCCCATGCTGCGGGGGCTGATCCGCCCCGAGATCCTGCTGCCGCACAGCAACTACACCGACGAACAGCTTGACGCCATCCTGCGGCATGAGCTGATCCACTGCCGCCGCGGCGACCTGTGGTGGAAGCTCTGCGGTATGCTCGCCACCGCCCTGCACTTCTTCAACCCGCTGGTCTGGATCGCGCAGAAGCAGCAGGAGATCGAGATGGAGCAATCCTGCGACGATGCGGTCTTCCGCCTGGGCAATGTCTCACGGCACGCCTACGGCGAGACGATGCTGGCTGTGGCACGCGAGGGGATTTCCGCCCCGACAGCTGGGCTGAACACGCAGTTTCACGCTTCGGCGAAGCACCTCCGAGCCCGCTTTGCCAATATCCTCGACAGCTCAGCCAAGCGTGCCGGCGTCTGGCTGATTGCGCTGACGCTGGTTGTGGCTGCCATTTGCGGCGGCCTGGTTTCCTGCCGCGAGGAGGCTTCCGCCACGCACGATGCATCTGACGCTATCGAAGCGGCCATGGCGGCTGCCGACGATGCCTGGGACTTTACCTCCGCCTACGTCAGCTTTGACGGCGACACTGCTACCGTCTCGGCGCTGTATAATGCCGGCGGCCATGCAAACAGCGAGACAGCTGTGCAAACGGGCTGGGCTGATATCACAATGCACTTCTCCGGCGACAAATGGAGAGTCTCCGAGGGGCTTGACGGCGCTCTGAACTGGCGCTCGACCGCAGCCGAGGACGGACGCCGCAGCGCCCGCGAACTGAAGCGCACCGCCGAAGTCGAGGCGCTGATCCGCACCGTTTGGCCCGACGAGAACGGGCTCGACCTCGCCGAAGCCGCCAATCGCCGTTATCAAACCGCGCAAGCCTATCTGGCTGAGCTTCAAAACAGCGGAAGCTCGCTCGGCGAGATGCAGAATACGCTCGACGATCTCCTCGCAGAACAAGCTGCACCGGACGGCAGTTCGGTGGAATCAGAGCGCCGCATCGCCTCGCTCAAAGCCGAGATCGACGGGCGAAGAAAAGCCATCGCCGCCATGCAGAGTGCGATAGAACAACAAGCCAAAGACCTCCATGCCGTCATGCCGAGTGCGCTCCGCGACGTCGCCTATCCGCTCACCTGGATCGCGCCGACGATCGACCTCACCGTCCCCGCACAGAATGCCGAGCCCGCGCTGGAGATGGCCTGCCCCGCCGGCATGCCCGTGCTGGCTGTGGCTGACGGCGTCGTGCTTGCGGCAGGCTACGATGCAGTGGATGGCAACTTCGTCCTCATCGATCATGGCGAGGGCGGTTTCACCCGCTACTGCTGGCTCTCATCGGTCAGCGTTGCCGAGGGTGACACGGTCAAGCACAGCCACCAGATCGGCCTTACCGGCCGCTCAGGCCATGCGCGAATGGCCGGACTGCGCTTTGTCGTCTCGCTCGGAAGCAGCGCCGTCGACCCGAAAATGCTCTACTATGCAGTAGATGGCATCCTCAGCGTCCCGGGCGAGACGTCACCGGGGAACTCCGTCGCCGGATTCTCTGTGACCGCCCCCGTTGCGGGAGAGCCCACCTTTGCTTTTCTTTCCCCCAATGTCGGCAGTCTGGCAGACGGCACCATCTTCATGGAAAGCAGCGCTGAGTATTTCGCCCCGGCCGACACCCCGGTCTATGCCGCCGCGCCCGGCACTGTCACGCTGGCCAATGAAGATCCTGCGCTTGGCTGTTATGTCCAGATCGACCATGGCAACGGCTTTGAGACGCGCTATGTTTTCCTCCGCTCGCTGGCCGTCAAAGTCGGTCAAACCGTCGACCGCACGACGCAAATCGGCACAATCGCCCCCGCCGATGATGGGCGGGAGCCGCGAGTCGGCATGACCATCTGCCGAAACGGCTATACCATCGACAACCTCAAGGAGTACATTTTCTCCGCAGGAAAGCGGGATCCGCTCACCGGAACCCCTGAAACTACGCCGCCCACCACCATCGCCCCGCCGGCAGACACAACGGCCCCCACTCCCGCCTTCTTCTCGCTGGTCTCCCCCCTGCTGGAAGGAACATACACCATCGGCACCCCGTTCGGCTGGCACGACAATTACGGCACACAATTCTTTCAAAAGGGAGCCACCTACCCCGCCGAAACCGGCACACCCGTCTTCGCGGCAGCAAGCGGCACCGTCACTGCAGCCACTTACGATTGGGAACTCGGCAATTATGTCCGAATCGAGCACTGGGATGGCTACATCACCACTTATGCGCACCTCAGCAAGATCACCTACGGCATCGAACCCGGCGTACAGATTGGTCAGGGCACGATGATCGGCCAGGTCGGCTCTACCGGTGACTCAACCGGCCCGCACCTCGGCTTCATGCTGCAGAAGGACGGGGATTACACCGATCCCGAGCCCCATTTCTTCAACTCTACTCTCCGTGCCGTCTACACCTACACCCTCTCCTCGGGTCTGCCCAAGCTGCACAGCTGGACGCAGATGACCGATCTCCACCTCTCCACCGACACCGTCTCTCGCCTTGGCAGCGAGTACACCGCCATCGACTATGTCCTCAGCCAGCTCTACGGCAAGGATCACAAATTCGGCCAATACACCCTGCGCCCCGAGCAAATTACGATCAACGGCAAAACGATGGACAGCGTCTGGGAGATTCAGTACAGCAGCTACGAATCGATACTGATTGCCATGCAGGCGGGTGGAGGAGAGATGTATTTGGCCCAAGCTGTCGCGCCCTACCGTGCAAATGCCGCAGTCTGGCACAGGATCATCAACGGCAACACCGGCTCAACGCTCGACAAGACCGACTACACGGCCAGCACCGTCAAGAATCCCTCCCCCCTCTTCACCGCGCAGGTCTGGTTCGTCAAGAACGAGAAGTATGAAGTCAAGCTGACCGGCGTCGCAACCGCAAAGCTTGAGGTTCCGGTCGTGTATGAAGCCGTCGCCGATCCCGACCTTCCCGCCTTCACTGCCGACATGCCGCTGGATGGGCTCATGACCCGCGCCAACAAGGCACGCATCGCCGCCGAATATGAGACTGCGCTGGACTATCTCACCCGAAAGTACGGCGAGCGGCACGGCTACACATCGCTGACCTTGACTACCAGTATGCTTGAAGGCTACGACAGCGTCTGGTTTGCCCAAACAGCCACCGGCGGCGGAATCCATATTGCGATGAAGGCTGGCGGTAGCTTTTACATCGTCGGTTATTTGGACACCGGTCTGTTCTCCCCTGCTATCTTCGACACCAATCAGCCTACCGCACAGATGCGTCCCGCTCGATCGAGTGTAGCCCCGCTCCTCCCCTGCGAGATCACGTTCACCCTCCCGCAGATCATCGACTTTGCCGCCGAAAACCCCGTCCGCTACTACGCCGAGGATGAACGCTTCGGCCCCTACGACGGCTGGCGTTACTTCGGCACAAAGGGCGAGATCCAAACCGTCTCAGTCCCCGCGCGCAGTACCTACACCTCGCAAATGTACTCTTCCTATGTGCGCAACGATATTGGCCGCATCTTGGGCGGCGGGCGCCTGCCCGACTCGCCGGACGAGGTCGCCCAGATGATGGTCACCCTCGGCACCCCCTTCTGGCAGAGCATGGGACGAACTCCCACCGCCGTCACCCTGAAGGAGACCCAAAAAATGACGGTCAGCGGCCTCTCGCTCTGCCGCGCCATCTATACCCTGGTGGAGAGCGAAAACACCGTCGACGATTTTTGGATCGTCTACTTCCTCTGCGAAGGGGACACCGTATCAGCCTTCGCGGTTCGGCCCAACGAAATGTTCGACCATGTGCTCTCCATGGCCGACCATATCGTCAGCACCTACCGGCCCGCAGGTACCATTCAAGCCGAAAAATAAGCAAAAGAAGAATCCCCCTCTCGGGGGATTCTTCTTTTATCCGGACACAAATTTTTTTGCGGGAGTGGTAGTCTTTATTCGTCCTCGTCCTCTTCGACCGGGCTGACCACAACCGAAAGGCGGGTCACGCGCATGTCGTCCATGGCGGCGACGATAATGTACAGATTCTTATAGGTGAAGCTGTCTCCCTCGTGGGGGGAGGCATCGAGCATCTCGATGGCCCAGCCGCCAACGGTGGTGTAGTCGGAGCTGAAATCGCGGGTATTGACTTCCAGCATCTCAAAGAAATCCCAGACGCTCATGTCACCGTTGACATCATAGGTTGTCTCGCCGGTCTTGGTGTATTCCTCCACGATCTCGTCGGTCTCGTCCCAGATGTCACCGACCACCTGCTCGAGGATATCCTCCAGCGTCACGATGCCCATCGTTCCGCCGTACTCGTCCAGCACAATGGCCAGGTGTGCCTGGCGCTGGCGCATCTCGCGCAGGGCGGCGGGCAGCTTCTTAGATTTATGCAGGAAGAGCGGCTCCATCAGGAGAGGACGGATATCCACCTCCGCGCCGTCAGCTTCGATCAGCGCGCGGAAGAAGTAGTTGAGGTACATAATGCCGATAATATTATCGGTATTGCTCTCATAAACCGGGATACGGGAAAAATTCGACTGATTGGCAACCTCGAGAATCTCGGCAAAGTCATCCTCGATGTCAATGGCCAGCATCTTGGTGCGCGGGATGAGAATCTCCTCCAGCGTAGTCTCACTGAGATCAAGCGCCGACTGCAGAAGGTCGCCCTGCTCTTCGTCGATGACACCCTCTTCCTCGACCGTATCGATGATGGTCGAGAGCTCCTCACCGGTGATGGTCGGCTCATCCTCCTTGTGATCACTGCCCCAGAGCCGGCGCAGGACACGCAAAAACAGCTGCACAATCCCCACCAGGGGAGAGAGCACAATGGTCAGGATGCGGATGGGATAGGCCACCCAGCGCACCACGACATTGGCGTTCTGCTTGGACAGAATCTTCGGCACGATCTCGCCGAAGATCAGAATCAGCACCGTCATGATAACGGTTGCCACGGTCGAGCCGATCGCCTCACCCTTGCCGCCCGTAATGCCCAGCACGGCCATAATATCGAGAATGATCAGCGTCGTTGCCGACGAGGCGGCGATATTGGCCAGGTTGTTGCCAATGAGAATGGCCGAGAGGGCCACGGTAAATTTCTCGCTGATACGATATGCCATGGCAGCAGTCTTGCTGCCCTCCTCAGCGGCTTTTTTCAGGCGCATCTTATTGGATGCGTTGAACGCGATCTCAGACCCCGAGAAAAAAGCCGAGAGCATCAGCATCAAAACGATCAGAATGTATGGAAAGATTCCGCTCATACGAGGGCCTCCTTTCCGGATACGTCGGCTTCCTCAGCCTCAGCGGCTTCAGGATCCTCATCATCCAGCTTAACGATGACCCGCGCAATGCGGTTATCGGCAATTTCGTCTACCGTAACAATCAGATATTGCTCACCCAGCATCTTCACAAAGGACTCTTCCTCTTCCGGCAGCCGGCCAAAGCGTGCGAGCGCCCAGGCGCCAACCGAGCAGCTGGTTTCCTTGTGATATTCGGCCAGACCCATCTCCGTCAGCATTTCGTTGTAATCGCAGGCTCCGCTGACCGAGAATCGGTTGCCGCCAAGCTTGAAGAAATCTTCGTTGACCACATCCTCCTCGTCCCAGATCTCGCCGACGATCTCCTCAAGGAAGTCCTCGACGGTGACCAGACCGACCGTGTGGCCCTCATCATCGCGGACGATGCCGAGGTAATGGCGGGTACGGCTCATGCGGTCAAGCTGATCGTCGATGAGGGCGGTGGGAGAAAGAAAATAAGGCTCGCTCAGCAGCGGCCGCAGGGCAAGCTGTTTGTCGTGATAGTATTGCTTGAGGAATTTGCGCACCTGCAGAATACCGATCACATGGTCGATATCCCCTTCATAAACCGGAATTCGCGAACGGCGGTTATCCCGGATATAGTCAAGTACAGCCGCAGGCGACAGCGTTACATCGATCGCGCAGATATCCTCGCGCATGGTCATGACATCCTCAACCGTAGTTGTGGCAAAATCGATGGCCGAACGCAGCATTTCGCCGGTATCGGCATCAACAACGCCCTCCTCCTCTGCCGTATCGATAATATCGATCAGCTCTTCCTCGGTAATGGAAGGGTCCTCACCCGAGGAAAACAGGCGGGAGAACCAGCCCGAGATCCAGGCAAAAAAGCGCGCAATCGGCCCCAGAACCTTCATCAAAAATCGCATGGAACCGGCAAAGAAAAGCGCTGTGGAATCGCTGCGGTCATTGGCAAAAGCCTTGGGAATCATCTCGCTGAAGAAGAAGAAAATCAGCGTGGTGATCACCGTTGTCCACAGGGCAGAATTCGGCACATCACTGAATTCTCTGGCCGCAATCACCGTTGCCACCGAAGCAGCGGCGGTGCGCGCCACGTTGTTGCCAATCAAAATGGTTGAGAGTGCATGCTCAAAATTATTGACAATGTACATCGTGTGTTTGGCACGGCGATTTCCTTCCTCGGCTTTGTTCTTGATCTTGATCTTGTTCAAGGCCGTAAAGGCACTCTCGGTGCCGGAAAAATATCCGCCGCATAAAACGAATAAGATGAACACAATCAATAAAGGAATACTGTCACTACTCATGCAAAAAACCAACTCCTTTGCCAAGATGGCATTCGTTATCTTATAGTATACTATATTTCATAGAGTTAGTCAAGGCTATTCGGCTGTCGCGTGCAAAATATGTTGCATTTTTTTGAATTCTCGCCAAAAGCGGCCCTTCCCTCTTGTTATTTGGGCCATTCTGTGCTAAAATAAATCCATCTCAATGTATGTGAAGGGGATTCTATGTCTTACCCAATCTTCGATACCATTCATTCTCCCGCCGACCTCAAGGCCCTGCCCGAAGCACAGCTTCCGGCCCTGGCTGACGAGCTTCGTGCGTATCTGATCCGGGAGGTCACCGCACACGGCGGCCATCTTTCCTCCAACCTCGGCGTAGTTGAACTGACCATGGCCCTCCATCGCGTCTTCACCACGCCGCACGATCATATCATCTTCGATGTTGGGCATCAGTGCTATGTCCACAAGCTGCTGACCGGCCGCCGCGACCGATTCCCCACCCTGCGCCAAGGCGGGGGGCTGTCGGGCTTTACCCTGCGCAGCGAAAGCGAGCATGACTGCTTTGGCGCCGGCCACTCTTCGACCTCCATCTCAGCCGCACTCGGCTTCGCCCAGGCAGACCGCATTGCCGGTTCTGATGCTTATTCGGTAGCTGTGGTTGGTGACGGTGCCTTCACCGGCGGCATGATTCATGAGGCGCTCAACAACTGCTCCCGCCATCTGCGTCTGATCATCATCATCAACGAGAACGAGATGTCGATCTCACGCAACACCGGAAAATTTGCCAAGAATCTTGCCCGTCTGCGCACCTCGAAGGGCTACATCCGCACCAAGGCCGCCACCAGAACCTTTATCTCAGCCATTCCCGGTCTCGGCAAGCCTCTCTTTAACGGCATCCGCGCCGTCAAGCAGACGATCAAGAATATGGTCTACGGCTCCAATTATTTTGAGGATCTCGGCCTTTACTATCTCGGGCCGGTGGACGGTCACGACTGTGCCGCCATCGAGAATCTCCTCCGTGAAGCCATTGCGGCCGGGCAGAGCGCCATCATCCACGTCAAGACACAGAAGGGGCGGGGGTATGCACCGGCTGAAGCAAATCCGGGCGCATATCACGCCATCCCGCCGGCAACGAAAGCGGCACCTGCCGTCAATTTCTCGGCTGAATTCGGCCGCACACTGACCGAGCTTGCCGCCGAAAATCCCCGCATCTGTGCCATCACCGCTGCCATGAGCGACGGCACCGGACTCGAGCCCTTCCGCGCTGCCCACCCTGCCCGCTTCTTTGATGTCGGCATCGCAGAAGAGCACGCCGTCACCTTTGCCGCAGGTCTGGCGGCCGAGGGCATGCGGCCGGTCTGCGCCATCTACTCGACCTTCCTGCAGCGTGCCTACGATTCAATCATTCACGATGCCGCCCTGCAAGGCCTTCCGGTCATCTTCGGCGTTGACCGTGCAGGTCTCAACGCCGGCGACGGCGCCACCCACCACGGCATCTTCGATGTGGCCTTCCTTGGCCAGATCCCCGGCATGACGGTCTACACACCGGCCACCTTCGGTGCCCTGCGCGCCGCCATGCGTGCCGCCCTCAAGGGCGAAGGCCCGGCCGCCATCCGCTACCCCAATGCGGGTGAATCGCAGGCGGTTCTTGACGCCTTCTACGGCGGCGAATCGGCTGAACTTGCCCCCGCCTGCCGCACCAATTACTCCGACGCCGGTGCACTGGATGCCGTCATCGTCACCCATGGCCGGATCGCCGACGAGGCGCTGGCCGCCTGTGATGAGCTGGCTGCGCGCGGTGTCTGCTGCGGCGTGATCCTGCTTGAGCTGATCAAGCCCTTCGACCGGGCCGCCGCGCTGATTGAAGCCAATCTGCCGGCAGGAGAGGCGACCGTGCTCTTCCTTGAAGAGGAGATCCGCGCCGGCGGCATGGGCATGCTGCTCTCCGACAAGCTGCGCGGCAGACCGATCATGCAGAACAAGCGCCTGCGCATTCTTGCGGTGGACGATGATTTCGTTCGCCGTAACCGTGATGTCCCGATCTGGACAGCAGCCGGCGTGGATCGGGCGGCCATTGTGGCCGAAATCCTGCGCAAAGAGGGCTAAAGTCCCCCTCCGCAACCAATGATTGCGGAATTTCCAGCCCTGCATGGTGGCAATTCCCGGTAGATCTTGCTATACTGAACCCATCATGCACAGGAGGTATCCGATGAAACTCAACGAAAAAATTATTGTCTGCCGTCGTCGGGCAGGGCTATCACAGGAAGGGCTGGCCGAACAGCTTGGTGTTTCGCGCCAGGCCGTCTCGCGCTGGGAATGCGGGGATGCCGTCCCCGAGCCGGCAAAGATTCTTCTGCTGGCCAAAACCTTCGGCGTCACTACCGACTGGCTGCTCGACGACACGCTGGGCACTCCCGAGCCCGAGGCGCAGTCCCACGCCCAAACGCTGGACAGCGAGCCGTCAGTTCCTCCCACGCAGACAACATCAGCTGCTTATCCGGGCTGGATCGATTCCCTGCCGGGCGTCATCGGACGCTTTCTGCGTCGCTGGGGCTGGCTGGCGGGGGTGTACATCATGTGCATCGGCCTGCTCTTTGTCGGCATTGGCGGTGCGGGGCGGCTGATGTTCTCGACGGTGCTTCACAATTTTAGCGCACCGACCTATGGAATTTCGTCGAGCATCGTGATCCGTGACGAGAGCGGAAACGATATTACCGATGAGATGCCACCCGAACTTTTCCAACAGATTTATGATGAATTTGATGTCTCCCCTGCATCGCCATATACAGCCACGCGATTTGAACCGGGCCTTGCGATCGTGATGATCGTCCCCAACCTCATCCTCACCCTCGGTGTGATCATCATGCTCGTCGGCGCTGTGGTCTCCGTCGCGCTCTGGCGGGTCGGACGCGGGGAAAAGGAGGCCTGACGCAAGCGCCGCTTGCGCAAATTTCCAGACAAATGTGGTGGATTTCCCACGCAATTTTTGCTAAACTGAGGGCACAAACCACAAGGAGGTTCACCAATATGAAATTAGCCGACAAAATCTACGCCTGCCGCACCCGGGCCAAGCTCTCCCAGGAAGAGCTGGCCGAACAGCTGGGTGTCTCACGTCAGGCCGTCTCCCGCTGGGAGTGCGGTGACAATGTGCCCGAGCCCGCCAAGCTGCTGATGCTGGCGCGCACCTTCGGTGTCACGGCCGACTGGCTGCTGGATGATATGCAGGAACTCCCCGCCGAGCAAACAAGCGTCGAGGAAAAACAGCCCTGGGTCGATACGCTGGTTGAGAACTGCAAATCGCTGGCCGGCCGCTTTGATCGCATGCTGGACGGGTGCGTTCCTTCCGAAGCGGCAGAGGAAGCGCAGGCCGACGAAGCAGACGCCACACCGCCGCCCACCAAAGAAGAGGAGGCGAAGACAGAACAGCCGCAGGACAAACCCGGCCATCGTTTCGAGCAGCTGACCGCCCGATTCGGCTGGAAGTTGGGCGTCTACATCGCACTGATCGGCATCGCCCTCGCTCTGCTGAGCACCCTGGCACAGCAGGTCCTGGCGGTCCTCGGCGGCCTGATGATTCCGGGCGGCGTGATTCTGACCGTTTACCTGCTGCAGAAGAACAAAAGCTCCACCAAAAAGTAAGAATACTGCCTTTGCAACCGCTGATTGCGGCAATTTCCAGCCGCCTGTGGTGGATTTTCGATGGCAGGAATGCTATAATGGCGGCAAAAGGAGGTTATCCACATGAAAATGAGCGAAAAAATCTTCCATTGCCGTCAACGCGAGGGACTGTCGCAGGAGGCACTGGCTGAGCGGCTGGGTGTCTCGCGGCAGGCGGTTTCGCGCTGGGAGTGCGGCGAGACGACGCCGGAACCGGCGAAAATTCTGCTGATCGCGCGCACCTTCGGTGTCACGGCCGACTGGCTGCTCGACGACGAGCAGGCGATCACCGAACCGCAAACGCTCGAAAGTCCGCTATCGCCGCCGACCGAACCCAACCACACGCTCCTCATCCCGCCGCCGCGGAGGCGGAACGAGCTGGTCGGCGGCATCATTTTGCTGTGCGTCGGCCTCGTCTGCCTTGCCTTTTTCGGGGTGGTGATGCTGTTCGGAATGCGGCTGACGGCGGCGCGAACGCTGAACGTCTTCCTATTTCCGCTTGCGCTGATCTGTCTCGTCCCGGGGATCGTCCTGAGCATCCTTGGACTTGTGTACATCCTGCGCGAGCTGCGGCGAAAAAATGAGAAAAATCCGTAAGAAATTTGCCCCGCCCTCTTGACAAGTGGGCGGGGTTGTGTTATAATTGTAAAGCATTTTGCTTTACAGAGGAGAGCGGTACCATGTTTGAAAAAAATCTGACCATCGGTTACCTGCTCGATTTTTATGGCGAACTGCTCTCTGACCGCCGCCGCGAGCTGATGTCTCTTTATTATAACGAAGACTACTCGCTTGCTGAAATCGCGGACGAGGTGGGGATCTCCCGCCAGGGGGTTCGCGACGCCATCAAGCGCGGCGAGGAGGAGCTGTGCAACCTCGAAGAAAAGCTGGGGCTTGCCGCCCGCTTTGCCGAGTTGCAAGCGCTATCCGACCGGCTCGAGGCAATCCTCGCCTCCCCCGACGCAAACGGGATCTCACCCGCCCTGCGTGAGACGCTCGCCGATCTGTGCGAGCGCCTGAAATAACCGAAGAAAGGATTCACGCGATGTTCGAAAGCCTGTCCGATAAGCTGACAAACGCATTCAAAAAATTCAAAAACAAGGGCAAGCTCACCGAGGCTGACGTCAAGGAAGGCATGCGCGAGATCAAACTCGCTCTGCTTGAGGCCGATGTCAACTTCAAGGTCGTCCGCGAATTCATCAAAACCGTCACCGAGCGTGCGGTCGGCACCGAGGTACTGGAAAGCCTCGTCCCCGCACAGCAAATCGTCAAGATCGTCAACGAAGAGCTGACCAACATGATGGGCGGCTCCCAGAGCAAGCTGACCATCTCTTCCCGCCCGCCCACGGTCATCATGATGGTGGGTCTGCAGGGTGCGGGTAAAACCACGCACGCCGGCAAGCTGGCCGGTATGTACAAAAAGCAGGGCAAGCGCCCGCTGCTGGTCGCCTGTGACATCTACCGTCCGGCCGCCATCAAGCAGCTCGAGATCCTCGGTGAGAAGCTGGAGATTCCCGTCTTTGCGATGGGCGATCAGGTCTCGCCGGTCGAAATCGCACGCGCTGCACTCAAGCATGCCGAGCGGCACGGGCTTGACATGGTCTTCATCGATACCGCAGGCCGCCTGCACATCGACGAAGAACTGATGGGTGAGCTCTGCAGCATCAAGGAAGCCGTGAACCCCACCGAGATCCTTCTGACCGTCGATGCCATGATCGGTCAGGACTCAGTCAACGTAGCGCAGACCTTCAACGAACTGCTCGACATCACCGGCGTCATCCTGACCAAGCTGGACGGCGACACCCGCGGCGGTGCGGCGCTCTCGATCCGTCACGTCACCGGCAAGCCGATCAAGTTCATCGGTGTCGGCGAAAAGCTGGACGCCATCGAGCCCTTCCATCCCGACCGCATGGCCTCTCGCATCCTCGGCATGGGCGATGTCCTGTCGCTGATCGAGAAGGCAGAGCAGGCCTTCGATGAGAAGAAGGCGGCAGAGCTCGAGCAGAAACTGCGCCGCTCCACCTTCACCCTGGATGATTATCTGGACCAGTTCCAGCAAATGCGCAGCATGGGCTCGCTGGAATCGCTGCTCGGCATGATGCCCGGCATCAAGCCCGGCGCACTCAAGGATGCCAAGATCGACGAGAAGGCCATGGGCCGCGTCGAAGCCATCATCAAATCCATGACCATGGCAGAGCGCACCAAGCCCGACATCATCAACGCTTCCCGCAAAAAGCGCATCGCGGCAGGC